>JBGPHE010000012.1:0-18547 GCA_041484255.1 Candidatus Nanoarchaeia archaeon
TGCACGTTGGTAATCGCGGTCTTGCACGAACTGCAGCGTTCGGCTTGCTTGTCAGTCATACACCCTCGGTAAGTAGTTTGCTTAAAAAGCTTATGGTTCTCATGTCCACCCCCCTGAATGAGTGTTCATCGTTAAGGAACGACAAAAATACTTAAAGGAAGTCCGCCTTAAAAGGGAGAATGGTTGTGAAGATAGCGCCGCCACGAGGGGGTGGCACGGCAGCACTGTTTGGCCTGTTTAGCAGGGCTTCTCCGCAGGAATTGCAGGCCAAAAAGGAAGATCTCGAACTCACGCTCCGCCAGAAGCAGCACGAACTGCGCAAAATCGAGCACTTGCTCGAAGAGCTCCAGCGCAAGGCCGCGGTTGCATCGGCGCTCGACCAGCACATTCTCCAGCAGCAAAAGATGCTCAAGGACTTGGAAACGCAGGCAGAGCAGCGCCTGATGGAATTCAAGCGCGCAGAATCAGGATTCCGTTCGCGCGAAGACAAGGTCATCACGTTCGAGGAGGGCGCGAAGGAGCAGGAAGCATTGCTCCAGGAAAAGCGCAGGCTTCTCGGCGAGAAGGAAGAGGCGTTGCTCCAGCGCGAGGACGTCGTCGAAGAGCGCAAAGCACGGGCAGAGCAATTGGAGCGCGCCCTCAAGCACGCAGAATCACACGTTGAAACCCGCAGGAACAAGCTCGCCGAGCACATTGGCAAGGAAGAGCAGCGGCTCAATGAAATCCGCGCGGCGCGGGCAGAGCTCGAGCGCGAGCTGACGCACCGCCGCCGGGAAAACGAGAAGCTCGCCGTCCAAGCGCGCAGTCTTGCCGCAGCAGGCAATGAATTGGAAAAGGCGCGCGACCTGCTCCAGCGCAAGGCATTGCAGACCAACTTGCGCGAGAAGAACGTCAATCAGCGCGAGGGCACGATTGCCGAGCAATTGCGCGAGCTCGCGCACGCCAAGCGCATCGTGGAACAATCCTCAGTCGTCAAGCAGGACGCCGAGCGGGCCGTCAGCGAGAAGAAGCGCGCGGTCGACGAAGCGAGGACGCTCATCGCGGAGAACAACACCAAGCTCGCCGATATGCGCGAGATCGAGAAACGCTTAATCATGCTCCAGCACGAGCTGGACTCGCACCGCAAGGAAATCGAGGAGAAGCTCTCCGAAATCGACCGCAAGGAGAAGAGCGTGCTCAAGCGCGAGATGGAATGGCTCGACCACCAGAACGCGCTCAAGTCGTCGCTCGAGGAATTGCAGGAAGAGCGCCGCAAGCTCGATGACGCGGTCGCCGAGCGCAAGGCAGAGCTCGTGACGCTGTCGCAGGAATGGGAGGACAAGCTTTCCGCGTTCCCCAGCGATTTGACATTCATCAAGACGCAGAAGAAGGAAGTCGACCGGCTCGTCAAGTCCGACGTCGCGGTTCTTCGCGACAAGGAAAAGGAGATTCTCGCAGTCATCAAGGAGTTTGACAAGGACCAGAAGCTGCTCGCGAAGGAAGAGCGCGCGGTGGTCATGCGCATCCGCCAGCTCGAGCGCGACCAGAAGATTCTCGAGCAGACGAAGCAGGAGCTTGCCGAGCGCGAATCCAAGATTATCCAGCAGGAAAAGACCGCGGCGAAGATTCTCGCGGCCGCAGAGAAGGCGAAGAGCCTCAAGATTGACGTTCCCAAGCTCCGCAGCGAGGCTGCGCGGCTCCAGCACGAAGTTTCCCGCCTGGAAAGCATGGCGAAGAAGTACGGCGCGACGCACATCATGCGCGAAGCGTCGCATGTTTCAGCGCACGCAGAGCACTTGGAGCGCCACATGCCCGTGCGCATCTCGGCGCGCGCAAGCCGCTTGGCCCGCGAATCGCCTTCGCACGAGCGTTCGCATAGTGCTCATCTTTCCGCAGAGTCGTCCAGCGGCCGCGATGAATTGCAGCAGATGATTGAAGGCGCGCGCAGGAGCATCGAGTCAGGCAACGTCAACGAAGCGCTGAGGATTCTCGACAATCTCGAATCGGCCGCAGGCAGGCTGAGCGACAACGACCGCAAGCAGATCTCCTACGAAATCAAGGACCTGCGCACCAGCATCAAGCTCGCGATGCTATAAGATTCTCTTTCACGTCGAACTTGACCTTCAAGAACTTCTGCGTCATGTAGATATTCGTCGTCGTGTGGGGTGTTATTTTCTCTGCGCGCACTGCGCTCGGAGGAAACAAGCCCATCCACGGGATGAGATTGTCTGCGAGGTGCGCGTCTGCGGCGGCTTTTGAAGAGATTGCGGCAATAAGCCTATCCGCGGCTGCCTTACCGATGCTTTCGGCAGGTGTTCCTTTCTCGCCGAGCGCGTCGCCGCCAAGAATAATGGGATTGGCGACGTCAATGTCTTCTTTATTTTTGGAAAAAACGGCCCAGACCGTGATTCCCGAGCCAGGCGACGCGGTTTCCGCGTATTCGCTGCGGATAGAGACAGGACAATTGTACTTCGCCAGTGCTTGCTGTGCCGCGTGCGCTTGGCGTTCTGCGACGCGCGCTTCTTCGAGCGACTTTGACGCGTGCGAGATGCCTTTGATGTGCATCAAATGGTATTGTTCGGCAAGCTGCAGCTTAGGCGCAGTAGGAAATGCATCGCGCGTGAACTTCGGCTTGATGCGAACAACAACTTTGCCTCCTCCTTTGGGGGCATAGCCGCGCTTTTCGACCGTCACGGTAATGTCTGCCCAGCGCTTCAGCTGCGGCACGATGACTTCGCGGAAATAATCAATGGGCGTCGCCCATTCGACGTCGGTTCCGCCGATAATCTCGATCTTGATAGGCTTCTCGGCAAAACAGCACGGCAAGACAACCGCCTGCAGGACCAACGTGATGGAGCCAGCGGTCTCAATATCGATGGACAACGGCTTTGCTTTGATCGGTCCGGGAATGAAGGTGATCTCGGTCGAGCCGAGCGTAGCACCCTCGACCTGCGCGTCCGTGAGCTTCTGCAATGCCTTGACGCAGTGCAGGTGCTGCATTCGCATTCCCGGGTCAGAACGACCCGCACGGATGTTGGAAACGTGAAACCCTTGCTGGGTCAACGAAGAAAGCGCGAGCGCGGTGCGGAGAATCTGCCCGCCGCCTTCGCCGAACATGCCGTCAATTTCAATCATAAAGAATAAAAAAAAGAAAAAAGTATAAAATGCTTTGCCTTACTTGATGTCCAGGCTGTCGACGTCGCTGAGCTCCTGGTCGAGCGAGTTCAAATCGCTCGTGTCCAGGTCGGTGTTCAGCGAGTCAAGGTCCTTGACATCGTTGCCGACGGCATTGACTGCCTGATCGGCGCCCGCTGCGGGAACTGCGGCTGCGGAAGACGATGAGGTCGTCATCGCCTTCTGCGCGCATCCTGCGAGCAGGAGCACGGCAAGCACTGCGGCAAACACAAGTGTCTTTCTCATGAGTGTTCCTCCATGGTAGGGTGCGGCATATAAACTTTATGCCGTCTCACCCTCGCTTGTGTCGTTGCCGGTGTCGTTCTCGGACTCCTGGGCCGATGCCGAGGATTCCGAATCGAGTTCCTTGCCGCCGCCGATGCCGCGGATCTCCTGCACGATACCCTTCAGGATATCCTGTGCTGCCTGGAGGTCTGCGTGGGCTTCCTTCAGCTTCGCCGTCGCGCCCTGCATGTCCTTGCTTGCGAACAAGGTCTGCGCGGACTGCTGCGCGTCGGTCGCTGCCGCGAGCTTTGCCTGGAAGTCTGCCTTCTTTGCTTCAGCCGAACTCGTATCCTTGCCCTTTGCCTTCAGCTGGGCGATGATACGGTCGAACTTGTCCTGCAAGTGCTGCATCTGCGTGATGATTCCGCCGATGCGCGCTCCTGCGGCCATGCTGATGCTGTTCTTGATGGCTTCCTTGGCCTTGCCCCATGCGCCCTTGATCATCTGCGTCACGGCCTGGATGTCTGCCTTGGTCGAGTTCTCGCTCAGCGACGAGGCTGCGTCCTTTGCCGCTGCCGCGTCAACCAATGCGTCATCGATGCTTGCGCCTGCCGATGCCTTCTGATCGGCGGTCAGCTTGTCCGATGCTTCGACGCGGTCGCGCGCGGTGTTCAGCACCGCGATGATGTTCTCGACTGCGTGGTTCAGGAACGCGGTCGCGTGGCCCTTGGCCTCGAGGCGCGTCTTCTGGCACTCGTCGGTGGTTTCAGAAGCGCACTTGCGGACATTGTCGCGCAGGTCGTTCATCGCCTTGCGCTCGTCTTCGCGCTGCTGCTTGATTTCCTGGCGCTTGTCCTTGAATTCGGTGCGGAGCTGCTGCATGCGCTCCTTGTCGCCCTTCAAAGCTTCGCGCGTCATATTATATGCCGCCTTCAGGTCCTTGCGCGCATTCTGCATGTTCGCGCGGACTTCCTGGCGCTTGGACATCAGCTGCTTGCGCTGCTCTTCGGCGCGGGCCTTGAATGCCTCGCGCGCGTCAGCGTATCCCTGCTGGTCCAGCTTCTTCTGGTCCCGCTCCGAGCGGAATGTTGCGTTCGCATTTGCCGCGATCGCCGCCTGGACGTCTGCCATCGCAGTGTCGTTTTCGTTTTCTGCGAAAACGGCCGGTACGATGCTGACGGTCAGCAAAGCGAGCACGATCAATGCGCTCCATTTTGTTGAATTCATGGTGTTTCCCTCCAGTGATTTCTTATCGGAATAAGCACTCCTAGGGCGACCTATCTTATAAAGACACTTTCTGCGCTTGGAAAATAAAGGTTTTTCTCGCCTTCTAACACTTTACGGGGGATTATTTGAGCTTCTTTTTCTTCACAAAGTTTTATATAGCTCGCCCAACTTGATTTCCTTCATGAAGCACTCATGGGCATTCCTGCTCGCCGCACTCATGATTCTCGCAGGCGGCGTCCAGGCAGCAGTCATTCACGGAAGCGTGTATGACTTGGAGCTGAACACGCTGAGCAAGGCGATGGTTTCTATTAATACAACGCCCCGGCAAGTGATGGTGTCGCAGAATGGCTCGTATTCCTTTGCTGTTCCGCCCGGCGCGTACGAGATTGTCGCCCGGCAGAACAAGCTTGATTTGCTTGCCAAGGAGAACTTCACCGTGAAGCAGGATGGCGATTATGTTCTTGATTTGATTTTGTTCCCTGATCTCAGCACCGATGAGGAATTGCTGAACGAAACGCTGGACATTCCGAACTACGAGGAACCCGTATCCGCAGCGCCGAACTCGCTGATATGGATTGTGGGCGCAGTCATCATTGTCGCGCTTCTTGCGGCGCTTGCGTACGCGTGGAAGAAGAAAGCGCCGGAAGCGAAGACTGAAAAGAAGGAAGAAAAGCAAGCGACCAAGGCAGACCTTGAAGACATTCTCGCGTTTGTCCGCAAGGAAGGCGGCCGCACCACGCAGAAAGACCTGCGCAAGGCCATTCCGTATTCCGAAGCGAAGATTTCATTGATGATTGCCGAGCTGGAATCACAGGGCAAGCTCAAGAAAATAAAGAAAGGCCGCGGCAATATTATCGTTCTGCCGTAAGAATCACTTGATATACTTGCCGAGCTTTTCGGCGAGGACGCGCATCTTCTTTCCCGACTTCGTGTTCTGCAAAGAAATCTGGTTGCCGACGCCCATGACCTTCCAGTCTTCGCCCTGGTACTTGATGACGTCGCCGTTCTTGCACGGCAGTTGGCGGAACAATACTGCCATGCGGTAGACAAAACGACTGGTCATGTGGTCAGTGGTATACAGTCTGCCGGTAACCTTCAGTGTTCCGCCGAAGCGGTCCTGCAGTTTCTTGCCGATGGCCTGCATGTAGTGCTGGGCGGAGAGGTAGATGTCAATGCCGTTCTTGTACTCCTTGACTTTCGCGATGTGCGCCCTGCCCGCGCGCACGATCTCATCGTGCACCCAGTCAAGAACCTCATCGGTAACGTCGCGCAACTGCAAGACTCCTTCAAAGTACTGGGGCGGCTTTTCCGGCATAGGTTATTTGTCGTCAGGGCACTATATAAAGATACGCTAAAACTAAAAGCTTTTAAACCCTGCACGGGTGTAAAAGCGTGATGGAAGAACAGGGACGAAAGCCTGACAAGAAAAAAGGTTTCTGGCGCTGGCTCTGGTGGTTCCTCTGGGAGGACAATAGCATCTGGAGCTGGATCGCGAACATCATCATCGCGTTCATTCTCATCAAGTTCGTGATTTATCCCGGCCTCGGCTTCTTGTTCGGCACGGGCTACCCGATTGTCGCGGTGGTTTCCGGCAGCATGGAGCACGACGGCATGGACTTCAATACGTGGTGGGCGCACCCGCAGTGCTGCGCTGACGCGAGCTGTTCGAAGCGCGCGCCGCAGTCGGACATTTACGCCAAGTACGGCATCACGCCTGAGGATTTCCAGCATTTCAAGTTCTCGGACGGTTTCAACAAGGGCGACATCATGATTCTCACCGGACCGCGCTCGCTTGCGATAGGCGACACGCTGGTGTTTTGGGGCGACGCGAACCAGGAGCCCATCATCCACCGCATCGTGCAGGCCAAGAACAGCCCGGACGCGGTCGCGTACAACACCAAGGGCGACCACAACTGCGGCTCGGCGTCGTTCGAGGACGGCATCACTGCGCAGCGCATGATCGGCAAGGCCGTACTGCGCATTCCGCTGCTGGGCTGGATCAAGATTGGCTTTGTCGAGCTGCTCAAGCAGACGGGAGTGACGAACTGATGCTCTTCTGCCCCAAGTGCAAATCAATCATGATGCCCAAGCACGAGAAGGGCAAGACCGTGCTTGCGTGCTCGTGCGGCTACAAACAGGAAGCGAAGGCAGTCACGATCTCCGAGACCGTGAAGAAGGTCGAGCAGCGCGAGATCGGTGCAGTGACGAACAACATTGAAATCCGCGCGCGCACCGATGCAGAATGCCCGAAGTGCAAGAACGGCGAGGCATTCACGTGGGAAGTGCAGACGCGCGCAGGCGACGAGCCGCCCACGAAGTTTCTGAAGTGCACCAAGTGCGAGCACACATGGCGCGACTACAAGTAAAAGTCAAGCCGAACGCGCGCGAGAACAAGATTATTGAGCAGACTGCGGACAGACTGACTGTTTCCATCGCCGCGCCGCCTGAAGACAACAAGGCGAACATCGAGCTCATCAAGTTTCTTTCGCGCCAGCTGAAAAAGCAGGTCAGGATCGTGTCCGGCTTCGGAAGCAAGACAAAGATTGTGGAAATTCTTGAGTGAGCGGCGCAAGAATCGCGCGTTTTCCTGCGAAAGACACCTTAACTGCAGCGTCTTTCTCATCTCCATGTCCTTCATCCACCTGACCATCATCTACAAGAACACCGTGTACCAGCTGAATGTGCATTATCGCACGGCGCAGCGGCTTCTCGAGCAAGGGCCGGAGGAATTCTTCAAGTTTTTGCCGGGCAAATACAAGGACGCAGGCTATATCGTCGCTGATTACGACAAGAAGATGCTGTTAAACGCGCAGGAGGCGTTCGCCATCCCGCAGAAAGCGCAATTGGAAGTTATCGAATTCTGAGCCGGTTCGTATAGACTTTCGTGGTCTTGTTCGCAATGTGCTTGTGGATGTTGTCGGTGATGGTTTCCGGCGGCAATCTCGCGTCGACGGTGTACAAAATATTGTAGTGCTTGTAGTGCGCGACGAGGGGTTCGGTCTCCTGATGATATTTGAGCATCCGGTTGAGCGCGGACTCCATCAAGTCTTCCTTGCGCTGGTAGAGGTCGCGTTTGCATTCTACGCATTTCCGGTCTTCGGGAAGCCTGCGCAGTCCGCCGTAGACCGCCGAGCACGTGCACTGCCAGCGCGACGTCATCCGCAGGATTGCGTCCACGTCGCCCAGCTTGAATTCGACGACGTGTTCGAGCGTGAGCCGTTTGTCGCGCGTGGTGAAATCGTTGAAGATGCTCGCTTGGACAAGGTTGCGCGGAAAGCCGTCGAGGATGTAGCCGTTCCACGGCTGGGAAGACTTGAGCAGGGCATCGAGATGCATCGTGACGATTCCCGCGACAAGCCGGTCGGGCGCGAAGCCGCCATTGGAGCAGAGCTGCTCGTACAGCTGTCCTGCAGACGTCTTTTTCTCTTTTTCCTGGCGGAGGATGTCGCCGGTCGCGAGGTGGACAGCGCCGTTCTGCGCGAACCGCTTGGCCTGCGTGCCTTTTCCTGCGCCCGGCGGGCCGATAAAGAGCAGATTCATTGGAAACCGTCCAGCCGCGATTGTTTTTTGTCAAATTCTTCCAAATATTTCGGGGGCTTCACGGAAACGAACGAGAATCCCCAGTCTTTGAGCATCTGCTCGGCGTTCTGGGTTATTTTTGGGGCAGCGATGATGCCGCGGACTTTGCTGATGCCTTTGCTCGCCATCAATTTCTCCACATAGCGCCGCAATTGCGTCACGGCGGACAAATCTGCGCAGTATCGTTTGCATTCCACGACCGTCAGCGTTCCTTCTTTGTCCGTGCCGAACACGTCGATGAAGCCGTACTTGGTCTGCTCTTCGCGCGACACGGGCGTGAAGCCTGCCTCGATCATTTCCGGATTCTTGTAGAGCATGTTCGACATGTCTTCTTCGGTGCCGGCGACCATGATGGTCTGGCCGTCCTGCAGTTTGTGCGCGTTGAAGAAGTGCACGCGGTAGATGATGATCTCCATGCTTTCTTTTTCGAGAATGTTGCTCGCCTTCAGGATGAGCTTGCCGTCGTCGAACTTCGCAGTGTAGCCTGTGCCGGGCTTCATGTAGTTGATGGGCGCGTTGCCTGAAGGCTGGTGGATGAGCAAAGCGTTGTCTGACTTGATGAGCACGATGCGGTCTCCTTCGCCCAAGAAACTCTCCGCGCGTCCCGAGTAGCGGATCGTGCACGTGCACCCAAACACAATCGTCTCGTTGCGCTTGAGCGAGTCGTTCAGGAGCGTGATGTACTCCCCCAGCTGGAACATAACGGAGAATGCGCACGACCCAGCTTAATAATTTTTCTTTTGCAATTCGTCCGGGTCGGTGATGAATCGGGCTATCGTCTGTAAACTAGAAAACTCATCCCGATAATGTATTTATAGCTGAAGAAGGCGAGAATGCGCCATGGGGGACGCAGCGGTAGCAAAGCATTCTGAGGCAGCGCTTGCGCAGCAGTACGAGACCCGTCTGGACGGCGTGCTGCCCATGCAGGAGCTCAAGGCGGCGTTCAAGGCAGGCATGCTTTCTGCGGAGAAACCGCCGATGGAAGGCCCCAAAGGGCAGTTCCAGCCCGCGAGCCTGGACACGCGGGTCGGCGAGCGGGTCGTCTGTGTCCGCTCAGCATTTTTGCCTGAGAAAGGCGAATCCATCGAGCGCGCGATCGAGCAGCACAAGCGCTACGAGTTCGAGCTCAGCGACGACCAGACGAACGTGCTTGAATGCCGCAAGACCTATGTCATCCCGTTCTTCGAGAGCGCCGCATTGCGGTCGGGCTATTCTGGCGAGTTCAATCCAAAGAGCACGCTCGGCCGCGTGGACGCGCTGACGCGCGTGCTCGTGCAGGACGTTCCCAATTTTGACACGGTCTTGCCAGGCAAGAACCGCAAGATGTGGCTTGAGATCACGCCCCTGAGCCACGATTTGGGCATCAAGCTCGGCACGCCAGTCAGCCAGTTGCGCGTCAAAAACGGCACCAGCAAGGTTCCTGAAGAAGAGCTGCGCAACATCTACAAGAAGACGCCGCTGCTCTACGATCCTGAGGGCAAGCCGGTGCCGTTGAACAAAGTGCGGTTCAAGAACGACGGCATCGAGCTTACCGCGGACGCGGAAGCGCCGGTTGTCGCGTATCGCTCGCGCCAGAACTCACAGCTCGTCTTTGACGTGAGCCTGCCGCGCGGCGCGCTCTACAAGGACCGCTTCAAGTTCTTCGAGCCCATCGAGCGGCAGGGTCGGAGCATCTACATCGAGCCCGATCCCGCGTTTTACCTGCTCGCAACATTGGAGCGCGTCCACGTTCCTCCCAATCTGTGCGGCACGCTGATGGCATATGACGTGACCTCGCTTGAGGGCCGCGTGCATTACGCAGGATTCTTCGACCCTGGCTTTGCCGCATCGGGAACGCTCGAAGTCCGCGCATACCACCGCCCATTCCGCGTCGTGCACCGCCAGCCCATTTGCGTCATCAACTTCGAATATATGCGCAGCCCGCCCATCGGCGAGGACGGCAAGCTCGTGCTCTACGGCAAGACATTGGGAAACAATTACCAGAACCAGCCGCGCGGACCCAATCTCCCGAAGCAGTGCCAGCCAGTGTGAAAAGAAAAAGGTGATACTTATGGCAGAAGAACAAATTTTTGACACGTACACTCCCGCTGAGCTCGAAACGCTGGGCAATTACATCAGCGACCCGAGCGGCGACACGTTCATCGTCAAGCTTCCCGCAGGCATGGCCGGCGCGACATTTGCGCGCTACAGCCGCGCCAAGGGCAGCTGGAAGAAGACCTTCCTGAAGGAGTTCGTGCAGGAAGGCCAGATTGATCCGGAAAAGGCAGACAGCCTTATCGCGCGCGTGCTCGTGGGCTACGGCGACGACTCGGTCGGCGAACTCGAAGGAGCGCACCTCGCGACGGAGAACATCAGCAATCTCGCGACGAAGATCGTGGAAGACGCCCGCATCGGCGTCGGCTACATCGAGCAGTCCTCGCGGTATGTCGTGTACGACCAGAAGGACACCGAAGGCCGCTTCCGCTATCTTCAGGACCCGAAGCGCAACCCGATCATGACGTCCGAGCACCGCGACGCGTACGTGCAGGGCATGGACCGCGTGTTCGAGGTCTACACCAAGATTGTCAAGGACTTGCAGGAGCATCTGAAGAAGATGAAGCCGCAGACCGAGGCGGAATACAAAATCAAGGATGACGCGGGACCGTTGAAAATCGGCGCGCTCACCGATGAGAAGGACATTGCCGCGTTCAAGCGCGCGTACGGCTTTGACATCCGCAGCAAGGCGTGCGACATCGCACGGGTTCTGCTGCCCGCGGCGACGCTCACGAATGTGGGCATGTTCTGCAACGGCAGGGCATACCAGAATATTCTCAACAGGCTCTACGCGTCTGAGCTTCCGGAGATGCGCGTGCTGGGCGAGCAGTCGCACACTGCGCTCAACAAGGTCATCAACCGGTTCGTGGAGCGCGCAAAGCCTGACGACAAGAACATTATTCTCAAGCATTTGGTCGAGACCAACAAGAACATGCAGCAGCTGACCGACAGCATCCTCACACGGGTGCCGGTGAGCGAAGAGGACGACGTCGTCCTGCTGGACAACGGCATCGAGCAGATCGCGAAGCGCGCCGCAGGCGATATGGCGCTCAATCGGTTTAAGCCTGAAAAGCTGCCGGAAATGTATCAGGAAGAGTTCCAGACGGGAATGCTCGCGTACATGCTGTACAAGTATGCCGAGCACCCGATGCGCCAGCTGCGCGACATCGTGCGGAAGCTGCCGGCAGAGAAGCGCCAGCTGATTGCCGACACGTATCAGGGCGACCGCAAGGAGCGCCGTCAGAAGCCCGGGCGCGCATTGGAGTTCGGCTATGATTTATTCTTTGACATTCTCGGAGACTTCGGCATTTTCCGCGATCTGCACCGCCAGCGCATGCTGACGATGGAGCGCCAGTTGCTGAGCACGCGCAACGGCTTTGTGGAACTGCACCCGACTCTCGAAGAGATGGGCGCAGGCCCTCAAGTAAGCGAATGCGCGGACATCGCCGCAGGGCTGCACGAGAAGATCCGCGCGACGCTCGGCCGCGAAGTCGCGCAGTATCCTGTGCTGTTCGGCCACAACATCCGTTTCACGCAGGGCTACAATGACCGCCAGGCGGTTTTCTACTGGGAATTGCGCACGGGCAAGCAGGGCCACCCGAGCTACCGCAAGACCTGCCAGAAAAAGCACGATTTGCTCAAGCAGCGCGCGCCCTGGCGCGCGAACATGGTCAAGTTCGTCGACCACAACGATTATTTCTGGAGCCGCGCCGAGTCGCAGGCTTCGGAAAGCCGCAAGCGCCTGAAGATGGGCCTTGAAAACAAGGAGGAATGATGCAGCCCAATATCTACTACGGCGGCGCGATCTCGGAAGCGGATGCGGATAGCAAGCGCATCGCAAAGTTTACCATCGCGGCGCTGCAGAAGCACGGCAAAGTCCTGACCGAGCATCTGAGCTATGATGATCCGCGCGCGTGGGACACGGAGAACATGAAGAACGGCATGAATGTCTGCGAGCGCGATACCGCGTGGCAGAACGACGCAGACGTTGTTGTGCTCGATATCAGCCGCGCAAGCACCGGCACGGGCGACGAGAACATGTACAATCTCGGCGTGCGCGGCAATCCCGTGCTCGCGCTCTACCGCGATGGCGTGCGCGCATCGCCGATGGTCACGCAGCGCAAACATCCGCTCCTGAAAGTCGAATCGTACGCGAACGACAGCGAATTGGAGCAGAAAATCGACGCGTTCATGACCGGATACAAGAGCGAGTTCACGGTCTATCCGAATCTGCTGGTGTATGACGCCATCGACGGCGCAGGCAAGGGCGCAATCGGAGAAGCGCTTAAGGACATGGCTTCGGCGAAAGGCAGGCGCATCTTCGACTGCGTCGATTATTGGAAGATAGAGAACCGCATCCCGACCTGGGCGGATGTCAAGACGATCGTGCCTGACTGCGACATGGTCATGACCGCTGAGCCGACGTATGCAGGCATGGGCAAGATTATCCGCGAGGAAATCATCCGGAAGGGCCACCCGCGGCCGTATTCGGCGCTGAGCACGGCGTTCGCGTACTCGCTCGACCGCGAAATCCTGTTCAAGACGCTGCTGACCGACGCGCTGAATGAGGGCGCGCTGGTCGGCTCGGATCGCGGCAGAGTCACGTCCGAGCACTATCAGCCATTGCAGGCAGAGCAGTTCGAGGGCTACAATCGCGAGTACTTCCTCGGCGTGGTGCGCGGCCTGCCGGGAAACCAGCACTCGTTCAAGCATGTTCCTGGATTGCTCATCATCCCTCAAGTAGACGCCGCGGTCGCGCAGGCGCGGCTTGCCGCGCGGACCGAAAAGAATGACAATGTGCGGTTCGAGGTCGCGTCGTTCCAGGAGGAGCTTGCCAAGATTTACGCAGGCCACCGCATCACGAAGGCGTACGAGCGCCGCGGAACGAAAGTGGTTGACCTGCTGATGAACAAATGCCCGACGCGCGACGACAGCAAGCGCGAGGCGACATCAATTCTGGAAACGTATCTGCGCGAGAAGAACATCACAATCTAAAAAGAATTCTCAAGAAAAAAAATAATCACGCAGGAACGTCGACATAGTCGTCGGATTCTTCATCGACGATGAAAAAATCGCCGAGCTGCCTATTCCTGCGGCCTTCCTGGTACTTGACTGTCATCGCTACACCTCTCTTTTTTCTCGGATGACGCTCATGCGCGGAGCACAGGACCCTGCGGTCCTGCGCCGATCACCTCTTTTTCCCGCGCGATTACATTTTTCAGAATCGAAGCTGGTATATAAACACTATGTCGTTCAAAAATATTATTTTGGGAAGTAGATGCCAGAGTTGTTGTGTTGTTACTTCCGAGAGAAATTAGCCGAACGCCGCAAGCGCCTGCATCGAGTGGTTCACGACCTTACCATCTATCGTCGATACTTTGATGTTGATGGTCTTGAAGCTTATGGTGAAGAACGTGATGTTGAACACCGAGCCGTGCTCGGACAGGTGCTGGATGATGAAGAATGTCTTGGCAGGCATTTCCTGCGGATAGTTCTCCAGCTTGGTTTTCTGCGCGATCGCAAGAGCTTCGGCGATGGGAACCTTGACGTCTTCGGGCTTGAGCGGCAGGATGCGCTGGTCTGCCTTCACGACTTCCTGGTCGGGAATGACCTGCACCTGGCTGCCCTGCAGGACAAACGTCGTCATGGAGTTCTTCTGCTCGTCAAAATAGCCGACCTGCCACGTGTCCTTGTTCTGCTCGTCGAGCATCACAAAGGCGTGCGCGAGATACGCCACAGAATGGGCCGCGCGCCACTCCTTGAATTCGCCGCTTTTCTCCAGCCGTGCGAGAACTTCGTTCAATTCCATAGAGAAACCGTGAGAATCGCCGTTTAAATAATTACGCTTTCTCGGGGCGGAACTGCGGCTCGCGGCCCTTCATCGGATAGGGCTGGTGCATGTGGTCGAATTCGCGCTTCACGCGCTTGACGACGATCTTGATGGCGCTCTGCATGCCGTGGAACGGGTGAATCGTGCACACGTGCGCGAAGACTTCGCCGATGGGGTGCTCAGGACCGGTGCGCGTCTCGTGGATGCGCAGCAGCAAAAGCGCGGGAATGCCGCGCGCCAAGGTCGCGATGGCAAATACCAACGGAATGCCCGCGAGCAGCGCGATGGAGGCGTGATCGGCAAGCAAACCGCCAATAATGGGAGAGACAATCATGGGCATGCTGGTGAGGAAGTTGAACTCCGCGACCTGCAGGGCGCGCTTGTCTGCGCGCGTCAGGTCAAGCAGCAGGTTCCACGTGGACAGGTCGTGCCCGGCCCATGCGATTCCCGAGAGAATCTGCATCGGCACGATGAGCCACAGCGTCTGCTTGGTCACGAAGATGAACGACAGCGGCACAATCGCGGTGCCGAGCAGGGCGATGACCGCAACAGGCTTGTCGCCGAATCTATCGGACACATAGCCGAAGTGCGGGTGCGCGAGGATGCGCGCGATGGTCGCGATCGCTCCGACGATGACAAAGTACGTGTAGCTCAATCCTAAATTCTCAAGCATATATGCAGTGAAGAACGGCGAAGCGAGGTTGACTCCGAAGTAAAAGACAACCATGATCCAGCAGTATTCGCGGAACTGGCCGTCCACGCGGAAGAACTCGCGGAAGCCGTGGTGGTCGTGGTCGCGGTACTCGGGCTCGCGGACGTGGATCTGGATGAACGTCGAGAGCAGGCCGAGCACCGTGCCCGCGCCGAAGAGGATTGCGAAACCGAGATAGTTTTCTTTCGGGAACAAATCGAGGAACACGCCGCCCGCGAGGGAAGCCATCATGCCGCAGAACGACACAAGCATGTTACGGTAGCCCCAGAACGTGCCGCGGACGCGGTCAGGGACCAGGTCTGCAGCCCAGGACGACCATGCAGGGTCTGCGGTGTACTCCAGGCAGCGGACGAGGAAGAAGAATCCTCCGACAAACCAGAGCGTGTGCTCCTTGAAGAGATACGGAGTAAGGATGATGAACACCCACATCAGCCGCGAGAGACCGGTGCCGAGCACGAACAGCGTTTTGCGACGGAAGTATTCAACGAGCTTTGCGCCGGGAAGCTCGAACAAAACCATGGCGAGCGAGGGAAGCGCGGCCAAAACGCCCACAACGGTATTGGAGGCGCCGAGCGCGATGGCGAACACGACAAGGAAGCCTGCGTTGAACGCCTCGTACAGCGCCCAAACGGCTCCGCTGGACATCAATCCTTTTTGGTCGCGGTTGAACTTCATCGTGAGATTCCCTTCTAATGAAAAGGAAAAACGAGAGAAAAAGAAAAATCAGCTCACGTAATACTGGTCCTGCATCGGCTGGTCGGCGAATCCGCCCATGCCGCCCGCTCCTTGGTAGCCAAGGGGCGTGGGAAGCGAGACCTTGCACGCGGAATCGTCGCTGACGTACGAGTTGACGTCGTAGCGGATGCGCGGCATCTTGGTGAACTCGTGCGCTTGTGCGCATGCGCTTGCGCAGTCCTGCACGATCACGTTGCTGAAAAGCGTTTCGCGGGTATCGGAACGAACCGCTCCGTCCAGCGTCTGCTGGGCGCGCGAGCATGAGCAGCATTCCTGTCCTCCGAGAAGGCCGGGGCGCTCCGTGTGCGCCTGCTTGTATTGATAGCCGTGGCGGACGGCAACGATAACGCCGATGACTGCGATGAGCATAACGATGCCAAACACGATCTTCGTGCTGTTGTCTTGAACCATTGATTCACCTCTTTACTAGACGAAACGGGGGATATCGGCTATATAAACTTATCGCGCAGTCAGCGCGTAGTAGTCCTGCAGCACGAGCCGGTCGAGATTCTCCAAATCCTGCACGATGGTGAAGCGCCCTTCGCCGAGCCGCGCCATCTGTTCTGCGAGCGCGGTTCCTTTCTTGTCCAGCTGGACGCCGATGAGCGAGATGGTGATGCCCGCGGCGCGAGCAGCGCCGACTGCCTCGATCGTTGCGCGTTCGGGCTCATTGCCGACCGTTGGAAGCGCGTCAGTCATGATGATGAGATGCTTGGTTTCGGCGTCGCTCGGGAACAGCGAGACGGCGCGCTGGATCATCTTCGCGAAGTCAGTCTGCCTGCTGGCCATGATGCGCGTGATGCGCTGCAGCAGATAGCCAAAGTCGTTCGTCGGAGGGATTGCGTCCTTGACTTCGGTGCCGAACACAACCAGCCCGACTTTGTCTTTCTCCGAAATGGCTTTGAACGCGAGGGCGACGCCTGCTTTCTTGCACGTCTCGAGCTTTTTTCCTTTCATGCTCGCGCTCGCGTCGAGCGCGTACACGATGCTGATGGTGCCTTTTGCCTGGCGCTCGTGCGCCTGCAGGTCTTGGACGAGCAATTGGTCGCGGCCGCGGAGAATGGCGCGGCGGATGCTCGGCCGCAGCGCAAGGTCGCGGTAGCGTTCTCCTTTCTTGAACGGGTGGGTCGCGCCGGGCTCGCCGTACGCGGCGCGGTGCTTGGCGACTTTCTGTCCGAGGATGCCGCGCGGGATGATGTGGTCGAGTTCTTCGACGTACATCACGATGCTGGCGAGCTCGACGCCTTTCTGCTCGATGGCGCCGTGGTCGTCGATCAGCCCCTGCTCACGCATCTTCTCGATGCGCTCAGTGATTGCCTGGCGGAGCTCTTTTTGGAATTCGGGAATGCCCATGTTTTTCTGCAGGTAGTTCGGGTCGTAGCCCGTGAGCAGGCGAAGCATGGTTTCGCCGTACAATTGGCGCGCGATGGAGAAATTGTTGACCATGTTCGCGAAAATCATGTCGGGAACGAACGTTCCGACCGAATAGTTGAACGCTTCTTCGATGAGTTTGCCCTGGTCGATGGTCACTTTGTCGGCATTCAGGACCGAATGCATCAATTTGTCTTCGAGAAACTGCGTGGCGAGCTTGCCGGGCGCCTCTTCGGCGCGCTCAATGTCGTCGAGGGAGCCCTCGGGGCTAAATCCCCTCACCCCGCTCGAGCTCGTCGTGCTCTTGCACGAACTGTGCGTATTCCTTGTTCAAGAACTCTTCAGTGGTCTGCAAGTACTTGACCGAGGGCTTGAGCTCGAGTCGGTGCGACAGCACGCTGACAACGGCGTTCGCGATGTCGTCTGCGTCAACGGATTTTGATTTGCGCAGCAGCGCGTTTGCCTGCGCGCGCTCGTACAATCCGAGCGACGCGCGGACAGACGGCTTCTTCTGCACGTCTTTGTGCTCGCGGAGCGTGCGCACGAACAGGATTGCGGCGGCGAGCAGGTTGTCCGGGAAGGACACGTCGCGCTTTTCGCCTTTCATCAGGACGATGTCGCGCTCGATGTCCGCAGATTCGGGATAGGCCATGTGCACGATGTCAAAGCGGTCCATCAGGACGTCGCTGAGCTTCTCGGTTGCCGCGGTTTCTTCCGGGTTCATCGTGCCGATAAAGATGAAGTTTGCAGGGAAGTCGACCAAGTATGCGCCGATGGTCGCTTTTCCTTCTTCGAGGACTTGCAACAGCGCGTTCTGGACTTTTTCCGGGCAGCGGTTGAGTTCGTCGAAGAAGAGGATGCCGTCATTGGCCTTGAAGATCTTGCCGGGCGTGAACGCGTCCTTGCTCGTGGGGCCGAACTTCAGCGCCTTGACCGGGTCGATGTCGCCGAGCAGGTCTTCTACCGCGAGGTCGGGCGAGCCTTGGACGCGCACGAAGCGTTCGTCGACGTTCTTGCCCTTGCCGGACAGGAGTTTGGCGATATTTTTGGCGAGCGTGGTCTTGCCGATGCCGGGCGGTCCGATGATGAGGACGTGCCGATTCATCAGCAGCGCGCTTTTCAATTGTTCCTTGGTTTCCTGCAGGCCGAGAATGTCCGAGAACGGGTCTTTCTCCAGCAGGGCCTTGTGGAATGCGTTTTCCATGAGATTATACTCCTTTGAGAAGCTTATAAACCTTCGTTCTCAGCGCCGCCTGAGCTTCTTGAAGCGCTCGAACTGCTTTTTCTTGCGCGCGAGCGTGCGCTTGATTGCGGGCTTTGCCTTGCGCGTTTCGCGCTTCAGTTCGGCGATGATGAACTTGCGCATGCGTTTTTCTTCGCGCTTGGCTTCGGCCATCGCGACTTTGAGAATCTGCTTTGCCTCTTTTTTGCTGAGGAAGCCGCTGCGCGCGAGCGCATCGAGTTCCTTGCGCGTGCGCTGCGCGACTGAAGGCATCATTTTTTCGGCGAGCTTCAATGCAGTAATCACTGCAGTAACGCCTTGTGCGAGCCTGACGACGCGTTTTGTTGTTTTTCCCATTGTTATCGCCTCATATCGCGGTGCGGGTCAAAGGGCTCGGTGCCCTCGCGCCACACGCTGACCAGCAGGACCATCAGCAGGCACGCGGCGATGCCGATGCCCA
>JBGPHE010000013.1:0-18177 GCA_041484255.1 Candidatus Nanoarchaeia archaeon
ATTATCGCAGAGCAGTTGAAGACGCAGCAGGAGCAGGCCGGTGCGTTCGTGTTCCGCGAAGTGTACAAAGGATATACTCCGACCGGCGTCTGGGTCTGCCGAGAATTGACGCGCGAAGCGCTCAAGCAAGAGCCGAAAACATTCAAGACGATGTCAGAAGCCCAGCATTACATCGACAGCCGCATGAAGCTCGGCATGAAATACCACAAAGACCGCATGCCATTATTGCAGTCGCAGGGCAAGCAGAAGACGCTGTGGGAGTTCTGAATCCCTTATTTAGGTCAACACCTTTAAAATCTGCCAGACAGTAGAATACTAGATGGAAAACCAAAACTCTGCTGGAATCGAAGCAAGGATTCCCGAATCAGCACCGCCCGCGGCTTCTGAATACAAGGAAACGCTCTGGGACCGCATCCGCGATATCGACAGCGATCATGTCCTGGCCGCAATGGTTATTGGCGGAGGCTTGCTGTTCTTCGGAGGGATCTTTTACGCCCTGAAAGTCGACGAACGGCAAAGACTCGCGAAGATGACGCCGTACGATCGGGCAGAGTATGTGCGGCAGGAAAAGCGCGGACCGCTCGTGATGTACGATATTGCCGCGCAGTTCTTCAAAGACTGGGGAAAGTAATTACCAGCCCAGTCCGTTGCAGACGTTCTCGTAGAAGTTGAGCTCGCCCGTGCCTTTGCCGGTGTCCTTTTCGAGCTTGATGATTTCGTGCAGGATTTGGCAGTCGTAGATGCTCAGGCCGGCGAACATGCCTTCGGATTGGACTTTGCCGCTGTAGCTCAGGTCTGCGGTTTGGTAAACCGTGTCATCGCTCTTCTGCACGATGATTTGCTTCGGAGGCAGCGGAATCGGCTTGGGCGGAAGCTTGATGAGCTTGGGAATGTCTCCGGACAGCACCGAGCCCTGTGTCGGGCCGAAGCTTGCGTACGTCAGAACGCCGAGCGCGAGAACCGCGATGACGGCCAATGCGATGAACGGAACGTTTTCTCCCATGCTATCACCTTCCTTTAAGGTGGTTTTCAGGCTGTCGCCTATTTAAATGTTGCTGGGAAGAACATTACTTGCCGAGGCAGTAGACGCCCGGGCTGATCTCGCGGGCAGGCGTGTACTTGATGGTGTACTTGTTCTCGGGGAACGCCTTGTGCGCGAGCTCAACGACGTCGTCTTCGGAGCCGGTCACATACAGCGTCTGCGCGTGCGTCTGGCTGTCGCGCAGCGAGACTTTAAGCACATAATCCGCGACTGCAGTGTCGATACTGTTGTTCATTGTCTTCACCCTCACTCACACAGAATTAAACGTCAACCATCTCGATTTCGATGTTGAGGCCTTCGGGAATGGGAACTCTCATGACCAGGCGGAGTGCTCGTTCGTCCAAGCCGAGGTCGATCAGGCGCTTGTGGACTCGCATCTCGAATCTTTCCCAAGTAGCTGTACCACGACCGCACGGAGAACGCTTAGTATTGACTTTCATGACCTTCGTGGGCAGCGGAATGGGCCCGCGGATGTCAACGCCCGTCTTGTCGGCAATATCTTTAATGAAAGCGCAGGTTTGATTGAGCTTATCAATGTCAATGCTCGCCAACTTGATACGGGCCTTTTGCATAAGGTTGGTTGTCCTTTACTCACGAATGAAATGAATAAAAATAAAACTGTTTACGCCTTCTTGACGAGGTCGATGCACATTCCTGCGGCAACGGTCGATCCTGAGTCGCGGATTGCGAACTTCGCCAGCTTGGGGATGTCCTTCTGCCTCTCAATCACGAGGGGCTGCATGGGCTTGATCTTGACCACTGCAACGTCGCCGTTCTTGATAAAGTCAGGGTGCTCCGCAAGGGTTTCGCCGTTCGTCGGGTTGATCTTCTTGACGATTTCGACGAACTGGCATGCGACCTGCGCCGTGTGGATGTGGAACACGGGCGTGTAGCCGGCGGTGATGACCGTCGGGTGGTTCAGCACGACCAATTGGGCGGTGAATTCCGTCGCGACCGTGGGCGGGTTGGCCGCGTGGCCAAGCACGTCGCCGCGGGCGATGTCCTTCTGTTCGATGCCACGCACGTTGAATCCGACGTTGTCTCCGGGCTCTGCCTCGGTGACGGATTCGTGGTGCATTTCAATCGACTTGACTTCGCCCGAGATTCCCTTGCCTTCACGGGCAGGCATGACGATGATCTTGTCGCCGACCTTCATGATGCCGCTTTCGATGCGTCCGACAGGAACGACGCCGATGCCCTTGATGTTATACACGTCCTGCAGCGGCAAGCGCAGCGGGAGGTTGGTGGGCTTTTCGGCGGGGTTCAGCTTGTCCAGCGCTTCGAGGAGCGTGGGGCCGGTGTACCAAGGCATGTTCGTGCTCTTCTTGACGACATTGTCGCCAGGATATGAGGCAATCGGAACGACCTGGACGGTTTCGGTCTTATAGCCGACCGATTTCAGCAAAGCCAAAGCATCAGTCTTGGCCTTGTCGAAGTACTTCTGGTCGTACTTGTTGAGGTCCATCTTGTTGCATGCGATGATGACCTGCGTGACGCCGAGCGTCTTGCACAGGAACGCGTGCTCCTTGGTCTGGGCCTGGACTCCTTCGGTACCGATCACGATGACCGCGGCGTCTGCCTGCGATGCTCCCGTGATCATGTTCTTGATGAAGTCCCTGTGGCCGGGCGCGTCGATAATGGTAAAGTCGAACTTCGGCGTGGTGAACTTCTTGTGGCTCAGGTCGATGGTGACTCCGCGCTCGCGTTCTTCCTTGAGCTGGTCCATGACGAAGGCGAATTCGAATCCGCCCTTGCCGAGGCGTTCCGCCTCTTCCTTGAGCTTGCGCATGGTCTGCTCGTCAACGGTTCCTGCGTCGTACAGCAGTCGGCCGACAGTAGTGGATTTGCCGTGGTCGACGTGACCGACGAACACGACGTTCATGTGTGGTTTTCCTTTTGCCATAGTAGATACCCCTCCGTATCTTCGAATTGGATATAGACGGGAGGAAGGTGGTTTATTTATAAAGCTTGCGGAAATCGACGGAGGGCGGCTTTTGCGGTCGTTTCATTGGGCTAGCATTCCGTAACGCGCCGCGAACTCGTCACCGTCCGGTGGCTCTTCCGAAGTTTTATAACTATCGCGCGCCTCTCGGTTCCATGGACAACGACGGTCTTGAGAAACTGCTGAAGCCGGCGACGGACGCATTCGGCGCGGAACTGAGCGAGAACATCCCGCCTCCGCTGTACAACTTCGTGCGCCGCTACACGCCGATGCTCTGCACCGACGCGGTTGTCCTTCCCGAAGGCCCGCAGCCGTCTGTCCTTCTGCTGAAGCGCGGTGTCAACGCCGTCGCTCCCGGCCAGTATTACATTCTCGGCGGACGCGTCAGCAAGAACAGCGACGTGCTCGGCACCATCCAGGACAAGGTCAGGAAGGAGTCCGGACTCGCGCTCAATTTCACATGGGACGATTTGATCGGCTCGGGTTTCCCGAGATTCCCGCCCGACGCCAATGAAGCGTCGCCGCGCGACTACACGGTCGTCACGCCCACGTTCTGCTTCACGAAGCAGATCCCGCTCGACAAGTCGAAGATCAATCCCGCGGACGGCCACAGCGGCTGGCGCGTGTTCACGAGCATCGATTTGGACCACATGAAGGACCCGTACGTGTTCCACGCGGTCGCGCGCGCATGGGACAGGTTTTACGGCACGTCCTGGCGCGCGGGCATGACTGAAGACGTCAGCAAGCGCCTGAACGAGACGAAGAATTTCTTTATTCCGACGAAGTACGAAGGATAAATTGTTCTGAGCGAGAAGATACTAAGCAGATTACTTCTTGACGCGCTTGATCTTTCCGGTCGCCTTGCGCCAGAGCGCGCGCAGGAACACGCGGCCGTAGCTCACGGCGAGCTTGCCGGTCTTGAATGTGGACTGGCCGAACTGGCGCTGGATCCACGGAACGGGAACTTCGCCGATGCGGTAGCCGAACAGCGAAGGATAAATGCCGGTTTCCGCGTTCGCGGCAAAGCCCGGCTCGATGGACGGGATGCGCTGGGCGACTTCGGTGCGCATGAGCTTGAAGTTGTTAGTCATGTCTTTCGACGGGATATTGAGGATGGTGCAGACCACGGCGTGGAAGACGCGGTTCGCGAACTTCTTGAACGGCGGATACCCGACGAGCTTGCCGCCAGGGATGTAGCGCGAGCCGGTGACCATGTCGTAGCCTTCCTTTGCCTTCTCGATCAGCAGCGGGAAGTGCTCCATATTCTCGAGGAAGTCGCAGTCGATGGACAGTACCCAGTCGCCCTTCGCCGAGTGGTAGCCCTTGCGCAGCGCGTGGCCCACGCCTTTCTCGGACTCGATCATTTTGAAGAAGGGGTATTGCTTCTCGAGCTGCCTGCCGACCGCGTCGCTGTTGTCCGTGCTGCCGTTGTTGACGGCGATGACTTCGTGCAGGTAGCTGCCGAGCGAGGTCTTGAGCCCGGGCACGAGCTTGGGCAGGTTCACCGCCTCGTTGTGCGCCGGAATCACGATAGAAATTTTACTGACATCCTGCATCAACGCACCACTGCAAGTTTGGCAATCATTTTCAGCATGCGCCAGCCGTGCTTGAGGGGCTGCATCTTGGACGTGCCGCGCTTGCGCGAAACGTAATAGATAGGCACTTCGGTGATGCGCGCGCCCTGGCGCCTGGCCTTGACGAGCATTTCGAAGTCGGGCCAGCTGATTTCCGTGAGCTTGTTGCGCAGGAGGCTGGTGCGGAACGCCTTATAGCCGCAGAGCGTGTCCGTGAGCCATTTTCTGACGAGAATCGAGACGAGAGGGCCGAAGACGAGGCGGTTGCCGACCTTGTTGAACGTCGACATCGCGCCGGGCTCCATTTCCATCAGCATGCGCGTGCCGTTGACGAAGTCGGCGCGGCCGTCGAAGATCGGACGCACGATTGCGGGAATGTCCTCGGGGCTCATGTCCACGTCTTGGATGACGGTGACTTTGCCGCGCGCGTTGTTGACGCCGAGCTTGCACGCAAGGCCTTTGCCGTGCGGGTTGATCGTGTGCGTGATGACGCGGAGCCGGGGGTCCTTGATGGCTTTGGCGACCTTGTACGTGTTGTCCTGGCTGTTATCGTCCACGACGAGAATTTCCGTGCTCCAGGGCATCTGCGGAACGCGCTTGACGCATTCGGCGACGCTCTCTTCCTCGTTGTAGCACGGAATAACAACCGTCAAATCCACGCTTTTCTGTTTGGTTGCCATAGCGTTCCCCCCTTGTGTGAATTTTCTGCTATTTAAATGCCTTACGCGCCGAGCATTCCTGCCGTCAGTCCTTTGCGCTGGACAATCTGCCTGATGATCTTGTCCTGCAGTTCGTTGGGCAGCTTCTCGAAGACTTGGTCGGAGAGCGATGACGTGCCGCGTCCGCCGGTTGCGGAACGCAAGTCCGAGCTCCATCCGAGCATTTCAGAAACGGGAAGCCTTGCCTTGACGACGACCTGCGCGCCTTCCTGGATGTCCAGGACTTGGCCGCGCTTGTTCATCACGAGCCTGGTGAGGTCGCCCATGAATTCGACAGGGGCCTCGATCAGGTGCGTTTGCACGGGTTCGAACATGGAGGGTCCTGCGCCCATCATGGACGTCTTGATGCTTTCGCGAACGGCAGGATACATCTGAGCGGGACCGCGGTGGATGGCGTCTTCGTGCAGCTTCAGGTCGGTCAGGACGACTTTGACGCCGAAGCACGGCTCGCGCGCCAGGGGTCCGCCGTCCATGACTTGCTCGAAGCCGTCGAGCAAAAGCTCCATGACTTCGCCGATTTGGACGATTCCCTTGGTTTCGTCGATGAAGATGTTGCCTTTGTAGACTGCCTTGAGCGAGAGCGCGGTGTCGTTGTCATAGCCTGCGTCCACGAGCGAGTCGCGGATGGCGAGGTCTTTCTTTTTGATGCGGCCTTCGGGGATGTCGCCGTTCCTGAGGAGTTCGCGCACGTGCGGCTCCACGGGCTCGACGTAGCAGTAGACTTTGTTGTGCTTGTTGGGCGACTTGCCTTCGGCCTCGGGACCCTTCTTCGTGACGGTTTCGCGGTACGTGACGATGGGCGGCGAGGTCCTGACGTCCACGCCTTTTTCGGTCTTGATGCGGTTTTCGATGATTTCGAGGTGGAGTTCGCCCATGCCGCGGAGCAGGTTTTCGCCGGTTTCCTGGTTGATTTCGATCTTGACCGAGGGGTCTTCCTTGGCGACCTTGCGGAGGACTTCGACGAGTTTCGAAAGATCTTGAGGCTTTGCGGGCTCGATGGCCTTGGTGATGACGGGCTCGAAGATGTGCTTCAGTTCCTCGAACGGCTGTTCGGGGCTTTCCGTGATCGTTTCGCCTGCCTGCGCGGAGATGCCGGACAGTGCGAACACGTTTCCCGCAGGCACTTCGCCGATGATTTCAGGCTTGATGCCCTGGTACATCATGACTTGCGCGACGCGCTGCTTTTGCTTGGCGAGATTGAGGTAGACGTCGGTTCCTTCCTTGATGGTTCCCGAGTACAGGCGGCCTGCGGAGATTTCCCTGCCGGACTTCTGGTCGATGAGGATGCGCGTGACGACGAATGCGATTTTGCCTGCGCGGTTGCACGAGAGCAGGTCCTTGCCGAACTGCGACTCGAGGTCTCCGCGCCAAATCTTCGGGATGCGGTACTTTTGCGCCTCGATCGGGTTGGGCAAATGGTTGACTGCCATGTCGAGCGCGACTTCGTAGAGCTGGCAGTTCTTCCAGGTCCAGTCCTGCCTTGCCTTCTCGTCCATTTCTTGGTACATCTTGAGGATGTCCTTGAACGAGATGTTCTTTTTCTTCATGAACGGCACGGACAATGCCCAGTTTTCGCGCGCGGAGCCGAATGCGACCGAGCCGTTCGCGATGTCGACCTGCCACTTCTTCTTGAATTCGCCGTCGGCGAGGATTTCGATGAGCTTGTTGAACTCGAGCACGATTTTCAGGAAGCGCTCCTGCATCTGCTCGGGCGTGTACTGCAGTTCCGTAATCAGGCGGTCGACCTTGTTGATGAACAGGACGGGCTTGACGCGCTCGCGCAATGCCTGCTTGAGCACGGTTTCGGTCTGCGGCATGATTCCTTCGGAAGCGCAGACGAGCACGATGGTGCCGTCGATTGCCCTCATGGCGCGCGTGACGTTTCCGCCGAAGTCGATGTGGCCGGGCGTGTCAATAAGGTTGATGAGGAATTCCTGGTTGTTGAAGTTGTGAACCATGGAGACGTTTGCCGCGTCCACTGTCATCAAACGCTCTTGCTCGTCCGCGTGCTGCCACGTGGCCATTCCTTTTTCGAGCGAGCCTGCAGCGAGTTCAGACATCAGTCCTACTGCTGCGAGAAGATTGTCCGTAAACGCGGTCTTGCCGTGGTGAATGTGCGCGCTCGTGCAGATGTTGCGGATGTTCGCCTGCTGGTCAGACAGCCGCTTCATCTTTTGCAGTTGCGTCTCTTTGTCAGCCATGGGTAATCACTTCTTCTTTTCTTCGGGCGCGAGCGTGTGGAGGTCGTGCACCGTGCGATACGCGTGCAGCTCCTTTGCCGTGAACCAGAGCTTGATTTCGTTTTCCGCGTCTTTCTTGTCGCTGGACGCGTGGATGAGGTTCTTGATCGCGATGTTGTGGCTGTCCGCCCACTCGTAGCTGTGGTGGGCGTAGTCGCCGCGGATGGTTCCCGGCAAGGCGGTCTTGGGCTCGGTACCGCCGACGATCTTGCGCGTCACTTCGATGGCATTGACGCCTTCGAGGCACAACGCGACAACAGGTCCCTCTTGGAGGAACTGGACGAGCTTGTTGCGCACGTGCTCGCCGCGGCGAACCGTGATGTCTTCGGTGTAGTGCTTCTTGGCGAACGCCTCGTCGCACCACACCATCTTCATGCCGACCATCTTGAGTCCTGCGCGCTCGAAGCGCGTGATGATTTCGCCGGCGACGCAGCGCTGCACCGCGTCGGGCTTCAGGAGCACAAGTGTTCGTTCGATCATTCTTTTGTCTCTGCCTTTGCTTCGCCCTTGCCCGCCTTGAGCTGTTTCTTTTCGCGCGCGAACTCGAGCGTCCAGCGCGTGGTGCGGGGCTTGTGGCCGAGCTTCAGCAGGTGCTTTTCGCACTTGCCGGAGCAAAAGACAAAGATGCGTCCGTCATTCTTGACGAACATGATGCCCGTGCCGGGCTCGATGAGCTTTCTGCAGAAGGAGCAGCGTGCCATTTACGCGCCTCCCCTTCCGCCCTTGGTGAGCGGGCGGGCCTCGAATTCGGTCTCGCGCAGCATCAGGATGTCGTCCTTCTGGACGGGACCCTTGACGTTTCTGCGCATGATTTTGTCCTTGTCGCGGCCGTCCAAGACGCGGACGCGCACTTGAATGGCTTCGCCTCGCGTGCCGGTGCGTCCGATGACTTCCTCGACGCGCGCCGGGATCGCGACCGTAAAGCGGACGCCTTCAGGCGCCTGCTTGGTCGTCGCTCCCTTTGCCGCGGGCGCTGCCGCTGCTGCGGGCTTGGCTTCGGGTGCCGCTTCCTTTGCCTTGTTTTTTTCGTCGGCCATATCCTTATGCGGCTGCGCCGCCCTTCAGGTCCTTGATGATGTTCTTTGCTTCGCCTTCGGCGATGATTGCGATTGCGCCGGTCGGCACCTTGATGCCTGCCGCTGCGCCGAGCTCTTCCTTGCTGGGCACTTCAATGCAGGGCACGCCCTTCTCCTTTGCGAGGAGCGGCAAGTGCATCACGACTTCGGCGGGCTGCACGTCCTTGGCGTATACGATGAGCTTGGCCGTGCCGCGCTCGAGCGCCTTGGTGACTTCGTTGGTTCCCTTCTTGATTTTACCGGTGCTGCGCGCGAGTTCGACTGCTTCAAGCGCCTTTTCAGCATTTCCTTTTTCTGCCATAGTGATTTGCCTCCCCGTGATGTGAGGATGAGAAACATCCACCTCACTCTGCTTCATTGCTGAAGCATCATTGTTTCATCGGTTTGCTTCTGGAAATCAATGGTCGATTTATAAAGATTATGGTCTGCGTTGCGCGAAAGTATATTATAGCTGTTCTGCGCGACTTAGCGCATGCTCGAACTCGCGCTGTTTTCTGTCGCGCTGACGATTCTGTTCATTTCCGCGTACACGGACATCCGCACGCGCGAAGTTCCGGACTGGGTGAACTTTTTCGGCATCATCGCTGGCTTTGGCATTCGGTTATTGTGGGGCGTTTCGACCAATGATTGGTCCATTCTCGGCTGGGGCGTGCTCGGCTTTGCCGCGTTCTTCGCGCTTGCCGTGCTGATGTACTATACTGGCCAGTGGGGCGGCGGCGACAGCAAGCTCTTGATGGCGATGGGCGCGCTGCTCGGCTTGCAATTCACGCGCGACAGCATCGGCATCGCGTTCATCCTGTGGTCTCTTGCTGCCGGCGCTGCGTACGGCTTGATTTGGTCGCTCTTCCTCGCGATTTCGCAAGGCAAGCAGTTCGTGCTGAAGTACAAAGCGCTCTCGCGTTCAATCCGTTGGGCGCATCTTCCGGTCTGGGCCGTGTTCGCGTTCGGCGTTGCCTTCGCGATTGCGAGCAACGACCAGGCGTTCCGCGTGCTCGCGCTGTGCATCGCGCTCATCGCGCCCGTGCTGTTCTACATTGGGCTCGGCGTCAAGGCGGTCGAGCAGTGCTGCATGTACCAAATCAAGCAGCCTGCGCAATTGACCGAGGGCGACTGGATCGCGAAGAATGTCACGCACAAAGGAAAATATCTTTGCGGTCCGAAAGATTTGGGCATCACCAAGAAACAAATTCAACTCTTGCAGAAACTAAAAATAAAAAACGTGCTCGTCAAGGAAGGAATCCCCTTCACGCCGACATTCCTCATCGGATTCCTGCTCGCGCTGTGGTTAGGAAGTCCGCTGAAGTGGTTTGTCTAACGGCTCTTCTTCTCAGGCGGAAGAATCTTGTCCACGAGGCTCATGTCGACGCCGTGCGCGATGTGCTTGCGTGCATACGTGATGCCTGCATCGTCCTTTGCCTGCCCGAAGACGTACAATGCGTGCTGCACGCCTGCGTTGACGATTGCGGTCCGCGTCTTCTCCAGCAATGCGTTGTCGTTGAGCTCGCGGGCGATGTTGTACTGGTGCTCATCATCGAGGTCCTTCCTCTTTTCAAGCATCATCTGCAATGCCTTGTGGTCTTTGTGCCCGATGAAGACGCTGTCTGCGTAGGATATTTCGCCGGCAATCATCCGCCCGCGGAGCGTGTCAAGGACTTGTTCATCTTTTGCAGTCTTCTCCTTGACGGTAATAAGTCGGGCGTATGCGTTGTGCGCGTTCCAGGAGTCCTTCTTCTTGGGCAGTCCTGCGAGCGCATACGCGAGCTTGCGGTTCAGCGCGTCAGGTGTTCCCTCCGCGTGAATAAAGTCTGACGCAATGCTCGGGCTTCCGCCTTGCTCGAAGTAGGCGGGCGCGGCTTTGTGCATGAGCCCAACGAAACGCTCGTAGTCGTATGATTTGAGGTTCTTCTTCGGATCTTTTGCGTACATCTTGAGCTTTTCAAGTCCCATGGTATTGAATTCAGGCCCTTCGTATTCGGCCGCAGCGAACGCATCAAGCGCGGAGCTGTATTCGCCTTTTGCCATCAGCTGTTTTCCGATGGCGGTCAGCGCGTCCTTGTCGCGGTTGAAACGATTCTCGTCCTTAAACGCCTGCATCGCCGCCAGGGGCTCCTTGCTGATGAACTGTTGTTTGAGTTCGTCGCGGAGCTGCTCCACTTCCTTAGGGCGCGGGTGGGCCCAGCAGGCCTTGGTGACTGCGTAATACGCCGCAGCAATGTTCTTGTCTTGCCAGGTGTTCGCCGCAAGCGTCCAATCGTCGCGCGTTGCGCTGTTGCGTTCAAAAATGTGCTGCGCGAATGCGACGTCGTTGATGTGCTCACGCGCCAGTGCGAGCATGCCTTCCGTGTCCTTTAGTTCGGTCATGCAGTAGCTGACTGTTTCTTTCCATTGCTTGCTGGAACGATGGGTATCGATGATCTTTTGCAGGATTGCGGGCCTGTTTTCTTCCCGGTACAGACGCTCGGTCAGTTCGGGGTTGGTATCGAGAACTTTTTCCGCGATGATCGCCAGCGCGGCAGTGTCGTTCTTCTTTCTGAGAAACTCCAGAAGATCGCTGTCCTCCTTATTTCTGAGCGCCTGCTTTGCGAAATTGTTCAGCACGCGTCCGCGGACGTCCTGGAAGTCGCCGTTGTAGAGGAATCGGGCAAAGCCGTGAACAAGCTCGTAGCTTTCCCGCTCGTGGTATTGTTTGCCGAGCAATCCATCCACATAGCCGGTGACCATTGCCTTGATTGCTTTGTCGTCGACCACGTGGCCGAGCCCATTGATTCTGTTTTCAAGATCTTTTGAAGAAACTTCCAAGTCTGCCAATTGCTTTCCGAATGCTTCGTATTCTTTGAAGTCTGCCATGTCACAACCCCCACCTATTCACTACTCTAGGGTAGGGTGAACTTGTATATTAATTTTGCTGAGAATTAAGGGATTCTCTTGAGCTGTTCGATGAGATAGTTGACTTCGTCCTGCGCGGCCTTGACTTCTTCGGGCTTCGGCGTCTCTTTTGGCTTGGGTTTTTCTTTCTCGAACGCGCCGATGTTCTTGCATTCGTCCTTGAGCTTCAGCTCGATCGTGCTCATTTCTTCCTCGGACAGCTGTTTTGTCTGCCATTGGAAGTTCAGGCCGTCGTTTTCGCGGCGCGGAAGCACATTGACGATGCAGTGATTGGTCGTTTGCCCTGCGGCAATGCCGTTGTTCACCAAAATATTGGTTCCTTCGGCGCCGAGCGTCTCGAAAACCGCGATAGAAACCTTATTTGCCTTGTCAAAGAGCTTGCCGATGACAAAATCAGGAATTTGTTCGAGAATCGCCGCGTGTTGCTTCGGCACGAGCCAGATGTGGCCTGCGGTCGCGGGCTTCGGAGCGAGCACGATGGCCATCTGCTCGTCTTCGAACAGCAAGCCTTGCTTGGCTTTGACCAAATCGCAGATGGCGCAGTTCATCGGCCACCCAGCAGCCGCGCGATGTCGTCAAGATTGGCGCCTTGTTTCGCAGGCTGTTGTTTTTTCGCTGTCTCTTTCGGCGACGGCTTCTCAGTCGCTGTTGCTTCTTTCTTTTTCTCGGCAGTCTTCTTCTCTTCGTGCGGCGTCTGTTCTTCGTCGTGAGACTCAGGCTCGTCAGGAACTTTCAGCCCCATCGCTTTCGCGAGTGCTTTCTTCAACACTTGCTGCGCTTTCTTGACGTCAGCAGCGCTCATCGCGCGTTCCGGCATCGCGAACGCGATCTGGTCGCCTTCCATGCGCGGAATGACGTGCATCATGAAGTGCTGCGCGCGCTGGCCGGCGGAAACGCCGTTCGCGACAAAGATGTTGGTGCCCTGCGCTTTCAATGCGCGCAGTTGCGCATGAGAAACTCCTTTCGCGACCATGCCGATGTGTTGCAAGACATCTTCAGGAATCTGCGGCATGATGACGTAGTGCTGCTTTGGAACGATCAAGACGTGCCCGGGATTTGCAGGATTGATGTCGAGAACGCACGCGACCTTGTCGTCTTCGTACACTTTCCTCGCGGCGACTCTTCCCGAAGCGATATGGCAGAAAATGCACTGCTGTTCGCCTGCCTGCGCGGCGTCTCCCGGAGCAAGCGTCTGTTCTTCTGCCATGGTCGCATCGAGCTTGGCGCTGTTTATTATTCTTTCTCCAAAAAAGAAGAGTTTATAAATGAGTTTAGCGCGTACAAGAGCAAAAGAGGGATCATGGTTGGACTATTCGCAAACAAGAGGGCAGTTTCTCCGCTTGTGGCAACTTTCCTGCTCATCGTGCTCTCCATCGGCCTCGGCGCCGCGGTGATGAGTTGGGGCGAGCAGTACATCGAGGCAAAGGCGGAGTTCGTGCAGGGCGTCCAGGAGACGGTCACGAGCTGCGATTTGGTTTCGTTCTCGGTTATCACCATCGGCGGCGTGCGCCAGCTGTGCATGGACAAGAAATCCTTGAAAGGCTTTGTCGATAACGGCGCAGACGCAGACATCGCGGACTTCCACGCGCGCATCATCGGCAAGGGCGGCGTGTTCGTGCAAGAAAGCGTATTGGACAGGCCATTGCCGCGCGGCAGCGCAGTTCCGTTCTCGTTCTCCGCGGGAGACATCGGCGACGTCGAGCAGGTGAAGCTCACGCCCAAGATCGGCGTGGGCGGAAAGCAGGTCACGTGCGCAAAGCAGGCAGTTCTTCTCGAGAATATTCCGCAGTGCTAGATTGCGAGCCACGCGCGCACATTGTCGCGCAGGATTCTGCTTAATGTCCTCGAAGGCCCGCTCGCTTTCTCAAGTTCTTGCGAGTGCGCGACCATGCCGCTCACGAGATTGCACTGGTTGAGCCTGCAGATTTCGCCTTCCAATCGTTTATTGGTGTATGAGAACACGTTTCCTTTTGAGTTGATGAGCTGGATGGGTTTCTGGAGGCTGATGTCGTAGCCGTTCTCGACCGCGATGCCGGTGGAATCGATGATTTTCAAGCCGATGTTGTTGCGGAGCAGGTTGATGCCGCGGATGACGATGTTCTTGGAGTTCTTGATGAGGATGCCGACTTCGTAGTTGGCGAGCTGGCAGTCCTTGATGGTGATGTTTTCGCGGCCCTGGATGGTAAGCCCTGCGGTCTTGAAGCGGCCTTTCAGCACTGCGGTGCCGCAGTCGAGCATGATATTGTCGTGCGTGATGGTGAGCCCGTCCGGGAAGAAGTTGTCTGCGCAGAATCGCGTGTCTTGGTTGATGCGCGACGGGTCGAGCGTCCGCGTGCATGTTCGGCTCACGGCGAGCGCGGACGGAATGCAGACTAGGACAAGCAACAAAAACAGCAGCGCTCTCGACGACATGACGGACCTCTCTTTTGAAAATCACGTGGCGTCGCTATTATATAATGGTTTCGAGAACTAATCGATGTGCTTCCAGTGGTGGTGCTGGAAGGACAGGAACGCGACCAGATAGAAGACGATAAACAAGGTGGTCATCAGCCAGAACTGCGTTTTCTGCTCGAAGTGGCGCATGAACGAGTGCTCGACCGCTCCGGTGATGAGCTTGGGCGCTGAAGACGCGTTGTGCATGACCAGTTTCGGCAGCGGCTGCTCGTTCGGCAGCGCGGGATACTCGGTCACCGCTTCGACCGCGACCGCTTCGGCAGGCGGGTGGCAGTTGTTGTCGTTCTTGTAATCGCAGCGCGGGCTGCAGTACAGGTCGTCGTCCACGCACGGAATGATGTCTGCGCGGCTGTTGCACGTGTTGACCTTGCAGAAGTCCGCGTCAAGGTCGACGCGGCTGATGAAGATGGTGTTGAACTTGCTGCTGATGCCGTTGATGGGCGTGAGCAGGCTCTTGTCGGAGTTCGACTCAAAGCGATTCTCGAAGCTTTCGAAGAGCTTGATGCCAGTGTTTTCCTTGAGCAGGTTGTTCTTGTCGATGATGTTGCGGTTGCTGTTGATGAGCTGCACGCCGACATTGAAGTTGAGCAGGTTGCAGTTCTTGACTTCCACGCCCTCGACGCCTTCCAGCGTGATGCCGGTGCCTTTTTCCACGCCGTCGCCGCGGATCATGGCGCCGTTGCAGTCCAGCGTGACATTGCTGGTCGTCATCATGATACCGGTCGGCAGGTCGTACGCTTTGGTGCAGAGAATCATGGTTTCGCTGACGGGCATCGAGTCGTACGCTTCGACGCAGTCGTCCGCGATGACTGCAGGAATCAGCGCAAGCGCGAGCAGCGCAAACAGAATCGCTTTCACATGAGCCTCTTGCTTTCGATGAACACGGCGACGGTCGGCCAATAGATGAGCACGAGCACGAAGATGAGGACGAACGTGACGATGTTGAACTGTCCTTCCAGAAGGCGCAGCAGGGCATACGCAAACGGCAGCGCGGTCAGGGGCTCGACAAAGTCGTGCCAGTTATACTTCCTGCCAAGCATGTGGCTGAAGAACCCTCTTTTTTCTGCCATGGCGCGATTTCTGACGAATAGAGAATAAAAGCGTTGCGGTCAGATGCGGTAGAGGTCGTCGTATTCCTGCCAGGACTCGATCGTTCCGTCCTTGCGGACTTCGACGCGGATGGGCATGGCGAGCGTGTCGTCCACCCAGAGGTTGGTGACGCGGTGCGCGTCCTTCAGGTCGGTGAAGCGGTAGAGCGTGCCGGTGATCGTGCCGACATGGTTGCCTGGCAGGATTTCGAACGGCGTGCGGTACAGCAAGTCCTTGAGCCAGTCCGTGGGCATCTTGAATGAGAATGCGTCGTACGGCACCGCGAAGACTGCGTTTTTGTAATCGTCGCACTGCGTGTTCCTGCCCTGCGCGACCAGCGCGGGCGGCGGGATGCACACCGCGGTCGCGTTCCTGCCGAGCGGGTCGACGGTGACCGCGTTCACGACGACTTTCATCCGCCTGCCGTCGACCATCTGGTCGCCGAGCGGGTAGTCGGAGTGCAGTTTGAGCGTGATCGTGTTGTTGATGACCACGACTTCGTCGCCCTTGAGTATGAAGCGGTAGCGCAGCGTCCTGCTGGCGTTCGCGACCAATTCGTTGACGATGGTCGGTCGGTACTGGCCTGACTGTTGGACGCGCTCGCGCGCCTTTTCCGCAGCAAGCTGCGCTTCCTGCTCTTGCTGCGCGGTGATGTTTGCAGCGAAATCAATGGTGTCGCAGACCTTGTTGTCGTTCAGGTCGCGGCAGCAGCCGTTAGGAGTGGAAATTTCGAAGACTTTGCATGATTGCGTCGGTTGGACGGGCTGCGGCGGCTGGGCCGTGCAGCTCGCGAGAAGGAATAAAACAAAAAGAAAAGAAAAAACGCGTCGCATGCTTAGACCCATGCGAAGATAATCGCTGCCATGACGAACACGGAGACCAGCGAGTGCAGCGAGTTCAGGGCGAGCAGCTTGAACGATTTGCCCTCCCAAATGACGCTGCCTGCCTCGACAGGCATCATGAAGCCGAGCCAGAGGACGAACGCGACCTGCAGCGCTTCTGCCATGGTTCCTGCCTGTGTGTGGGCAAGAAGGCACGCAAGCGCAATCGCCGTCACGACGGTCAGGATAAAGCCGATGACCATCGATTTGCTTGCTTTCTTCTTCGCGCTCTTCGACTTCTGCATGGTGATGCCCGAAAGCTTCATCCAGGTCTTGCCGAACAGAGGGCCATACCAGAGTCCGCCGATCACGAACGCGACAATCGCGGCGACGACCGCGTGCCAATAGTTTATCGTTACTGTTGCCAACATTGAAACCACCTCAAATGTGTTTTAGCTCTGTTCAGTCAAAGCGGGTTATAAATGTTACGACGGAGAAAGGTTTTTATACCTGTCTGCTTCTGTGCAGCGTATGGAAAAAAGAGGAAACGTCGAACTGATGATTTTGTTCGTCGTGCTTATCGTGGCGATTGTCGGCCTTGTCTTCGTTGTTTCGAAGAAGCCGCACGCGTCCGGAATGGACACGCTGCCCATCCAGGACAATCCGGGAGCCTACCAGTTCTCGATGCTGGACTGCCAGCAGAACTGCTTCGGCGGCAACGCTGCCGTTCCGTTCGGTCCCGGCAGGCAAGCGCTCGGCGGCTCTGACTTGCGCGCGTGCCTTGCGCAGTGCGCCCAAGCCATCGGCCCGAATGTCATTCCCCCGATAAGCGCGTACCACTAAACTGTTTTTTGTTTTCTTCGCTTATTTTTTTCTCGCAGAACAAGCTTATGCGCTGGCGCAATACGCGCCCGCAAGCGCGTCGATGTCGTCGTCTGAGGCGGTTGTGTTGCCTGCCTTGATGGAATCGAGATGCGTCTGGATGAGGCTGAGCGCGGCAGGAATATTCACGTTCTGGCTGGTGAGGTTCTCGTTGGCGGTGATGTTCTTCCATTCGGGAAGCGTTTCCTTTGCTTCGGCGAGCGCGTCAGCCGCTTTTTCTTCTTCGCCGTGCCGCGCGAAGACATAGTAGTGCGAGAGCGCGTGGCCCGGGCAGATGAGGTCTTTTTTGTTGGCGACGTAGTACATCAGCAGGCCGACGCTGTGCGCCGCGTGCTTGGTCTCGTTGTACTGCATCATGGTCGCGATTTCCTCGAGCTCGTCGCTTGCGTGCGAATTGTTCTGCAGCATCACTGCAAGCTCTTCGAACTCGTCGGTCGTCACGTTGTTGAGCGAGATGTCCGTATTCAGCTGCGCGAGCGCGTCGATGGGCGTCATCGGCGCGGGCTGCGGCGCTTGAGCCGTGCAGCTGGCGAGGATCAGAAGCATGACGCAAACAATAAAGCGGCGCATAACTGTTACAGAAGTTGTAACTTATTTAAACCTTGCGGTCGCAAACGCAAGGATTTTAAGCGGCTGACGCGCTGCGTGTGCCATGCGCTTTATCGCTCTCTGGCTGTGCGCGGCATGCATACTCATGTTTGTGGCGCAGCACGTTGTCGGCACTGAGCCGTTCGTGCTCGACCGCTCGCTGATGTGGTCTGAGCCGTGGCGTCTGGTCACGTCCATCTTCGCGCACGAGGACATAGGGCACCTGCTCGCGAACTTATTCGGTCTGGCGCTGTTCGGGCTCGTGCTTGAGGGGCGCATCGGGCCGAAACGTGTGTTCTGGCTGTTCATGCTCTCCGGCATCGCCATCAACGTGTTCTCGCCCTATCCGCGCTCGCTCGGCGCGTCAGGCGCGATTTACGCGATTCTCGGCGCATTGGTCGTGCTGCGGCCTTGGATGCAGATCTGGGTGAGCTATCTTCCGATGCCGATGTTCATCGCGGGAATTGTCTGGCTGGCGCAGGACGTGATTGGCTCGCTCGTTCCCGATACCATCGGCCACCTCGCGCATCTCGGCGGGCTGGGTATCGGAGTCGCGATGGGCTTTGTCTGGAAGAAGCGCTTCGGCGACCCGCCAAGAAGAAAGAACAAGTACGATCCAAAGCTCGAGCGCGAGCTTGACCGCTGGGAAGATACGTATATGAGAACGTAAGCCTCCGACGGGAGTTGCACCCGCGACCTCGACATTACCAATGTCGCGCTATAGCTACTAAGCTACGGAGGCGAATAGACGTAGTGCCTGAGGAATGCTATTTAAAGATTTGCAAGAAAAATAAGTGCCCGAGGCAGGATTCGAACCTGCGAACCCCTGCGGGACTGGATTTCTCCAGCGAACGGTCCAGGTTG
>JBGPHE010000014.1:0-17855 GCA_041484255.1 Candidatus Nanoarchaeia archaeon
AAAAGAATCTTGGCGCCGCGGAAGTCGGGCTTGCCGATGACTTCCTGCTGGTGCTTGTGCGGCGTGACTTCGTGCAATACTTCTTCCTTGCCCTTGGACGCGAGCTGTTTCTTGAACTCTTTGGTGCGTTCCAAGAGATACGCTGCGATCTTGTCGGCAACCGCAACGCCAGTCGCTTTGGTGATGCCTTGCAAGCCAGGAGAGATATTGACTTCAATCACTTTCGGTCCGCGCACGGATTCGAGCATGTCGACGCCGCAGACCTCTGCGCCGAGCGCGCGGGCGGCAAGCAGTGCGGTCTTGGTTGCTTTCGCGCTCAAGACAGTCGCTTCGCCGCGTCCGCCTGCGTGAAGGTTCGCGCGCTTTTCGCCCTGCACTGCGATGCGCTTCATGGACGCGACGACTTCGTCGCCCACCACGAACGCGCGGGTATCGGTGCTTTCCGTCTCGATATACTCTTGCAAAAGGAACGGCTGTTTCAGCACCGCAAGCGCGTCAATCATGGAGCTTGCGCTCTCGTAGCTGTCTGCAAGCATGACTCCCTTGCCGTGCGTGCCGGTTGGCAGCTTCAAAACGATAGGATACGGCACTTTCTTGATGATTTTCTTTGCAGCTTGAGAAGTGGAAGCGATGTACGTCATCGGCTGGGGCACGTTGTGCTTTTGCAACGCGATGTGCGTCAATAATTTGTCGTGGCCTGCGGTAAACGATGCGGGCTTGATGGGAATAAACACTTTGTCGTTGAGCATGGAGGCAATGGTGCGGAGCAGGTTCGCGTATCTGCCCGAGCCTTTCATGTAGATGCAGTCGTACTGCTTCAAGGGCTTGCCGGAATAGAACACGCCGCCGTCTTTGCCCAGATTGACTTCGAATTCCTTGACGTCGAGGTGGTCGACTTCGTCAAAATGCTTTTCCATGGCTTCCGCAACCCATTTCGAGGAGATGCTGCCCATGCTGACAACTGCGGCTTTCATGAGTTTCACCTGAGTTTGCGCGAGACGTCCACGAGGAAGTCGCGCTTGAGGATGTTTCTGCCGATGAGCACGGAATACTTCATGTGCTTGCGGTCGGCGACCGTAAAGTAGACTTTGAATGTTCTGCCTGCGATGCGGATTCTGCCCATCACGATGCCGCGCGCGGCGCTGCCGCCTGCGGAGCGCACCATCTTGGTCCTGATGACGGGTCCCCAGCCGAGGTCTGCGGCGATGTCGCTGTCGATGCTGCTCTTGGTCGCGCCGGTGTCGATGCGCGCGAGCACCATGCGCTCCTTTTCTTTGCCGAGCAGGGTGACGTATTCCTTGCTTCCGACGGTTGTTTTTGCCATTTATTTCAGATCTTTCATTAATTTGTCCAACTTAGGAGTCTCAGATTGTTTCATGAACGGGAAGAACAGGACGTCGCGGATGCTCGCGGAGTTCGTGAGCAGCATAATCATGCGGTCGATGCCGATGCCGAGGCCGCCCGTGGGCGGCATGCCGTACTCGATGGCCTCGATGAAGTCTTCGTCGACCTTGTCGCCCCATTCGGTCTGGCCGCGCGTCTGCTCCTCGAGCAGTTTGCGCTGTAAAATCGGATCGTTCAGTTCGGAGTACGCGTTCGCGATTTCCATTCCTGCGCAGAACGGCTCGAAGCGCTCCACCATGCCCTTATGCTTTTCGTCGCGGCACGGCTTGCACAGCGGCGTGCTTTCCGCAGGGTGGTGCGTGATGAACGTGGGCTGGATCAATTTCTCCTCGACAAGCTGCTCGAACAATGCGGTGAGGATCATTCCGCGCGTCGGCTTCGGAGGCAAAAGGTCTTTCTTCGGAACGCGCGCGAGCAATCCTGCGTCATCAAGCGCTTCGACGTCGACGCCGCCGAGTTCCTTGACCGCTTCGACCATCGTGTACGTCTTCCACGGCTTCTTGAAGTCGATGTCGTGGCCTTGGTACGTGACTTTGGTGGTGCCGTTGACCGCGACGCACGCTGCGACGTACAGGTCTTCGGTCAAATCCATCATGTCCTTGAAATCAGCATACGCCTGGTAGAGTTCAATCGCGGTGAACTCGGGATTGTGCGAGCGGTCGATGTCTTCGTTGCGGAAGTTCTTGCCGATTTCGTACACGCGGTCAAATCCGCCGACGATGAGGCGCTTGAGCTCGAGCTCGGTCGCGATGCGCAGGAACACGTCCTGGTTGAGCGAGTTGAGGTGGGTCTTGAACGGCTTCGCTGCCGCTCCGCCGTAGACGGGCTGCAGGACGCGGGTCTCGACTTCCAGGAAGCCGCGGGAATCGAGCACTTTGCGGATGGTGCTGATGATGGTCGCGCGCTTGCGGAACGTGTCGCGCGCTTCCGGATTCATGATCAGGTCGAGATATCTCTTGCGGTAGCGGATTTCGATGTCCTTGAGTCCGTGCCATTTCTCCGGGAAGGGGCGGATGCTCTTGCAGAGCATTTCGAACTTCTGGACGTTCACGGTGACTTCGCCGGTCTTGGTCTTGAAGACCTGTCCCGAGGCGCCGACCCAGTCGCCGATGTCGTACAATTTCAGGTTGTCGTAGTCTTTCAGCGACTCGTCCTTGAAGTACAATTGGAGCTTGTCCGTCGGGTCGCGGATGTGGCTGAACGTGATTTTGCCCATGCGGCGCAGACTGGTAATCCTGCCGGCAACAGTAACGGTGTCCGTGCTCTGCTCGGTGAGCGCGGCGTATTTCTCGAGAATCTGCTTTGCCGTGTTGGTCGGCTCAAAGCGGTACGGATAGGGATTGATGCCGAGCTTGCGGAAGTCCTGCATCTTTCTGATGCGTTCGTCCATAAGCTCTTTCTCGGTTGGCATGGCGCCCTAAAGGTGAAGGGCGGTTTTTAAACATTCCGAATGTGCGCATTCGGAACTGACACGTAACGGGTACGCCGTTCTCGTTTCTTCACGACGATACTGCACGGGCCGAAACGCTAACCTTTAAAAACGGTCCACTACTCGTTGGTGAGTACGTGAGTGACTCAGTATGGCAGAACCTGGTGAAGAGCAGACAGCAGACGAGGCTCTTAGACAGGAGAATCGCTCATTGCAGGAGTTTCTCATGAGCCGCGAGAAAGAGCTGGTGGACACGCACAAGTCCATCGACGAGCTGACCGCGCAGGTGGACGCGCTGAGGCAGGACAAGGAGAACGCCGAAGCGTCCTCGCGCGTGGCCTTTGACACGTTACAAAAGCTGGTCGACCCGAAAATCTACAATCTTCCCGGCTTTCAGAAGCGCGCGCGTGTGGACGAGCTGGCGCTGATCAAGCCGTTCATCCGCAAAAAGAGCGCGCTGAGCGACCTGACCAATGCCGCGCACGTGCTGCGCATGCTGGGCAACTACGGCCGCGAGTTTGACTGGACGTGCCATTACTTCTTCGAGCCGATCCACCGCGCAGCAGCGGTCGGCGGCGTGTCGACGCCGCAGTACGTGCTGTTCAAGAGCATCGCTCATGAGGTCATGAAGGATATGGCGCAGGAAGACCACAGCTTCTCGCTGCCCCACGTCGAGGCGCTGCTCTACCGCATCGCGCGCTTCCCCAAGGAATACAACCGCGCGTTCAAGCTGCTCGAGCAGAAGGGAATGACGCTCGGCAAAATCTGGCCCGAGCTCCGCTCGGAAGACGCGAACCAATTGTACCGCGACGAGCTCCGCCGCCGGCTGAACATGTACAACTCGCTGAAGCCCGAGCAGCGGGCCATCCTCGCTCTGCGCACGCATTATGCGCTCGACGACCGAATTCTGTTCGACAAGATGCTCGCCGCGGAAGCGATTCCGAACGCAAAGCGCGTCGCGGAGGAATATGTCGGCGTCAGCGCGCTGGAACGCGAAGACGGCGACTTTTACCCGGTGAATCTGCGCTGGTATGAGCGCCTGCCCAAGGATTTGAGCGCGTTTCTCGGCGCGAAATAGACGACGCGCGGGCGAAGCTTTATAAACGCTCTTCGCGTGTTTTTCTTCAGGTTTATTTTAGGTATTCACGATGGTTGAAGGGGATAGTGGCAAACATATGCGGAGAGCTATCGGCATTCTGCAAGACAGCAGGCTGCCCGAAATCGTGCAGACCAGCATCGGCAACCGGTTTCCGGTCCGCAGGATCGAGGCTACCAACCTGAACGGCGGCGAGCAGTCTCTCGACGCCATCGTGCTTTCGCTGGACGACATCAGGCGCATGCCCCGCATTTTCGAGACGCCCATCATTCTTGTCGGCGAGGAGCCGCAGCGGCACCTCGCGCCGCAGTACGCGGTCTCCGAATTCGTGCCGTTCGAGCGCGGGATGCGCCCGTCGTCCTCGGCGATGGCAGAGGAGGACATCAGCTTCAATCCGGCGCTTCTGGAGCAGACCATCGAGCAGCTCCGCACCAAAGTCGATTACGTGCGCACGGCGCAGGACATCTTCGGCACGGAGTTCCAAGTCGACTTCACCACGGTGCAGAACACGATCCAGGAAGGCCGCGCGAACTCGCTGTTCGACGCCTACCATCTCTCCTGCCAGGAATTCCTCAAGGAGCTCTCCGACCGCGTCCGCAGCGCTTCCGACCGCCCGCGCGCGAACGAGCTGCGCAACAAGATCGCGGGATTCGCGTGGGAGACGAAGAATATGCACTTGCTGGACGACCTGTTCGCCAACAGCGAGGACATCGGCGTGGCCAATGCGGTCAACAAGCTCATTGAGTTCGGCTTCGGCAAGGACATCTTCAAGCACGCGCCCGCATTCCTGCCCTCCCTGCTTGGATTCCTCGCGTCGGAGCTGAAGGACGCGCCCGTGGGCTACATCACGCACGAGCACTCGCACGCGGTCCTGCACGTTCCCGGCACCAATCTCTACGTCAAATACGCGCAGGGCAAGCACAAGAATTCCACGCGCCACGAGGCGCAGGTGCTCGAGCGCATCCACAAGTACGCGAAGCGCGTCGAGGACAGCACCGGCAAGAAATTCCTCTCCATTCCCGAAGTGATGTACACGCCGACCAAGGCGGTCGCGGAGCGCATCGATTACGACGTCCTGGTTTTGCGCGAGCTGCCGGGCGTGCGCCTCTCTGACTATCTGTTCAATCAGCACCGCAGGCTCAAGCAGATTCCTGCGGACAGGACGGACGAGCGCAAAGCGCTTGCCAAAGATATCGAGCGCGTTGAAGACGAGGTCCTTGACGACGTCGCGCGGTTCACCGCATTGAGCTACGTCATCGCGCGCCTCGAGGACGCGCCCGACCTGGTGCGCCAGACGTTCTCGGGCAAAAAGGACGATCACAAGAAGAAGCTCGAACTGCGCTTCTTCGGCGACCCCGCGGGCGACGAGGACTTCCGCGGCGTCGCGGGCGGGGCGCGGCTCACGCTTCCCGACGAAAGCGGCCGCGAGATCGGGCTGTGCCAGGAGACCATCCTGCACAACATCGACCCGGTGCTGGATATCATCGTGAACATGCAGCCGGGCATCGACACCGACCGCTCCACGCAGAACATCTTGGTGGAGACCGGCGAGAAAGTGAAGGTGCACCAGCTGGACTTCGAGACGTTCCGCAATGACCCGCTGCTGCAGAGCTGGGTGCAGACCGCGCTGCTGCTGCACAACTACAACAACGGCAAAAAGACGCTCGAGCAGGATTTCGTCTACGGCGCCGACGAGAAGGTCCTGTTCAAGAAAGGCGAGGCCGTCGATTGGCACGCCTGGAGCCCGCTCGAGTTCTACAAGAAGTTCCATTACAACGTGGGCGTCATCCGCAGGGCGATCACTCCGTGGAAGGCGAACGCGCGCAACATCCGCGTCGCGCTTCCGTCGCCGGCGCAGGCCGCCCGCGACTTTTACGCCCTCAGCGCGTACCGCAGCGGGTTCTATTTCGGGTACTTCGAGCGCTTCCGCGGCCTCCGCAGAAACGAGCTCCCGATGATGGACTACATGCAGGACCTGGTCATCGAGAACGGCCGCAAGGCGATCGAGGAGCTGCGCAAGCTGGGCCAGTCCGAGGCGAAGGAGTCGTCGCTGCGTCTGCTCCACGACAGCTACCAGCAGCTGCACGACGTGCACAGCACGCGCGGTGATGTCCATGGTCATTAAGCGCGCCGAGGCGTCGGACATCGCGGGATATTTCGGGCAGTTCGACCTGCACAACCACTCGTTCTCCCACTGCGTCTTCCAGACGCCGACCGACCAGTCGGAGCGCGTGCACTGGGAGAAATCCTTGCCGCCGCTTGACGAGAAGATCGACTTCATCGCGCAGCGGCTGCGCTCGAGCATGCAGGTCGCCGCGCGCAAGAACGTGCGCGTGCTCGCGTTCACCGAGCACCCGCAGTACACGTTCTATTCCGTTCCCTACTTCCGCTACAAGTACGTCTTCGAGCGCGTCCGCAGGCAGTTCGCGCCGTTCATCGAGCACATTCTCTGGGGGCTGGAGCTCGACCTGGAGATGGCGAAAGACCGTAAGGCGTTCGTGAACGAGGACGTCGTCGGCAACGCCGCCGTCGGCACGGGCGAGAAGACGGTCGGAGACGCGCGCGTCGTCATCGGCTCGCTGCACCTCTACGACCATTGGCGCAGGGACTATCTGCCCAAGCACCAGCGCGACAGCATCGCGGAGTACGAGACCGTCCTCGATTTCGTGAAGAACCGGGAAGACTATTTCGAGCTGACGATGAACGCGCTGTCGGCGCTGGGCGCGTACAAGAAAAGGCTCGCGTCGCAGGGCGACGCGAAGAGCGCGTTCGTCTACGGCCACCCCTGGGGCGCGGCGTGGTTCATCAACAAGCGCGAGTTCGAGCAGAATCATAACAACGGCGAGAAGCTGCGCATGAACGATTCCCACCCGCTGTACCAGCAGTTCCTGCAGTACTGCGAGAACGAGTCCGCGCCCATCGCGTTCTTCACCAAGGACCAGCTGGCGGACATCGCCGACGCGCACATCGCGCACGGGCTGTATCCTGAGATCAACGCGCGCTACATCATCCGCGGGGCGTCGGAGTACGCCTTCCAGAAGCCGCAGGAGACGCTGGCAGAGGTCTATGCCCAGCGCTGCGCCGCGAAGCGGTCGCCCGCGATCGTCTCGGTGGGCAGCGACGCGCACCAGTCGTCAGAAGTCCAGCAGCTGAACTGGCAAAAACTGCTGCAGAAAGTTCCCGCGCTCTACCGCACGCAGGTCTGGGCCGAGAATATCAGCTGATGCAGTACGCGCTCATGTGGCGGAGCTTCTCGCAGGCCATCCAGATCGACTGCACGATGGGCAGCTCGTCCTTCTTCGCCGACGCGAACAGCGCCTTGGCGTCGCGCTCGACCGCGACGTGCCGCTTCTTGAATTGCGCGAGCTCTTCCAGGTTGAACTTGTAGAACAATGAGTACAGCTGTTCGATGAGCAGGGTTGTCTCTTTTACCAGCTTGACGGTGGCAGGGCTCACTCGCGGCTTCTTGGCCATGCAGTGCAGGCAGATGTCGCAGAGGTTGTCCGCGAGGTGCTCCAGGTTGCACACGATGTAGTAGATGAAGGTCAGGCGCTTGTGGTCGGGATAGCCTTTCTTGTTGAGGATGCGCTCGCAGAAGATGGTGAGCTTGTTGTTCAGCCGCTCGCGCTTGGTGATCTCCTCCATGTTCTCGAAATTGCGCTTGCTCAGCGCCTCGCTGGTGTCCCGCGCCATCTCGACGAGCATCAGGAAGATCCTGCGGAGAATGCCCTCGAATTCGGTGTCCATCGCCGCCGCCACGTTCTTGACGACGCACGAGCGCTCGGTCTGGCTGACGATCTCGTAGCCCATCAGCCGCTCGATCTCGTCCTGGATGCGGGGGATGACCTTCGGGTCGTTGAACGTGATTTCCACCTGGTCGTAGCCCATGCGGTAGAACGTCATCAGGGGTCGCTGGAGAAACTGTTCCGCGCTGCTGAAGTGGAGCTTGGCAACGTCGAGCTGCGCGTCTTTCGTGGTCGAGACCTGGATCTTGTTGCCGTGCTCTTCGACCTCGACCTCGTCGCCCTTCTTGATGCCGTGCGCGAGGCACCATTTTCTGGGAAGCGAGATGAGCTGCGTGCTCTCGGCAATCTGGATGACCTTGCGTTTCATAAAGCCTTAATCCCCCTTATAGTTTCGAATGCGTTTATGCATTCTATAACGCGCTATATACCACCCTTAATGTATTTAGAGAAAGCGAACGGATTATATAAAGCTTACGGAGCATTATAAAAAATTCAATTTTATATAAAGATTATAAAATATAACGCATAATTATATATCTGCACGTGGCTCTTAAAGGTTCATTCGGAACAAATCCGAAGAAGGGGAGAATTCGAGGGGGTGCATTGGAATGAACAAAGCATTTCAAGACGAATCCGAAGACCTGAAGGCTTTCCCGAGACACATGCGGATACCCGCACCGGTGCCCGAAAAGGACACCGACGACTATGAGGATTTTGAGGACGACGCCGAAATGATACCAGAACTGTGGCACAAAGGCGAGCTCGCGTTCGAGGACGAACAGATGAGCGCCGAGGACTACTAACATGCAAACCGACCGAGTATTCATCAAGGACATCGACGCCATTCGCGAGTTCATCACCCTGCAGAAGCAGAAGGAGGACTATTTTGACCACGTGATGGACAAAATCATGGCGCGCAAGGCCAAAGCACGATCTTAGGGTCTTCACTCACGAATCGACAGGCCCGCCGGTGGCGCAAGCTGCCGGCGGGAACCTTTTTCTTATCGATTCGTTATTTTTTGTTTCTGTGCTCGCGGCACCCGCAGTCTTATAAGTTGGCTTCACCTTCTGCAGCCGTATGGAGCCTACGCACTGCCCGTCCTGCGCGAGAATGGTTGTTGGAGAAACACGCAGCTTTTGCAAGCACTGCTTAGAATCATTCCCGGAAGTCGACAGCCGCTGGGCCAGCACGGCCAAATACGGCATTCTCGACTTGGACAACTGCTGGCTGCATTAGTGCGGCAAGTCCTTGACTTTTCCGAAATAGAGTGTTTTCTTGCGCACGTCGTCGACGACGAACACTTCGCATTCCCTGATGTTCGTGATGAGCGGGCTTAAGACTTGCTCTTTCGTGACGTCGGTGCCTTCCACGCACGTATTGAAGCTCGGCAGGACGATCAGGACGCTTTTCTTGTAGGTTCCTTTGAGGAAGCACTTGAACTTTTCCGCGCGCGTCTTCTCGCGCAAAGAAACAGCAGGGTGCTCGTGGCCCATCAGGATGACTTTTGCTTTCGCTTTCGGCGGTGAGTCGCCGTGCACGAGCACGATGTCGCCGATGGCGAGCTCGGGAACGACTTCAATTGCTTTCTTGGTGGTCATTGGCGCGATGTTGGGGTCGTGGTTGCCCTTGATGACGATGATTTTCTTGCATTTGCGCGACAAGTAGTCGAACAACCGCATCGTGTCCTGCCATTCCTGCTTGGAAATGCCGCCGAATTCGTGCTTCAGATCGCCGTTCAGCACGACGGTTTCCGGTTTGACCTTCGCAAACACTTGTTCCAAGCGGTCGATCATGTCCTTGAACTGGAACCGCGGCACCAAGACGCCTTGTTTCTCTAACGCTTGCTCAAAGCCCAGGTGCAGGTCTGCGATGACGAGCGTTTTGGAGTCTTTCAGGTAGAGCGCGAGGTCGATCGTCTCGATTCCCGGATGGATTTCCATACGTTTCCTGAACAGCAGAAGCTTTAAATAAACTCGCCTTGTTTTCTTCTTGATGAAGGGAATCCTTATTGCATTGACGTTCTTGCTGCTTTCGGCGTCTGCCGCGAGCGCTTTCGTGATGGTCAACCACTTCTGGGTTCCCGAACACACGTACGTTGAGTCGCAGACTGACGCATTGGCGCAGTTTGACTTCGAAGACAACGCAAAGGACAGCGACGTCAAGGTCGTGTTCACGATTCCCGAATTGGGCGTCCGCGCCAGCCAGGGCCCGTACAGCCCTGCAGCGCGCCGCTTTGACACGGTCTTCCGCACGCTGGACATTCCTGCCGACGCCGAACCCGGACAATACGTTGTCCGCATGACGGTTCGCGACGACGAAGGCAATACGCGCGTCATCCACCGCTTTATTGATGTAGAATAAGCGTTCTTACGGCGAGAAAATAATCTTCTTGACTGCCTGCTGGGCTGCTTTTGCCTTTGCCACGAATGCCGAGCGTTCGCACGTGATGAGCACTTCGCCCTGCGCCTGCGCGGCGTAGATCGCGTCGCCCGTGATGTCTGCGGTCGCATAGCCGCCTACCGCGGATCCGCCTGCGCCGGGCATGTTGAAGATGAGGTTGCGGTTGACGTCGCGGTGCTCGTCCAGCTGGATGAAGATGCCGAACGTGGTCAGTGCTTCTGCCATGTCGTTGGCGTCGTTGAAGATGAGGGATGCGCCGCTCGTGACGTCCACGTTGATGTTGTTGCCCGAGCCGCCAAAGGCAAAGCCGATGGTTTCTCCTCCGGGCGGCGGCGTTCCTGAGAACAGTTCAGGCGGTACTTTGAGCGTGGCGCTGAAGCCGGGCGTGAACGTGACCAAGGGTCCGCCGTTCGTGACGATCTTTGCGGTTCCGCCGACCATGCCGTCGTTGTCCTGGTCGATGGTCATCGTTGTCGGGTCAGCGGGGTCGACGCGGAATGCATAGCTGATGCCGCCGACATTGATGGAGCCGTCGCCGGTTGCAGGGTCATAGGGCGAGCCGTACTGGCCGCCAGACAGGTCCTGCAGGTAAATTCTGTTCTTGCTCGTGTCGACCGAGTTGAACTGCAGGATGGTCGTGATGCCCTGCCGGTCGGTCGAGCTCGTCAACGCGAAATAGTCGTTCTGCTTGATGTTGAAGGGCGGTCCTGCTCCTGCGCCGGTGAAAAAGAAGAACTGCTCCTTGTTGCCGTAGTGCAGTCCGCCCTGCGTCGTGAGGACTGGGAAGTTGTACTGCTGGCCGCGGTTGTTCAGGAAAATCATGTTGTAGGTCTTGCCGCCGGATGCCTGGAACGCGATTGCGTTGCCGCCGTATGCGTGCGGTGCGGGCGAGGGTGCCGCAGCTCCGCCGCCGGTGCCGCTGGACAGCCCGCGGAACAGGATGTCAAAGTCGCCCAGGAATGCTTCGGGCGTGCGCAATTGCTGCTTGACGCCTTGGTGGTCCGGAACGTAGACGTCCGCTCCCTGTGCGGGCAGCGGGCGGAAGCGGTATTCGATGCGTGAGATGTGCAGTTCCTGACCGTCGAACTGCGCGAGGATCTTGACGCGTCCTGCGAGCGCGTGGTTGCCATTGACTTGCACGTCGTCGCTGAACTGGTTGTCGGCGTAATTGTCCGAGATGTCGAACGTTCCCTGGGGGCTGAAGAAGCGCAAACCGACGGTGTGCGCGTCCGTGTCGACTTCGGTCTGTAATATAGAATAGGGCATGCCGAACATCGGGATGTTCTTGTCCTGCAGGTCAGGCAGCTTGCCGTCCACGACCTTGCTGTCGACGGTCGGCTCGAAGTCGATGATGAATGCGAACATGTCTTCGGAGGACTTGCAGTGGAGGAACAATCCGACCTTGTTCATCTCGTTCTGGTTGAACTCGACGCGGCAGCCGGGGAATCCGCCTGCGGTCGGGTCGCGGAGCAGTAAATAATAGCGCGCAGCTGAACGGCTGATCTTGGTGTTCACCGGGTGGTCTGCGAAGCACGCGAACTCGTTGCCGCTGATGCTGGGCGACTTGAAGCCGATGGACTGGCCGATATTGATGCCGGAGATGACGAGCGTGTTGCTCGGCTCGCCCGGCTGCTGCAGTCCCTGCACGACTGCGGCCGAGAGCACCTGCGCTTCAGGCTCGCCGGTATCAAGGATGACGAGAACGGAGATGGCTGCGACAAGGACAACGACGAGGAAAATGCGGAGCTCGAACGGTACTGCCAGTCGCACGCGTGATACACCTCTTTTTATGACGAATTGTCCGAGAGTGAGTATTTAAATGTTTCTTAGATAACGCGCTGTCCGGTTTCCAAATCGATGATGTGGATGACGTTGACCGGGCAGGATTGCGCGGAGTCCATCATCTTCTGGAATTCCTCTTCGGTGATTTCGAGAATTTGTTCAGTATTATCATCGTTCGGCTTGCCGCCCTTCAGGTCGGCCTTGCCGTCGTCAACGATGTCCCAGCGTTCCGGATACGCGGCGACGCATGCAGCCGCGCCGATGCAGCCTTCGCGGTCGTACACGATGCGGTAGCGCTTGCTCGTGCCGTCCTTTTGCGGCACAGAAACAGTCTGGTGCATGGGCACGATGTCCTTCGCAGGGTCGACGGGAATCATAGCAGGTCGTCCAAGTCAATGATGGGGTTCCTGGTTTCGAATCCGCCTTCGATGTCGTGCCATGCCTTGATGGTGTCTTCGCCTTCTTTCCAGCAGAGGAATGCCTCGCGGTCGCTGAGCTTGTACGGGAAGTCGATGAGGCCTTCGTCGAGGTCCTTGACGACGCAGCCGAGCTCGTTCAGCAGGTCGAGAGTCTTGAAGAACTCGTACGTGTGCTTGTGGAGCTCGCGGTTCAGCTTGATTTCCTGCGCGAACGCGAAGCGGTAGATTTCGTCTTCGGTGAACGGCTCGGTCAGCTCGATCGGCGCCTCTTTTTCTTCGGCGAGGAAGTTGATCTGCGCCTTGAGCGTGTGCAGTCGCGAGAGAAACCTGCGCACTTTCGGAAGCGACTTCTGCGCTTCGTCGAGCGTGAAATATTTCTTCGAATGCATGGGTAAGAACATGCTTTGAGAGTTTATAAGTGTTTTGCGTCTCGCGTATGTAGATGCAAAACTAGCGGACGTTCTTGATAAATTCCACGAGAAGCCTGACGCCCCAGCCGGTTCCGCCCTTGTCCCAGTAATACTTGCGGTCGATGCTCCATGCGGGGCCTGCCATGTCGATGTGCGCCCAGGGCGTTTTCTCGACGAAATGCTGGAGGAACCAGGCTCCTGCGATGGCGCCCGCTTCGTAGCCCTTGTTACCGGGAATGTTGTACACGTCTGCGATGTCGCTCTTGACATTGTCTTTGTAGTCGTCCCACATCGGCAGCTCCCAGAGGCGTTCTCCGGCGGCATCGCCTGCGATTTTGAGCCGGTTGACCAATGCTTCGTCGCGGCTGAACACGCCTGATGCGGCATAGCCGAGCGCGACAACGCATGCTCCGGTGAGCGTGGCAAGGTCGACCATGTACTTAGGCTTGAAGTTCTTCTCCGTGTACGCGATGGCATCAGAAAGAATGACTCGTCCTTCGGCGTCTGTGTTGCCGATTTCCATGGTCTTGCCGTTGTAGCCGGTGACGACGTCGCCGGGCTTGTAGGCGTTGCAGCCAGGCATGTTCTCGGTCGAGGCAAACACGCCGACCACGTTGACATTGAGGCCGAGCTCGGCGATGGCGCGGATGGTGCCGATGACCGCTGCCGCGCCGGCCATGTCTGATTTCATGTCGAGCATGTTGCTGGCGGGCTTGAGGTCAAGTCCGCCGGAATCGAACGTGATGCCCTTGCCGACAATCGCGATCGGCTGGCCGCTGCCTTTCTTGTATTCGAGCGTGACAAAGCGCGGCTCTTGCACGCTGCCGTTGTTCACGGCAAGGAGTGCGCGCAGTCCGAGCTTTTCGATGGCTTTCTTGTCGTAGACCGTGACTTTGACGCCGAGCTTCTTCAAATCAAGCGCGTAATCGGCGAGTACTGTGGGTGTGAGCGTCATCGCGGGCTCGTTCACGAGGTCGCGCACGAAGTTCTGCGCGTTCGCGATGATTTTTCCCGCGTGCGCTCCTTCATCGGTTGACTTTTCCGATTCGAGCAGCGTGACGCTCTTCAGTTCTTTGAGCTTGTCGCGGTTCTGCGTCTTGTACTTGGTGAATTGGTAGCTGCCGAGGATGCTTCCTTCGGCGACGGCCTGCGCTTGTTCGCGTAACGTTGCCTTCTTGGTCGTCATCGTGTGCAGCGTGGTGGCGAAACTCTTGATGCCATTGTCGCGCAATGCGCGTGCAGCCGAGCCGGAGACGCGGCGGAGGTGTTCAAGCGTGAATTCGTCGCGCTTGCCGAGCCCGACCAGCAGGACGTTCTCTGCGGGAAGCTTGCGGAGCGTGTTGATGAGTTTCATCTGGCCGAATTCGCCGGTGAATTCTTTTTTCTTGATGATTTGTTCAACTGCAGGACCGAGAAGCTTGCTCAATTCGTCAAGAATGCCGTCAGGCTTGGGCTCGAATGCGCCGAGAATGACAGCTTCGGTGGAGATTTCCTTCCAATTCTTCTTGTCCGTGAGAATATCGACCATAAATAGATGAATCTGGCAGGATTATTTAAGGTTTGTGGAGCTTACTCCAGCATTCCGTAGCGCTTGTTCTGCTTGGTCATCTTGAGAAAATACTGCAGGCGCTGCGTGTACGTTGCGGATCGCTTGGTCGCGGCAATCCAGCCGATGCGGATAATCTTGTAGGTCTCGGGAAACTTCTGGAAGTTTTTCCAAATTGCAGGGTCTTTCTTCAATTCTTTGAGAATTTTCGCAGGAATGTGCAGTTTGGGTTCGCGGAGCGAGCGGTGGTGGGTCTCGCCGACCTTTGCCATGCCTGCTGCGGTCATCTTTCCCGCTGCGATGAGGCGCCTGACACGTTCTTTGTTCAGTTCCGACCAGTTGCCGACGTCTTTGCGCGGCGTAAAGCGCTGCGCGTAGGTGTCCGTGTTCACGCTTTTTGCCGTGCTGTCGATCCAGCCGAAGCATAATGCTTCTTCGACCGAGTCGCTGTACGAGACGTGCGGCCTGCCGGTGTGCTTTTTGTGATGGACCAGCCAGATTTCTTGAGTGGTTGCGTGGTTTTTCTTGAGCCACGCGCGCCATTCTTTGCGGTTCTTCGCGTGGAAAAGTGTGCCGAGCTTCATAACTTATTCCAGGTCTTCTGCAGAAGCAGCGAATCGTTCTCGATATTCGGGCTTTCGGCGATGACGACGCCCTTGATGTTGAATTCTTTCCAGACTTTGAGCAGGTCGCGCCATTTCAGGTCGCCTTCTTCGAGGTTCAGGTGGTTTTTCTCGCCTTTCGGTCCGTAATTGATGCTGCAGACCTGGATGTGCATGTTGTCCAGGCACTCGCGGCCGAGTCCTTTCTCGAGTTCGGTCATAATCGCACGCCATTCGGGAATGGAGTTGTTGATTCCGTTGTAGCGCGCGTGCAGGTGCGCGAAGTCGACGCACGGCAACACGCCTTCGAGGTCTTGCGAGAGCTTGATGCATTCCTTGAGGTCGCCCCACTGCGTTTCTTTGCCTGTGGTTTCAGGACGCAACCAGAGCTTGTCCACGCCTGCGTCGCGGATGTCTTTGAGGATTTTCTTGAAGTTCTTCTTGACAATCTCGTACGTTTGTTCTTTTGTCCTGCCAAGATAGAACGCAGTGTGCCACGTAATGCTCCAGCCGCCGAGCTCGTGCATGCGCAATGACGCGTCCATCATGCGCTTCATGCTCTGCGGCAGCTTGATCGGCTCGACAGGAGAGAGATTGACGTAGTATTGCCCGTGGCACGTGAGCACGATGTTGTTGTCTTCTGCTGCTTTCTTGACTTCCGGAATCATTCGTTCAGTAACGTTGACGCTCTGCACGAATTCGAGTTCCATCGCGCCGAGTCCGAGCTCCTTGACCTTGGCGATGCCTGCCGCGGTACCCGTGCCGCGCGCGGCGATAGGAATGCCTGCGGTGCCGAAGAGGAGTTCTTTCATCCTTTCACGTTCCCGATCGGGCGGAAACCCACAATTTTCTTGCTGATGCCGAGCTTGTGCATGACGTCCACGACTTCGGAGATGGGCTTGTACGCGAAACCCGCCTCTTCGGCGAGCCCGGAGTAAGACGCGGTCTTGACATAGATGCCCTTGCGTTCCATTTGTTTCTGCAAGTCTTCGCCGCGCACCATTTTCTTTGCTTTCGTGCGCGACATCGTGCGTCCTGAGCCGTGCGCCGTGCTTCCCCAGGTCTCTTCGAGCGCTTTTTCCGTTCCCACAAGCAAGTATGAGCCGGTTTCCATCGAGCCGCCGAGAATCACGGGCTGTCCGATGTCTCTGTACGCGGCAGGAATCTCTTTTCTGCCGGGTCCGAAGCAGCGTGTTGCGCCTTTGCGGTGCACGACGAGCTTCTTTTTCTTGTTGTCGACCTTGTGTTCTTCGATTTTTGCGATATTGTGCGCGACATCGTACACCAAGTTCATGCCCAAGTCGTCTGCAGGCGTGTTGAACACCTTGCTGAAGCATTCGCGGATGCGGTGCAGGATGACTTGTCGGTTTGCAAAGGCTGCATTTGCCGCGCACGCCATGGCGGCAAAGTAATCCTGTCCGTCTTTGGAGTTGAATGGCGCGCACGCAAGCTCAGGGTCGAGCACTTTGATGCCATAGCTGGGCATTTTGCTGAGGAATGCGCGCAAGTAGTCTGAAGCGACCTGGTGGCCGAAGCCGCGCGAGCCGCAGTGCACCATCACGCAGATCTGGTCCTTGCTCGTGATGCCGAACTTCTTCGCTGTTTTGTCGTCGAAGATGTTCTCCGCGACCTGGACTTCCAAGTAATGGTTGCCCGAGCCGAGCGTGCCGAGCTGGCCGATGCCGCGCTCGATTGCGTGGAGCGATACTTTGTCAGGGTCTGCCCATTTGATCGAGCCATTGTCTTCGGTGTGCGCAAGGTCTTCGTCCCAGCCGTAACCCTGCTCGATGCACCACTTGCTGCCGGACTGCATGACTTCCTGAAATTTTCCTTTGGTGAGCGTGAGGAATCCTTTGCCGCCGACTCCGGAAGGAACGCGCTGGAACAATGTATCAACAAGCTTCTTGATGTGCGGCTTGACGTCTTTCTCCGTCAGCGTTGTTGTGACAAGTCTCATGCCGCAGTTGATGTCAAAGCCGATGCCGCCGGGCGAGATGATGCCGTCTTTCTCAGGATCGAACGCGGCAACGCCGCCAATCGGGAATCCGTAGCCCGAGTGCGCGTCAGGCATGCAGTAGGCGTACTTTTGGATGCCGGGAAGCGAAGCGACATTGGTGAGCTGATCAAAAACTGCGTCGTCCATGTCTCTCATGAGCTTCTCGCTCGCAAAGATTCTTCCAGGAACCTGCATTCCTTTCTTGTACGACGTCGGAATCTCCCAGACGTTCTTCCTGACTTCTTGTGCGACGTTCATTTCAGATATCCAATACGACGCGGCACATCCAGCCGCTCTTGGTTTGTTCGACTTTGAACTTGTGCATCGTTACTGCCTTGACGTCATTGCCGAGCTTGTGTTTTTTCTGGTCGATTTCCTCGCCGTGCAGCTCTGCGTGCAATGCGTAGTGCTTGTTTTTGATGATGACGACCTTCGCACTCTTGTAAATCAGCTGGTTGGCGTCCTTGTAAAAGATGATTTGGTTGAGGAAGTCGACGAGCAATTGGCCGATGTCTTCGTTCTGCAGCTCAAGCTCGGTCGTGACTCGCTCATTGACGGTCTTGACGTCCACTTGCGTCGCGAACACGGCCATTGCAGCGTTCTGGAACAGCTCGTTCAAATCCTTGCCGTTCGCTTCAAACGCGACGTCAGCGGTCGCAATACCCTCAAGAAACTTGTACCCCACCATACGAGAAACGTCAGAAGGTTCGTATATAAATCTTACTTCTTGCCCTTGATATCCCAGTCGATGCTGGTCGTTTTGCCGCCCGAGAGCCACTGGTAGCAGCTGAGCGCGGCTTTGGCGCCTTCGCCGGCGGAAATGACGGTCTGCTTGTACGGCACGGTCGTCAAGTCGCCTGCGGCAAAGAGTCCGGGAACAGAAGTCTGGTTTTTGTCATCGATGATGACTTCGTTGCGCGCGTTGACCTTGACCAAGTGCTTGATGGACGCGATGTCGACAACGTGTCCGATTTCCTTGAACACGCCGTGCAGTTCAATCGTCTTCTCTGCCTTGGTGTCTGCG
>JBGPHE010000015.1:0-16989 GCA_041484255.1 Candidatus Nanoarchaeia archaeon
CGTTCATTTCTTCTTAGAAAGATCTTCTGCGCGCTCCAGCTGGCCGCATTGCAGGATGTAGTTGCGCGCAGGCACCCGCCAGTCGACGCGCGACTCGATCGCGGATGTGAGGACACGCGCGCTGTAGTCGCAGAACGATTCAAGGTGGAACTGGAACGCGAGCTCGTTGTGGACGTACACCTTCGCCTTGGGGCCGTACACCGCCGTGACGACCATGCGGTCGCTCGCCTTTTTCGGCAGGGCGGTGTGCGCGCTTGCCTCGTAATTATTGGAGACGCTTTCGGCGAGGATGACTTTCTCCAGGTCGCGGATCTCGTCGACTTCTCCGGGAGCGCCGAGCATGTTGAGCGAGAAACCGTAGTTCTTGTTGTCGTCGAGCGCGATGACCGCGGAGACTTCGTGGATGCCGCACGTGAAGAACCGCCTGTCTTCGGGCTCGAGCAGCGGCGTTTCTTTGAGCAGGTAGAACAGCATCGTGTCCTTGAGCTGCTGCGCGGCGAGGAACCTGCGCGTCGCCTCGATGTCGCTCGGAGAAATGGTGATGTCGGCCATAGAACAGCAGATGCGCGCAGTATTTTTAAAACTGCGGTTACCGGAACTCCTCGCCCATGTCGCAGAACAGCGCGACGAATTTCTTGGTCGAGATGGCGAGCTCTTTCTTGCCGCGCTCGGTGATGGTGTATTTCTTTTCCTTGCCGCCTTTTGTCTTTTCCTCAATCAGCGCGTTCTCTTTCAGGAATTTGAGGACGGGATAAATCGTTCCGGCGCTGGGCGCGCAGCCTTTGCGCTTGCCGATCTCTGCGCGGATTGTCTGGCCCGACATCGCTTTCTTGCTGATAAGGCGGAGAATGATGAAGTTCAGGAACCCCTTCATCGAGCAGCAGCTTTCCACAAGTGCGTCGAATGCCATCGACTATTTATGTGTTTCGTTGTATCGGATAACCGATAGTTTTATATAGATATATCGGTTACCCGATATTACGCCCGTCGTGGCGGAGGTACCCAACAATGGAAGGAACATGCTGCGGACCGCAATCGTGCGGCCCAAGACAGTTTTTGACGAAGGAAGAGAAAGTGGAGCTGCTCAAGGAGTATCAGGAGTCGCTTGAGCTCGAAGCAAAGGGAGTCTCCGAACGCATCAAGGAGCTTCAAAAAGAGAAGTAATAAAAGGGTTCTTTTTTTTCTTTTTTCCCACAGTCACGGAGGAAATCACCATGGAATTCAAAGAAATCGTACAATCACGATACGCGACCAAGAAATTCGACGGCAAGCTGCTCGACCAGAAGAAAGTCGACGAGCTTCTTGAAATCATCAGGCTGGCGCCGTCCTCGTTCAACATCCAGCCCTGGAAAGTCAAGATCGTGACCGACCAGAAGCTCAAGGAGCAGCTCAAGGCGGTTTCCTGGAACCAGGAGCAGGTCACCACCTGCAGCCATTTGCTCGTGTTCTGCGCGAACAGCGACATCATGGGCAATATCGCCAAGCTCGACAAGCAGATGCAGGCCGCGAAGATGCCTGACGACGCCCGCAAGGCGTACGTCGACATGATGCAGGGCGCGTTCAAGGACACCGATGAAGCATACCGCCTCGCGTGGGCCCAGCGCCAATTGTATCTCGCGCTCGAGAACGCATTGCTCGGCGCAAAGGCGCTCGGCTTTGACTCGTGCCCGATGGAAGGCTTTGACGCGGAGCAGTACGCGAAGATTCTCGGACTGCCCAAGAACATCGTTCCCACGGCGCTCTGCCCGATCGGCTTTGCCGCGGACAAGCCCAAGCCGAAGTCGCGCCTGTCAAAGGAAGACATTTTCTTCTGAGACGCAACCCTTTTATACCTGCCTTCGTCAGGCAGTGCCATGCAAAAAAAGCAGGTGAGCACGCTCCACTGGGGAGTCCATGAATTTGAGCACTTCACCGATCACATCATTCCCTTTTTAGTCATCATGCTCGCAGTTCTCATCATTTTGGAGAACCCGTTCTGGACGCTCGTCCATTTGGAGAACTACGAGCCCTGGCCCACAATTTTTGACATCGTCATCCTGTTCTTTTTCATCGTCGACCTGGTGTTCAAGTGGTTCAAGACCAGGAATGTCAGGAAGTTTTTCAAATTGTACTGGCTGGACGTCCTTGCCGTGTTCCCGTTCTATCTCGGGTTCAGGGCATACGCCGAGCTTGCAGGCTTTTTCCAGGTCGGCGAAGCATTGACCGAGACCGGGCAGAAGCTCGCGCACGAGGCAGTGCTGCTGCGCGAGGCAGGATTCCTGCAGAGCGCTGAACAAGCAAGCAAAGAAGCAAATATGGTGCGCGAAATCGGTTTGTTCGAGCGCTTGTCGCGCGAACTGGCCGAATTCTTGCGATTATTGAAAGGACGATTCTATACGTCTCACCGCGCGTTCCAGGCGATTCACGAGGAGCACGCGAAAGAGCACAAAGAAGGTTATTGAACGATAATGCCGTCGAGTTCTTTCAGCGATTCAAGCGCGTAATTGAGTTTTTCTCTCGAGCGCGAGTAAATCGTCATGATGGGCTCGCCTTTTCTGACATGGTCGCTGCAGTGCTTGTGCAGGAAGATACCTGCTCCAGGGTCGATGGGCGCACCGGCCATGCGCGCGATTTTCGCGATGGAGGAATTGTTGAGCGTGGCGATGATGCCTGCCTTGGGCGCGACATAGGTGAACTGGATGGATTCGGGCTTCAGCGCAGAGGCGTCGATGTCTTTGCCGCCCTGCGCCTTGACCATTTCTGCGAATTTCTTGTACGCTTCGCCGGAATTGAGCAGCTTGGTGGCCAATTGCATGCCCTGCCCTTTCTTGGTCTTGCCGGAGAACTCGAGAAGCGTTGCCGCCATTTCCAGCGACTTCTCGCGCAAGTCTTGAGGCGCGCGCGAATCGTTCGTGAGCGTCCAGATGCAGTCGCGCGCTTCTAATACCGGACCGATGCCGTTGCCGATGGGCTCCGAGCCTTCAGTAATAATAGTCTTGACCTTGATGCCGAGCTCGTTGCCGAGCCGCTCGAAGTGGCCTTGCAGGTGCGCTGCCTGCTTGCGATTGTCAATTTTGGTCCCTTTGCCGACCGGAATGTCCATGAGCAGGTGTGTCGCGCTGACGCTTGCCTTTTTTGCCATGATGGACGCGAGCATTTGCCCTTCGGCGTCGATATTCAACGGGTGTTCGACCTTGATGATGCGGTCGTCTGCGGGCGCGAGGTTGACCGAGCCGCCCCAGACGATGAATCCGCCGACCTTATCGAGGATTTGGTAGAGTTTTGATATCGGTAACGAGACAGGGCAGAGCACTTCCATCGTGTCTGCGGTTCCTGCAGGCGACGTAATCGCGCGCGAGCTGGTTTTCGGCACCGTTAAGCCTGCAGCGATGAGGATGGGAACGACAATCATCGTGGTTCTGTTGCCCGGAACGCCTCCGATGCAGTGCAAATCAACAACGGGCTTCTTGGCGATGCGCAATTGCGTGCCCGTGAGCGTCATCGCTTTGGTTAAATTCGTGATTTCCTCGTCGCTCATGCCCGTAATATAATTTGCCGTGACATAACTCGTGAGTTCGATGTCGGTGAGCTTGTTGTCGCCGATGTCTTTGATGATGTCATAGATTTCCTTGTACGTGAGCTCCTTGCCGTCCAGCTTTTTGCGGACGTATTCGAGCGATAACGGCTTGCGCGCGTACTTGATGGTGACCGTGTCGCCCTGCTTGGCGTAGAGCGCGTCCAACACTTCCTCGAACAGCCCGATTTGGCCCGCAGGAACGGCTTTGTCGCTTTCGCCGATGTCGAGAATGGCGGTCGTCTTGCGGCTGTTCTTCTGGACAGTGAGGCGGTCGCCGTGGTGCAGGTCGAGAATGGCCGCGTCTTTTTCGTTGAGAATGACGACAGGAACGTCGCCGGTGGCGATGTCCATGTCTTTGACGGTCAATTTCATCTTACGCCTCGTCGTATTCGCGCTTGTAGATGTCGAGGAAGACCTTGAACAGCGCGAGCACGAGGGGACCGATGATGAATCCGGCGACGCCGAAGACCGTGATGCCGCCGAGCACGCCGATCAGGATGAGCACCGGGTGCACGTCTGCGCGGTCGCCGATGAGCGACGGCTTCAGCACGTTGTCAATTCCTGAGATGACAAAGAAGCCGTACACGAGCAGCGCGATTCCTTTCCAGACAATTGCAGGATTGGCTTCGCTCGAGCCGGCAGCGATCATGATGAGCGCGGCAGGCAGCCAGATGACTGCGGTTCCGACGAACGGCACGAGCGCGAACAATGCCATCAGGATGCCCCAAAGCAGGGGCGAGGAAACGCCGAAGAGCCAGAAGCCGATGCCGCCGACTGCGCCCTGGATGACTGCGATGAGCAGCGAGCCGTACACGACCGCGTGCGCGGCGTCCTTGAGCTTCTTGAAGATGTGCTCGCGGTGCGTCTGCCGGATGGGCAATAAGTTCTTGATGTGGTCAACGAGCTTTCCGCCGTCGCGGAGCAGGTAGAATACCGTAAAGAATGTCACGAAGAGGTTGAGGATGATGAACGGCAGGGAAAGGACGACGTCGGAAATCTTGTCAATGATGAAGTTCGTGCCCTTGCTCGTGAACGTGTCAAGGTAGGAGCGGATGCTGGGCTCGCGGACCAAGTCCTGGATGCCGTTAGACATCCTGCACATGAACGTGTCCTTGCCCGGCGGGCAGGAGACGTCCAGGAAGTCGCCGGTCAGGATGCGTTGCTTGGCGCGGACGTACACGTAGCGCGCGTCAGGCGCGGAATATTCAACGATGAAGAACAATGGCGCGATGAAAAGAACGATGATGAACGCGGAAACTAATGCCGCGCAGAGGTTTTTTGACGGCACGCGCTTGTTCAGCCAGCGGTAGACGGGCAGGAACACGTACGCGACAACCGCGCTGGTCAGGAGCGCGTTGACGAACGGCTTCGCGACCCAGAACGCGAGGGCGGCGATGGCCAAAAAGAGCACCATGAAGAAGTACTTGAACACGCCGTCTTTCGGAAAATGAGTTGCCGCCATCTTTTTTCAAGGATTTGAGGGCGCATGATGGTATATAAATGTTCCCGTGCGCTCGTCCGTAAACTTTAAGAATCCGACGCGAACAGGCAGTCGTATGGCGACATATTATCTGATCGACGACGTGCTGCAGGTCCTGCGGGATCACGGCACGCAGCTGAAGTACGGGACGTGCATGCGGCCGAGCGTCGGCAAATCAGATGCGCTTGTCGGAGTGCTGCATAATGACCTGCAGGCAATCGCCATCGACGTCACGAACCGCGACACGTTCAAGAGCGTTGCCGATGCGTACGCGGGCAAGAACTGGCCGCTCGACAGCGGCGACTGGCATGTGTACCGCGTCTTCCGGGTTCCCCAGCAGGTTCTCGCGCCCATCGCCCAGCACAGCATGCCCACCGACACTCTCGGGCCGATGAGCAAGGACGACGTGTTCTGCCTGAACGACATCCTGTTCACCATCAAATCCGAAGAGAGCGACGGCTTCACGGTGCAGAAGAAGGTGTTGGGGTGCGCGCTGAAGGACCCTGAAAAGTTCCGCGAAGTCTGGAACGAGTTCCACCAGTATGACCTGGGCGACCCGTCCTACAAGACGAGCACCGAGCTGGAATCGATCACGAAACGCTACACGAGACAGCCCGCACGGTAAGAATTCTGAATGGACCCGGCCGGATTCGAACCGGCGACCTCCTCGACGTCAACGAGGCGTTATGCCGCTAAACTACGGGTCCGACTGGAAAGAAAGGAAAAGAAACTGTTTATAAAACTTTAGTCAAGCAGGCTTCCCCAGTCGCCGTCCGAGACGGTTGCCGTGGAAGTCATCTGCGGGCGCTCGACGCGGGTCAGCTTGCCGCCCGTGAGCGTCTGCAGGTCGAGCGTCATCTGGATCTCGCGCTCGATGTTCTTGAGCAGCGGCTCGTCGTTCTGCGTGCAGAACGAGATGGCGTCGCCTTCCTCGCCTGCGCGGCCCGTGCGGCCGATCCGGTGGATGTAGTCCTTCGGATTCTTGGGCAGGTCGTAGTTGATGACGTGCGAGACGTCGTCGATGTGGAGACCGCGGGCTGCGACGTCGGTGCAGACCAGGATGCCTATCTTGTTGTTCTTGAAGTCCAGGATGACCTGGTTTCTTCGGGCCTGGCTCAGTCCCGAGTGGAGCTCGGCGACCGGCATGCCTTTCTTCTGCAAAATGCGCGTGAGGCTTTCTGCCCAGCTCTTGGTGTTGCAGAAAATCATCACTTTGTTGACTTCGGTGCGCGAGAGCACTTTGATGAGCGTGTTGAGCTTTTCGCGCTGGTCGAGGCCGTAGCAGACCTGGCGGATGTTCTTGACGGTGATTTCGTCCTGTTCCAGCACGATACGAGCCACGTCGGGCTTCATGTAGTCCTTGCTGAGCATGACGATTTCCGCAGGCATGGTCGCCGAGAAGAGCGCAGTTTGGCGCGTCGCCGGCGTTCCTGAAAGGATGCGCTGGACGTCGTCGATGAATCCCATGTCGAGCATGCGGTCGGCTTCGTCGAGGACCGCGAATTTCAATTCGCGGAAGTCGATGGTGCCTCGCTCCATGTGGTCCAGGACACGGCCTGGCGTGGCGACGACGATTTGGACGCCTTCAGCGAGCTTTTCCATCTGCGGGCCGATGGCGACTCCGCCATAGACGGTCAGCGAGCGGACATTGCGGTCGAGCTTGCGGATTTCTTTCTCGATTTGTTCCGCCAGTTCTCTGGTGGGCGCGAGAATCAATGCCTGAAGGCCTTGCGGCTCCAAGCGCTGCATGATGGGCAGCAGGAATGCGATGGTTTTGCCCGAGCCGGTTTTGGAACGGACGATGAGGTCCTTGCCCTGCATCAGCACGGGAATGGACTCTACCTGGACGATGGTCGCCTCAGTAATGTCTTGCTTGGCCAGTGCCTCGACGAAGTGAGGCTTCAGATTCATCTCTGTAAATTTCATGGTTATTGCTCCGAAACCAAGTATGCTCGGTTTCTATCTTTTGTTATTCAGACAAAAGATAGACCCGAGAAGAAATCGTGTTCTTCTCACACCATCGCCCGTTGTCTTGCGAAGGTGCTACCTTTTGTCTAATGACTATGATGTGTATACTCCAGTATATAAATCTATCGACCTCGTTTATAAATGTCGAGAGGGAGCGTTTATATACTACTTCTGCTCGGAAAGCCTCGTGGAAAAGCGCTTTGACGTCATCGTTATCGGCGCAGGTTCAGGGCTGACGATCTCGTCCGAAGCAGTCCAGCGCGGCCTGAAAGTGGCGTTGATCGAGAACGGCCCGTTTGGCGGCACGTGTTTGAACCGCGGCTGCATCCCGTCGAAGATGTACATTCATTCTGCTGATGTTCTTGAGGAGATAAACAAGGCGCATCTGTTCGGCATCAAGGCAAAAGTCACCGGCATCGACTGGAAGGACATCGTGAAGCGCGTCACGAGCACCGTCGACAAGGACGCGCAGGCGATTGAGCGCGGCAACCGCTCGCACAAGAGCATCACCATCTACAAGGAGACTGCAAAGTTTGTCGGCAAACGGAAAGTCAAGGCAGGCAAGGACGTCCTGACCGCCGACAACATCTTCATCTGCGCAGGCACGCGGCCGTCTGCGCCTTCTATTCCTGGGCTGGACACGGTGAAATACATCACGTCCGACGAGGCATTGCGATTGCCGCAGCAGCCCAAAAGCATGATTATCATCGGCGGCGGCTATATTGGCGCGGAATTGGCGCACTTCTTTGGCACGCTCGGCACGAAAGTAACTATCTTGCAGCGTTCCGGCTGGCTGCTCACGAATGAGGATACCGAGATTGCGCAGGGCTTTACCGCCGCGTTCAAGAAGAAGCACAACGTCATTCTCAACGCGAACACGCGGCGCGTGTTTCAGCAGGGCAAGAACATTGCCGTCGAATATGACGTCAAAGGCAGAAAGCAAGTCGTTGCCGCGGAGCAGTTGCTCGTCGCGACCGGACGCGTGCCGAATACGGACGTTCTCGACGTGGCAAAGGCAGGCATCGCAACGCACAAGCCTGGCTTCATCACGACGAACGATTACATGGAAACGAATGTGCCTGGCGTCTGGGCGATCGGCGACATCGCAGGCGTGTATTTGTTCAAGCACTCGGCGAATTTGGAAGCGGCGTATGCCGCATACAACGCGTTTAACCCGAAGCAGAAGGTGAAAGTGCCGTATCACGCCATGCCTCACGCAGTGTTTTCCTCGCCGCAGATCGGCTCGGTCGGCATGACTGAGGAAGAACTGCAGGAAAAGAAGATCCCCTACGTCGTCGGCAAATACCGCTTTTACGATTCCGCCTACGGCCATTCCATTGAAGACAAGGACGGCTTTGTGAAAGTCCTCGCAGACCCGAAGACGCGGCAGATTCTGGGCTGCCACATCCTCGGCACCGATGCGGCAGTGCTGATTCATGAAGTCATCGTCGCGATGAAGAACCGCCTGACGGTCGACGACGTGCAGAACACCGTGCACGTGCATCCTGCGCTGTCGGAAGTCATCCAGCGGGCGTTCGCGCGCATCAAATTCTGAAAGATTTATAAATAGAATATACATATTCTAGTATATGAATGAGCAGGATATCGCAGACAAGCTCAAGGACGCGCCCGACGCGATAAAGAATTGCGCGACGGTTGACAAATTGTTCTATAACTTGGGCGCCTGCGAGCTCGGCGGCGCCATCAAGTGCCCGTTCCAGAGCAAGAAATACAAGATTACGCAGGGGACAGACAAGCTTCCCGCGTGCGAGCGCTATCACTCGCAGCTTCAGAAATAAGCAATTACTTCTTCAGCCTGCAGTCGATGCTCATGCAGTCGCTGCCCGTAAAGAGCAGAGAAATGCTTGCGGCCAATAATCCGACGTCGCGGAGCAGCACATCGGTCGAGCCGGTGCCGATCATGGCGAGAATGACTCCGCAGAGCGTGACGACCGCGAGCAGTGCCGCAAATCGTGTCTGATAGCCGATGAGCAAGAGAGCACCGACAACGGTTTCGATTGCGCCCTGAATGTACATGAACGAGACGAGCGACATCGGGATGAGCGCAGTCATCCAATCAGGTACCCAGCCCGCCCATTCGATCGGGTGGATGAACTTGTCGATGCCGAACCAGAGGAAGACCGCGGCGATGCCGACGCGCGCGACCAACGTGCCCCAGTGGCTGTGCTCTTCAAAAAAGTGCTTGTGCGCGTTGTTCATTCGACGACCAGCGTGCCGCGCATCGAGTCGTGGCCGCGGCCGCAGGGAATCCTGCAGCGCCACGAGTACGAGCCAGGATTGGGCGCGATGAAGTCTGCGACGCCGTCCTTGCCCGGGTATGCGGGGATGTTGATGCCGATCGCGCCGATGGCGAGCGAGTGGCCGACGTCGCGCGTGCGCAAGTGGATGCGCACGTGGTCGCCGGGCTTGACGTGGATTTCCGCCGGCGCGTAGCCGAACTGGAACGCTTCGACCCAGAACTCCTTGATGTCCGTGTCATTGCCGTGCATCTGCTCCATCATTTGCTGGCGGTCCGCAGGCGTCATTGCGCCCGAAGGCATCATCGGCTGCGGGCCGGGCTGCGCAGAGCTCACTTGCTGCGTGCAGCCTGCGATGAGCAGCGTTAATGTTAATGCGATGAGGAGTTGGGTTGTTTTCATGATTGCGAAACCGCTCGTGTCAGTATATTAATCTTGTGGATGAGAAATCTAAGACAAAAAAGGAAAAATCACTTCTTGTGCTTCGGGAACACTTCGCGATAAAGCTTGATGACCCAAAGCCAGACGATGAGCAGGAGCCCGAGGAAAAAGAGCCCGCTCAGGATGCCCCAGATCGAGCCTCCGCCGTACATCATCCTTCTGCCCCAGTCGCCCGTGAGCATATCCGCAGAGACCGTGCTTACTGCAAGCAGGCTTGCCAATACCAATGCAAATGCGTATTTCATGCGATCACCTCGATACAGCCGCACGTTCCTGCGTATATAATTTTTGCGGTGCGCTAGGCGAGCTTGTACGCGACAATCCTGATGGGGTCGTCCGCGACGGATACGGGAACCATTCCCAGGTTCTCGCCGGTGAAGAGCCGCACCAGCGCCGTGTTCGCAAAGCCTGCGGACGCGGCAAAGGCCGCGAGCTTTTTGCCGGACAGGAACACGACCAGCACGCGGTCGCCGCTGGCATTCGGCATCATGCGCGTGCCATTGGCGACGAAATACACCGGGAGGCCGCCGGTCGCGGTGAGCGACGTGACATTGATGGCGAGGCCGCCGCAGTCCAGCCCGTCGCTGCCTACGGCGCACTGCACGACGCGGGTGGTCTCGATGTCAGGGGCGGTGAACGTGCTGTCATAACGGGAGACCAGCTCCGCGATCTGCGGCGCGATGGAGAGCATGCCTTCGTTGACTGCGACAAACGCCTGCGTGGGCGTCGCGCAGGATGTGCTGTTCGCGAGCAGCGCGGGGGTGAAGCTGGTCGAGCCAGGCACGAATTGCCGGGACACATTGCACGCGAGCGCGTTCAGGAGCTGTTTTGCTTCCGCAGGGTCTTGGGAAAGGAGCGCCCGCCCGATAAGCCAGCGTTCGCCCTTGCTGCCCGTTCCGCCGCCGTCGAGATACGGCTGCCGGCGCGCGGCATACCGCCACACGTGCCCGTAGTCCCACCAGGAGATGATGCGGGCGTCGGGCGCTGCGTGCCGCTCGATGTCAGAGCCGACTTTCGCGAACGCGTCGTTCATCGTCGGCAGCACCTGATGCGCAGCGGTGCTGAGCGCGGGCGCCATCACGAGCGCGATGAGCGCGACCATGACACACTGTGCAGCGAGCGTGCCTTGCCAGGAATGCTTTTCGGACAGGAAGCCGAGGCTGCGGTCTGCGATTGCCGCCGCGGCGATTCCGACCAGTATCGCGAGCGGGGAAAGGGCATAGTACACGAACCGTTGGGCTTGCGCGGTGGCGAATACCATCAGCGCAAACCAGACGAGCACGAATATCTCGGGGAACGCGGGCTTCTGACGCACGTTCTTGTACGCAATCACCAGCCACGCGCAGGCCGCGAGCGTCAGCAACACCCACCCGCCGAGCCCTGCGACAAATGCAGGGAAATCCTGGCTTTGCAGTTCGGCGATTTGCTGGACGAACGGCGTTTGCGGCGCGAGTTTCAGGTAGGAGAGAAAGCGCATGCCGATGGGGGTGACGCTGACCGCAATCCCTGCAACAGCGGCGCATGCGGCAAGCAGTCCCAGCCACGTCCAGGAACGCTGTCGCGCGAGCCTGATCGCGAAGAAGGCACAGGCCGCTGCGGCGAGCACGAGCAGCACATACCATGCGCCGGCGTTCCACGTCTGACGGAAGACCAGGAAGGTCAATGCTGCGAGAGCTGCCCACACTCCTGCCCGTCGCTTGTGCGCAGGCCACGCGCGCGCCGCAAGTATGCAGAGCAGGAAAAACAGGACGCTGAACAGCAAGTTAATGGACTGCGAGTCTTCCATCCCTGCGGCGGTTGCGAGGAAAAACTGGTGATGCAGCGCGCGCACGATGCCTGCAAACAATGCCGCAGTAGTGCTGCCCGTGATCTGCTGCGCGAGAAAGAAGAATAGGACAAGCGCCAGCAGGCCCAATGCGAACGGCAGGAAGAACGCCGCGTCCGAGGGCGTGATGCGGTCATCCTGCGGCTTGAGGAAACGGTAGAGTGCGGATTCGAGCGCGACAAACGGGCCGGATGGCGCGTCTGCGCCTGCAGAGATTCCTTCCGCGCGCGCGAGGAAGGAATACGAGTCGATGTAATACGCGTACGGCAGGCCGTAACGGGTGCGGTAGAGCGATTGGTAGTGCGCGGTGGCGGCGGCAAGCCGCTGCTGTGCGAGCGGGCGCTTTTTGACCTCTTGCGCGCGCTGCGCCACAAGCCGCGATTGCTCAAGCGGGTTTGCCAGCGGATAACCTTGAGCGATTTCGCGCTGCGCATCCTGCAGGTTTTGCTGTTCGACCAGTTGTTCGGCGAGATCATTGAGCACGAGGAGCCGCGTGGACTGCCACAGCGAAATGCCGCCTGCCAGCAGGATCACCAGGAGGCAGAAGACCGGAAAGAAGCGCGTCGGGCCGCTGTCGGGCGCGTGGTGGGCGCGTTCCGGAGCGCGGGGATGCGCGTGGTGCGTATCTGGATCCGGCACGTGCTTCAAGTGAGCGCCGATGTCGATGCTGTGACTGGGTCGCCCCTCGTTGTCCATGCGTCGGTCGAAAACCGCCCGTTATTTAAACGTTTAGCATTGCGGTGGTGCAAACATTTAAAAGAGCTTGGCTGGTTTTTTGCACAGTGCTAAGCATCATTATTACTGCGAAACGCGAGGCGCAGACGGTGGGGCGGGCGATTGAAGCAGTGCGCGCGCAGGGGATTGCCGAACCGTTCGAGATTCTGGTGGTCTGTCCTGATTCTCCCACCGCAAAGGCCGCGCTGCAGTATCCTCAGGTCAGGCATGTCAAGGACCAGGGCCTCGGAAAGCCCGCGGCCCTGAACGATGCGCTGCGGTCCGCACGGGGAGAGGTTGTTGTGCTGACCGACGGCGACGTGTTTCTGGAACAGGGAGCGGTTACGGCGCTGCTCGCCGCGCTGAAAAGCCCTACGGTCGGCGCGGTTTCCGGCAGGCCTGTCTCTCGGAACGCGCGAAACACGCTGTTCGGCTATTGGTCGCACCTGCTGACCGATGCCGCTGATGCGGTGCGGAGAAAACGCGCAGCGCGCGGCCAATATCTCGACTGCTCAGGCTACCTGTATGCGGTGCGGGCAGGCATTATCAAGAACATCCCGCGCGACGCGCTGAGCGAGGACGCGGTTATTTCCAGCACGCTCTGGCATGCGGGCTTCAAAATCGCGTATGCGCCCTCTGCGCAAGTGTGGGTGCAGTATCCAACCACGTGGAGCGACTGGGTGCGGCAAAAGCGGAGAAGCACTGCGGGCTACACGCAGCGCAGGCTGTTCCCTGCGCACGCGCGGATGCGCACATTCTTCCGCGAACTGCGCGGCACGGGCTTTGCGCTCGCGTATGCGCGCAACGTGCGCGAGTTGGGATGGAGCACGCTGCTTCTCGGCGCGCGCTTATGGCTCTGGACGCAGGTCTTTTTCGCGATGAGAATCCAGCGGCGGTCGCCGCGCAGCCTCTGGACGCGCGTGGAAACGACCAAGGTGCCGTGAAATGGCGCGGCAGTACGCGATTGTCTCGCCCGTCCGTGACGAAGAGCGGCACATCGAGAAGACGATTCGCTCAGTCATCGGCCAGACCGTCAAGCCTGCGCAATGGGTCATCGTTGATGACGGCTCGACTGACCGCACTGCGGCGATTGTCGAGCGGTATCTTCCGAAGCATCCGTGGATAACGCTCGTGCGCCGCGAAAACCGCGGGTATCGGAAGTTGGGCGGCGGAGTCGTGGATGCGTTCTATGACGGCTACGCGCAGGTTCGCGCGCCGTGGGATTTTATGGTCAAGCTTGACGGCGACCTGTCTTTCGGCCCGCGCTATTTTGAGGAATTGCTCAAAAGATTTGCGCGCGACAGCAGGCTCGGCATCGCGTCAGGCCAGCCGGCGGTCCCGTTCGGCAACAGGCTGGTCTGGGAACGCACGAATCCGGCGCACGTGCGCGGTCCGGCGAAGATGTACCGGAAGGAATGCTTTGAGCAGATCGGCGGGCTCGTGCCAGGCTTGGGCTGGGACGTGATTGACGAAGTCGCCGCGCAGATGCGCGGCTGGACGACGCGCAGCTTCCGGGAGCTCAGGATACTCCATCACCGCCCGACCTCGAGCTCGCACGGCAGCTGGCTGCGGGGCAAGTTCCGCGAAGGCAGGACTACGTACATCACCGGCTACCACCCGCTGTTTGCGGTCGCGCGCGGCTTGCGGCAGCTGCACGAGCGTCCGTATGTGCTGGGAGGGCTTGCGCTTGTTGCGGGATATGTCGCGAGCGCGCTCCGGCGCGTTCCGCGCTATGAGCATGCGGAGTTCCGCGCGTATCTCCGTAAACAGCAGATGCGGCGGCTGCGCGCATTCTTCACCGGTCGCAGCGCTTTCTGAGACAAAGAAATTCAACGGCGTTCCCGCGTGGAACGGAAGAAGACGACGGTGAGGAACAGGAACCCGAGCACGGAAAGGATGACCCTGCTCGCGACCGCGCCGAAGATGCCGAACAGCGGAACGAGCGAGACGAGCAGGATGATCTGCGTGATGCCGCAGCCGAGATTATACGCGTACAGCAGCTTGGTCTTCTTGCGGGACTGGAAATAGGCGTGCAGGATCGAGGAAGGCAGGAAGAACGCGAGCGAGACGCTCACGAGCTGCGCGTACGGGATGGATGCGGCGTAATTCTCGGAGAACAGCAGGGGGATGAGCCAGCGCATGCCCAGCACGAGCACCGCGCTGACCAGCGCGCAGCCGACGCACAGCAGCCAGAACAGCCGCCGGATGGTGCGCTCCTGCTTCGGGTGCGCGCGCGAGAGCCGCGGCAGCACGAGCGAGGACAGCAGGTCGCCGAACGCGATGAACTGGGAAGCGAGCGCGAGCGCGATGGAATACACTGCGAGCCCGGAGAAGCCCGCGACCGCCGCGACCACGAGCCGGTCGACGTACGGCGAGACATCGGTCACGACCGTCATGAAGGACAGGTGCCTGCCGAACGCGACGACGTGCGGGTCGACCGGCTTGCGTTTCACCGTCCGCAGGAGGCGCGCGTACACGAGCAGCGGCACGATGACTGCGGCAGCCATCCACGCGGCGATGATGATTGCGAGCGACTTGGTCAGCAGCAGCGCCGCAACCGTGGCGCAGGTGATGAGCAGCTGCGACAGGACCTGGTATCCCGCGACCGCGCGGAACTTCTCCTTTCCGCGATGATAATAGAGCACGGACAGCAGTCCGCTGTAGGCGGGGAACAATGCAGCGGCGATGAGAAACACATACCAGAACTGCTCGTACCGGACAAACCTGAAGAACGCCGCGACGCCCAGCAGCGCGATGCTGCCGAGCACGCTCCACGCGATTTTCGCGTTAATCCCGCGGATGACCGACGAATCGTACCCGCTCGCGACCGATTGCATGATCGCGAAGCCCATATTGGGCAGCGAGAAGACGACCAGCACGGTCACGACCGTGATGATGAACTGGTATTGCCCGTAGAGCTGCTGCTCGGCGAGATGCGCGAAGATGATTGTTCCCGCGAGCCGCAGCAGCATCATGCCGGCATAGCCGAGCGCGATCCACAGCCCGTTCCGCACGAAATAGAGAATGTCCAGGTCGAGCGTCTGCGACAGCCCGTCGAGCGCGCTGCGGCCCTGCGCGCGCACGCGCTGCACTGATTTCCGCAAGACGTTCATATCTGAGTGGTTCGAAAGCCGACTTAAAAAAGCATCGAAATCCTTAAAAAGCGCGCCCTTCCCCGTCTGCATATGATTTCCGCGTACGTGTGGGCGCCTGTCGCGCTGAGCTTCCTGAGCACGTTCTTTTTCCTGCCGCACTGGATACGCCGCGCGCACAAGCACCATTTGACGAATATTGACGAGCAGAAGCGCGGCAGGCCGGTGGTCGCGGGCCTGGGCGGGCTCGTGGTCGGGCTCGCCGCAGTGATGGGCATTTTGAGCTACATCGCAGGCCAGGTGTTCGGCGCCAAAATCGCTGCATCGTCCGAACTGCTCGCCGCGACAGCGACCGTGCTGCTCGCGCTGATTGTCGGGCTCATCGATGACCTGCTCGGCAGGAAAATCGGGCTGCAGCAGCGCCACAAGCCGGTGCTTTCCATCCTCATCGCGCTGCCCATCATGGTGGTCAATGCGGGCGTGAGCACGATGTTCATCCCGTTCCTCGGCAATATCAATCTTGGCCTGCTGTACCCGCTGATTGTCGTTCCCGCAGGGATTGTGGGCGCGGCGAACGGCTTCAATATGCTCGCGGGCCTGAACGGCCTGGAGGCGGGCATGGGCGTCATCACGATGGGAACGCTCGGCGTGATTGCGTTTTCGGTGCACGAGACCTCCGCCGCGCTGGTCGCGGCGTGCATGGTCGCCGCACTGGTCGCGTTCCTGCTGTTCAACTGGTATCCTGCGAAGGTTCTTCCCGGCAACACGCTCACCTATATGGTGGGAGCCGCGCTTGCGGTCGTCGCGATCACTGCGAACATCGAGAAGTATGCGCTCATGCTGTTTATTCCTTATTTTATTGAGCTTGTGCTGAAAGCGCGCGGGCTGATGCAGAAGGAAAGCCTCGCCAAGCCGCTGCCTGACGGCTCGCTGAAGAACAAGTACGGCTCAATCTACTCGCTCAACCACGTCGCCATCGCGCTGCTGAGGAAAGTGAACGGAAAGGCGTACGAATGGCAGGCGGCGGCGCTGCTGCTCGCGATGGAAGCGATTGTCGCCGCAGGAACGCTTGCGGTGTTTTTCCTGCGCTGAGCGCTTCCGACGGAAGTATTAAAAAATCATATCTTTTGGGTCAAACACATGCCGCGCGCACAACAAAAAAAGACGTTCTCGCTGGTCATCGAGACCGCAACGGACGAAATCGGCGATGAGGCAGGGCTGGAAAGGTCGCTGCGGACGATCATGCGCCAGGCGCGCGTGCTGGGCGATCCCGAAGTCGTGCTGGTGGACGCGTCGCGGGACGAGCACGTCAAGGACGCGCTCAAGCAGTATCCGCGCGTGAAGCGCGTCTGGCTTCCGGACGGCGACTATTTTTCCTGCAAAAACGCAGGGTTCGCGCGCACCACCGGCGACATCGTGGTGTTTCTCGACTGCGACTGCGCGCTCGCGCCCGATTATTTCAAGGAGCTCAAGAAGGTCTTTGAACGGGACGACATTGACGTGTGCTGCGGGCAGACGTACCATACCCGGCACCTGATGGGCAAGGCGATGACCGTCATCCAGTTCTATCCTGTTCCGCGGTTCCAAAGAACCACTACCCTCAATTATTCAAACATGTCAATCAAACGGGACATTTTTGGAAAAGACCCGTTCCC
>JBGPHE010000016.1:0-16512 GCA_041484255.1 Candidatus Nanoarchaeia archaeon
CTCGCCTGTATACTCAATAATGACTGTGCCTTTGGGAATTGCAGTACGCGCAAAGACGCCTTTGCCTTGAATCTTCGACTCTTTCACCAGAATCAACGCTGATTCTTTCGAAACGCGGGCAATCATGATGACACGCGGCGTTCCAAAACAATTCCCAGCTCAGCGCACGCCTGCGTCATGACGTCGACATACGGCTTCCACTCGGGCGTTTCCTGAGTTTTCGAGAAAAACACAACAGCGTCAATGCCCTGCTCGCGCAATTGCTGCTTCACGCGCTCTTTCAACGACGGAATCTCTTTCGCCGTCAAGGGATGGTCATAGAACGGAATCTTGTCCTGCGGCCTGAGCAGACCGAACTTGCCTGAAAGAATCCTCAACTCGACCTTGTCGCTCTTGCTTTGCTCAAACACCGCGCGGATGCGGTCTGACTGATAGCGTTCAATCGCGTCAAGAAGCTCTTTCGTATCGCGCTTTTCTTTGCAACAAGGCGTGCAATAAATCTTCATCGTCTCAGTACACTTTCATCCACTTTCTTAGAACGCTGGAGAAGAAAATCGAGAAGATGATGTAGCTCCAGATCCAGGTGATGCCGAACGAGCCGATTTGGATGACCTTGAGCTTGTTCTGCATGGTCTGGATGCTGTTAACCGTGCCGTCGCGCACTTGCAGCAACGGCGCGGCATAGTGCCTTTCGTTCGCGATGATGATTTCTTTCTCATAACTCTTGCCGTTCACGGTAAAGACAAGCCCTGGAGAACTATAGGTCCCTGGCGTATCGGCTTTGAACGTGAAAATAGCAGGCCCTGTCGTGACTTCCTGCGACGCAGGACCGGTCAGCTCGATTCCGTCAGGCGCGGTCGCATTGATGACGCCCTGCACGTTCTTCTCGAGCGTGACCTGCACGGAGAATTCTTGTCCGGGCATGATTGGGTCATACGCCAAATGGCCGGAAATCCAGCCGAAGATCAAAATAATCGGGATAAACGTGAACAGCATCGGACGGAACGACTGCGTCATGTACTTCATCGAGCTGTCCATGTGCTTCTTCTGCACTTCCATCATCTTTTCCGGATTGTCCTTGAGCTCCTTCATCTGCTTCTGCAGCTCCTTAGACTCGTTCTTGAGGTGCTTCATCAGATTCTGGTCGGTTGTCAACTTCGTGATCACGATGACAATCAGCGACATCAGCGCCGAGAGCATCATGATGCTCCAGAACGGCGGCAATGGCAAGAGCCAGCCGAAAATAAAGTTGAAAAACGGATTCAGAAAGTCAAGGAAGGCCATTTAGCCACCCATGAACTTGCGCATCATGGGATTCATGTCCATCATGTGCTGCTTGGCGATCTCTTCGTACAGCTGGTAGACAATCATCACGGTCAGCAGGAGCCCGGTGCCGTTCGTCAGCGCGCCGGACAGGTCTGCGAGGCCTGCGAGGAAGCCGACCACGATGGCGCCCATCACGGTCAGCGGAGTAATGTAACGCTCCAAGAGCCTTTCGAGCACGCGTTCGTCCTTGCGGAAGCCCGGAATCTGCAATCCCGAGCGCATAATCTGTTTTGCCTGCGAGCGCGCGTCCATTCCCGAAGTCTGTACCCAGAACCAGGAGAACACGACCGCGCCGCCGATGAGGAATAGAAGATATACCACGGCGTGCGCGATGTCTGCGAGCGTCATCGAGCCGCGAATCAGCTTGCCGACGATATCAGGAGAGTAAATCCACGCCACAAATCCTGAGGCAGGAGTGTTTCCGACAAACGTGCCGAGAATCGGGTAGCCCCAGCGTTGCAGCAAGTGCGCCCACAACTGGATGTTGGCGATCAATGCCGACATGAGAATGACGGGAATGTTCGACGTGTAGATGAAGCTCAGGGGCCAGCGGATGCCGTGGCCGCGAATGCGGCCGAATGACAACGGAATCTCGACCTTCATGCTCTTGCCGTACACGGCGATGAGGAAAATGATAATGGTCGACGCGACGCTCGCGATCATCAGCAATGCGGTCTGCGGGTCGCCGCGCGCCAAACTCTGGAACAGCGCGGGAATCGCGCCGGTCATGATTTCCGGGTTGTTCGGCGACGGCAGCGGCGACAATGCGCGGATGAAAATGCTCTGCGAGACTCCTGCGGCGATGAACAGCGAGATACCGGAGCCAAAGCCCCAGCGGCTCGCGACTTCATCCATGAACATGATGAGCACGCCTCCCAAAAACAGTTGGAAGACGAGCAGTAATTGGAGCGTGAAAAACGTCGCGGTTCCCGCGAGCTGTTCCGGCGGCGCAAGGCCGCCCATGAACACGTAAATGCTTCCTTCAAAGAGCACGAAGAAGATGCTGAGCAGCTTCTGCACGCCCTGGAAGGTGCGCTTGCCCTCGTGCGTCGTGAGGTCGAACTTGATCAGTCCCGAACCGTTCAGCAACTGCAGCACGATGCTACCCGTGACGAGCGGACCGATGCCGAGCGAGATAAGCGAGCCGAACGACGCGCCCAAAATAATAGAGAGAATCTGGAACTGCTGCAGCGCGTTCTGGCCCAGCCCGAACAGCGGAACCAATCCGAGCACGAAGAACAGGACGAGCATCAGCATCGTCCACTTGAATTTTTCCTTGAAGCCAAGCTTGCGCTGCGTGGGCGCAGCGACTTCAGGCAGATTGTACAGGATGGCTTTGTACCAAGACATTGTTTTACGCCTTCACAGGTTTAGCCGACAGAGCCGCCGCTTTCGCGGCAGCCTTGCCAATGACCAGCTCGCCGCCCGCGGCCTTGACTTTTGCCACCGCGTCAGGCGACGCCTGCTGCACGGTGATTTTCCACTTGCGGCGGACCTTGCCCGAGCTCAGCAATTTCTGGATGTCTGACTTAGCAAGGTCGATCGTGATGATTCCCGCGGCTTCGACCGCGAGATTTTCCTCAATCAGCACCGGCAGCCTGTCTTCGAGGTCGCGGAGATTGATGGCCGCGCTGTCCTGCGTCGGTCCCTTGTGGATGAAGCCGTGCTTGCCCATGAGCTGCTTTGCCCAGAGGCCCGCGCGCGGCGCCTTCGAGTTTGCCTTCTTTCCGCTGCCTGCGTTTCCCGCGCCGCCCTTCTGGCCCGAGCCGCGGTGCACGAGGCCCCAGCCGCACGTGCGGGAACCGCGGTGCTTCGAAATCTTCTTTCTGCGTTTGACTGTCATTTTTAGACCATCCTCAGGAGCAAATCATTCATCTTTTCCTTGCGGTCGCCCAATGCGCCGCTCTGGCTGAACGGGATCTTGATGCCCTTGCGGCCGTAGCCCTTGCGCGGCGGAGGCAACGCGTACCACTTGCCGTCGCCGCGGGCGCGCGGCGCGAGCTTCTTGATGATGTCCTCGGAAACCGGGCCCCAGGTGACGAAGGACTGCACTTTCTTAAGCTGTCCGCGCACGCTGGGCGTGTCTTCCACGATGGTTCCGGCATGGCGCTGACGGAGATTCAGCTGCTCCATCGCACGCTTGATGTCGTGCCTAATGCGCGCTTCGCCGCGAACCCGAACGATTGCAAGTTTTACCATGATTATGCCTCAGTGCTCACCCGGCCCGGCGTGCGCGCGACGCGCTCCGCATGGGCGGGATTGATTTTTGTCGTGTTGAGCTTCTTCAGCGCGTCAACGACCGCACCGATGAGGTTGGTCGTCGTGCGCACGGTACCGTCCGTCTTGCTCCACACGTCCTTGATTCCTGCGAAACGCAAAATCTTGCCGGTCTCCTGCTCCATCGTGAGCCCCTTGCCCTTCGGCGCGGGCATCAAACGGATGCGCACGGAACCGCACTTGCCTTCGACGGCGAACGGGATGGAGTGCGGAAGCTTGCAGCCGCATTCCCACGAGCCGCAGCCGCGGACGATCTTGAAAATGTTGAGCTTGGCGTTGCGCAATGCCTTCTCGCGCGCGGGAACCGTGTCCTTCGCCTTTCCCTTGCCGACGCCGACATAGCCGTTGCCATTGCCGACGATCGCGAAACACTGGAAGCTGGGCTTGTTGCCTTCCGGCGTCTTCTGCTGCGTCTGCTTGAAGACGCGCTTCTGGCCGCCGCCGAACTTGCCCTTTGCCTGACCGACCATCAGCAAATCGTTCTGCATGCCGGGCAGCAAAACGTCCGCGATGGTTGCTTCCATGATCTTGAGTCCGCTGTCCAGAATCTGGTCGATGTCCGTGATCGAGCCGGACTTGACCTTCTGGCCGAGCGAGGTCTTGGGCTGCCACGCGGCAACGTCAACGCCGTCCTTCTTGTGCTGGATGGCGTCCTCGTGAGGAATCTCAGTGATAACGTCCTTCTCGACTTCGAGCTTGGGCTCCTCGACGACCGCCGCAATCACCGCTTCGGGGACTCCGGCAACGGTCTTGAGCGTTTCCTCGACCTTCTTCTCTTCCTTTGCTTTCTTGGGTGCAGGTGTCATGCGAGTACCTTCTTCTTGATGTCCTCAACGTGCGCGGGCAACTGCTCGGGAGCGAGGCCCGCCTTGAGATATGCGTTGAACGTGCGCTTGTACTTTTCCGCGTCGCCCTTGAGCTTCGCGGCCCAGGCCGCGATGTGCTCGCCCTTGATTCGCTGGTCCGTCGGCAGCACTTCCTTCGCGTGCGGCACCTGGACTCCTGCGTCCACGATGCCCTTCAGCGCGGCATACCAGACCGAGCCCTTCACCGAGACATTGAGTCCGATGTCGAACATGGCGTTCTTGATGTTCTTGGCCTTCGCCTTCTTGCCCAGCAGCAGACCGCACAGGTATGCCGCGGGGATGTTGTTGAGCGCGCCCTTCCATCCGAGCTTGCGAAGCTCGTGCGAGTGCGCCGTGACGAGGACCTTGTCGCCCGCGGGCGTGAACTCAATGACTTGCAGCCAGATATTCTTCAGGGAACGCCGCGCGACAATGCGCCGCTCGCTGCCCGAAAGCAGTTTGAGGCGCGTCTTGTAGTCGGTCTTGCCTTCGCGCTTCCTGCGATACCTCACTGCATAGGTTGTGGAGTTTGCCATGGTTTCACTTCTTCAGGAACAGTTCCTGTTCCTGCAAAAACAATTTGATGTGGCGGGTGCTTCTGAAATAGCCGCCCTTTGCCTTCATGTACATCGTGTTGAACGTTTCATGCGTGATGAGCTCGTGGTCGCGGAGCCTCTTGAGCAGGTCGCGCTGTAAGCGCACTTGGCGCATCCATTGGAGCTTGTCGTCAGCGCGGGCGTTCGCCGAGCCCTTGCGCGAACCGTGACCGACGCGTCTTGAACGGCGCTTCTGGCCTGCGGCGTGTCTCGTGCGTCCCTTGGCGATGCCCTGGATGGGCGCGCGCGTGATGATGCCCTGGTTGATGAGCCTGCGAACGTCGAACTTCGTGATTGCCTCCTTGATTTCCACCAGCTTGTCCGGATTCAGGATGATGCGCTGCGCGGAGCAGTTCATGATTTGTCCTGCGAGCCGTTTTTGGAGGTTTCTGCTTTTCATGGGTTCACTTCGCCGTCAGGACCCTGTCCTTCTCGGCTTTCTCCTGCTTCTTCTGATCCTCTTCCGTGACTTTCTCCGCGAGCGCGGGCTTCTTGGCCTTTGCCGCGGCTTCCTTCTCCTGCGCTTTCGTCGCCTTTTCTTTGGCAATGGTTGCCTTTGCTTCCTTGCGGGCGGCGACGCCGTCCTGCACGGACTTCAATTCAGCGTCGATATCCTTGACATTGAGGACTCTCACGCCGAGCTGCTTTGCCTTGGTGAGGAGCGCGATACGCTTGGGCTGCCCGAGCGTGCCGCCCAGGATTGCGCCCTGCGTCTTTGCGTTGAGCTTGCCGAGCTCGTTGAGCGTGTGCACGACAACCTGTTCGTAGCCCGACGGGCTCAGGCCGAATGCCTCTCGGGGCGAGCCGTAGCCCGGGTGCACGAGCGCGCGGTGTCCGGCAAAGCGGTGGCGCATCTTGCTGTGCAGTCCGCGGGGTCGACGCCACGGAAGCGGAATGCATGCCCGCTTCTGGTGGTCTTCCCTGAGGAAGTTCGGCTTCTTCGCCTTCAATTGCTTGCGGATTTTGAGTGCTGATTCGCGTGTCATGTTATGCCAGCTCCTTTGCCGGTTTTTCCGTAATGTAAATGCCGTCCTGGAACGTGCGCTGGTCCTTGTTCGGCTTGAACGTGAGCAATTCGATCATTCCCGCAGTCTGGCCCGCGATTTCGCGGTCGATGCCTGTCACCGTGATTTCCTGGCCCGCGACCTTGACGTCCACGCCCTGCTTGAACGAGCACGTGCGCGGCACTTTCTCGCCGAGGAAGTTCTTGATGGACAGCACCTGGCCGGTGACCGTGACGGTCATCGGGAAGTGGCCCGAGCAAATTTTGAGCTTGTACACCCACGGCTGCTGCACGCCGTGGATCATGTTCTTGAGGTGCGCGAACATCGTGAAGAGCATTTTCTTCTCGTTCTTGCTCGCCTTCTTCGCGGTGAACGTGACCTTCTGGCCCTCGACCTTGGTGTCGACGCCGCGCGCGATCATGCGGCGCTTGACTTCTCCCTTCGGGCCCTTGATGGCGAAGTTACCGCTGTCAATGGTGACCGTCACGCCCTGCGGCACGTCAAGCACTTCGTCGTAATTGATTTTCATGTTAGTAGCAGTAGGCGATGAGCCTGCCTCCCAATGTTTTGCCCTTGGCTTCCTCGTGCGTCATGATGCCATTGATGGTGGACACGATGAGCACGCCCACGCCCTTGGCGGGCAGGAAGCGCTTCTCGAACTTCTCGTATTCGTCCATGGTGATCGCGAATCGCGGCTTGATGACGCCGCACTTGTTGAGGTTGCCGAGCAGGTGGATTTTGAGCACGCCGCCGCGGGCGTCCGTGACGACATCGGTCGAGCCGATATAGCCTTGCTCGTTCATGATGGTGAGCACGCGCATGATGACTTTCGACGCAGGGTGCACCAAGTACTCCTTCTTGCCGACTTTGTCGTAGTTCAGGATGCCGGACATTGCGTTTGCGAGCGGGTCGTTCAACATTTTGCTTTCCTCAGGTGTATTTCTTGAATCCGATCTTGACTGCGATTTCGCGGAAGCAGTGCCTGCACAGCGACATGCCGTACTTGCCGATGTGCGCGCCGAAACGGCCGCAGTTGTCGCAGCGCGACGACACGGTCATGCCGGTGCTGCGCTTCTTCGGCGCATTGTGCTTCATGTACTTCTTCAGGATGATGGGCTTGGCCTTCAATTGCTTGAACGCCTTGCGCCAGTCTTTGATCGTCATTCTACTTCACCCACCTTGACATTGAAGTTCTTCTGCATGTACGTCATGGCGTCCTGCTTCGTGACGGCATGGCTGCGCGGCACCTTCTTCTGGCGGATGCGGCGGCGCTTGATGCGGTAGCCGGGTCTCTCCAGCGTGACGCAGACCTCGAGTCCCATGATTCCGATTGCAGGGTCGTACGCGACGCCCGGGATTTCGATGTATTCGGGAATGCCGAAGCTGATGTTGCCGCCCGCGTCAAACTGCTGCGGCTTGAGCTTGTGCTCCTTCGCGACAAGCAGGCGCTTGAGCAGGTCGACCGCGGCGGCCTTGCGGAGCGTGAGCTTGCAGCCGATCGGGAGGCCGGGTCTCAAGCCCCAGTTCGGGATGCGCTTCTGCGTGATGGTCTTGACCGGGTCGATGCCGGTGATTGCCTTGATGAGCGAGACACCTTTCTCCAGCTTCTTCTGATCGTTCCCCGCACCGATGTTCAGGGTGATCTTCTCTATCCGCGGCTGCCGCATGATATTGTCCATGTTACTTCTTCACCAGCGTAATCGCCGGCTTCTCCTTGCCCGCAACGAGTGCGTATTTCTTGGCCGTCGTGATGGACTGGCCGTTTGCCGTCAGCATGATTTCGTGGCCCTCGACCTTGTCGAGAGTGCCGAGCGTTCCGACGTGCTTTCCGCCGAGCAGGTAAATCAGCGCGCCCTTCTCGAGCGCGAGGTGCTGCACGATTTTCTGCTCCGGAACCTGGAGCACGAGCGTGTCGCCCGTGTTCGCGGACTTCTTGTCCGCAAGCAGGTTGCGTCCGTCGTTCATGTTGAGCTGGATTTTTCCGCCGGGCACGGTCGTCTTGTTGACGACCTTGCTGAGCTTGGTGTTCGCTTCCGCCTTCGGGATGGCGACGAGCTGCAAGCGGGCCTTCGCGTCGAAGACGACGCGGTAGTACTCGCTCGACGCGGGAAGCGCGATGCTGTCCAGGATGCCGACCGGCGACTTGGGGTCGCGGACGCGCTTGCCGTCAATGAGCACCTGGTGTCCGTACAGGATCTTCTTCGCTTCGGCAGTCGTCTGCGCGTGGCCGAGCTGCTTGAGCACGAGCGAAACCGGCATGCTTTCGGCGAGCGTGTGCGCGCCGGGCATGGGCTTTGCGATGTACTTCGTGGTCTTTCTCAGGATTGTCCAGGATTTGGGCGCGTTCAGGCGCTTCAGGTGTCTGCTCATTGTTTCTTTGCCTCAATGGTGAGTCGTCTCTTGTCGCTCATGTCGAGCTCTTGGATCAGGATATTGGACGGGTGCACGGGATACATCGCCTTGCTGCCGTCGCGCTTGGTGACTTCGACGCCCGTGATGTAGATCTTCTGCGCCTTGACGTTGACGCGCTCGACCTTGCCGGACTTGTTCTTGTACGTGCCGCGCATGACCTTGACCTTGTCTCCGACGCGGATGCGGAGCGAGCGGCGCTTGTGCTTCGCGCGCAGCTCCTTGGACAGGTGGCCGGCGATAAAGTCGCCCAAAGCGTGAACCGGCGCGTTGCGTACGTACGCGTGCTGCTTGCGCGGTTGAACGCTCCTTGCCCAGCTTCGGTTCCATTCAGTCATGGTTTCACACAATCATTGTCGATAATTTTGCAACTGCGGGCCAGCGTTCGGCGACTTCCTTCGCCACGGGGCCCTTGATCATTGTTCCTTTCGGGTTGCCGAACTCGTCCTTCAGGACGGCTGCGGCATTGTCCTCGAACTTGACGCGCGTGCCGTCGCGGCGGCGGATTTCCTTCTTTTGGCGCACGACGACTGCCTGCACGACCTGCTTGCGCATCTCGGGCTTGCCCTCGACGACCGAGCAGAAGATGACGTCGCCTACTCCGGCCGCTTCCATGCGTCCGGTGCGTCCCTTGTATCCTTTCACGGCGATGATCCTGAGCATTTTGGCACCTGAATTGTCGCACGCGACCAAGCGCGCGGTGTGCGGCAACGGCCTTCCTGCATGCGCTTTGACGTCCTTCATTGTGCTGCCTCCGTTTTTTCCGTCTTGCGCGCTTCCGCGGCTGCTGCCTTCTTTACCTTCGCTTCCTGCATGAGTGCTGCGCGCTCCGCGAAGAGACGCTCGGTGCCGAGCTTCTCGGTGATGGTGAAGTGCTTGGTCTTGCTGATGGGCCTGCATTCCATGATGCGGACGATGTCGCCCGGCTTCGCGTTGATGCAGTCAGGATTGTGCGCGCTCAAGGTCGTGCGGCGTCTTTCATAACGCTCGAACTTCGGAACGTGATACTTGCGCTCCCATTCGACGACGACCGTGCGCTGCGCGCGGGCGGCGAGGACCGTAGCGGTGAACGCGCGGCCGTGCGTTTTCACGCTGCCGTGCGACGGGCAATGCTTGTCCTTGCAGGTTTCTGCCATTGTTGTTTTCCTCTTACCGTATTGCGATGGTCTCGATTGCGAATCCGGCCGTGACGAGCAGGTCGCGCACCTTCTGCTTGTGGTCGCGCTCCGCGGCCTTGGTGTCGCCGCCCCCGCCTTGCAATTCGATGCGGCCCTCCTTGACCGTACCGCCGCAGGCGAGTTTCGCCTTCAGCTGCTTGGCCAATTGGTCCAAGTCGATGTCGCTGATGCCGGTGATGATTGTGTACTTCTTGCCGAACTTCTTTTGCACGATCTCGATGGTGACTTTCTGGGTCTCCTTCGCGATGCTTTCGCACACGCACAGCTCTTGCGGCAAACCACACCGCACGCAGACACTCATTGCTTGAGGGCCTCCGATTTCGGTTTGGCGGTCGGCGCTGCCTTGGGCTGCGCCTTTGCCGGCTGTGCCGCGGGTGCGGTCTTCGGCGTCGCGAGGATCATTGCGATCTTCGCGATGGTCTTCTTCGCAAGCCTGAGCTTGCGCGGATTCTTCGGAACCGTGCCGATGGCGACCTGCGCGTTATCCTTGATAAGCTCCTTGTAGAGCTCCAGGGATTTCTCGCGCAATTCAGCTGCGGGCAATGCCTTCAGTTCCTTGAATTTCATTTGGATTCCTCTGCTTTCTCAGGCGCGGGAGCGGCTTCTGCCGGCGCTGCGGCCTCGGGCTTCTTCGCGCTGCGGCGCGCGCGGGCCTTCTTGGCAGGAGCTTCCTGTTCCGGCGCTTGCACCGGCATTTCCTTGCGCACTTCGATGTCGTCCGGCAGCTTGACGTCGGGCGGCATGATCGCGACCTTGACGCCGATGGTTCCCGCGCGGAGCGTCGCGAACGTCTTGGCGCGCTTGACCTGCGTCAATGCGACGTTACCGCATTTCTTCAGGTAGCCGTTGTAAAAGCGCCACGACTTTGCGCGCGCGCTGGGCACTTTGCCGGAGATCCTGATTTCGATGCCCAATGCGCCCGCGTTCATGACGTCCGTCATGGTCTTGTGCGCAATGGCCTTGAACTTCTGGATGCCGAAACGCTCGATGGTCGACGCGATGCGTTCCGCGACGATCTGCGCGTCCAGGTTGGGCTCGGGAACTTCCGCGATCTCGATCTGCGGGTTCTCCAAGTTGAACTTTCTCTTGAGCGTGTTGGTGAGCTTCTTGATGTTCTCGCCCTTCTTTCCGACCACGAGGCCGGGGCGCGAGGCTGCGATGATAATCTTCTCGCCGAGCGGCGTGCGCACGAGCTTGGTCGAGCTGTGGCCCACGTTCTTCAAGGTCTGGTCGATATACTGCTGAATCTGGAATTCCTTGAACTTCTCTGCGATGAATTTGCGTTCGATCATTTGTTGTTACCCTCTTTCTTGACTGGCTGCTTTTGAACCTGCGTCTTTGCAGGCGTTTGAGCTTGTGCGGGAGCTGCAGTCACGGGTGCAGCTGCCTTTGCGGGCGCTGCCTTGCGTTCCGCCGCGGTCTTGACCTTGCGCTCCTTCTTCGCGTTCAGGTCCTTGACTTCGGCAAGCACGATTTCGACGTGCGCGCACTTCGCCTGGCGGCGCTTGTGCCTGCCATAGCGCCAGCTGGTCGGCCCTTTCTGCGCGGCCATGCGCTTGATGATCAGGTTTGCCGTGCTGAGGCCCTTGAACTGCGCGTTGGATTCCGCGCTCTTGAGGAGCTTCAGGATGTACTCGCACGTGCTGACCGGGAATCGTCCCGCAGCCATGCCGTGCTTGTGGCCGGTGTCGCCGTGGAACCTCGTCATGGGAACCGGGCGCTTCATCGCGATGACGTCCTCGAGCATCTTCTTCGCGAGCTGCACGGGCTTGCCGCGGATGAACTTGGTGACTTCATACGACTGCTTGTACGAGACAGGCATGCCTACGCCGACTGCCTTGGCCTCATTGGCCCCTGCCACTGTCGTGTAGCCGTACGTTGTCATGGTTTATCTCACGCTGAGCGACGCGGACGAGCGCGTTGCTCCGATTCCGGGCGCGGAGTGCGCGACCTTTCTGCGGGTCTGCGCGAACTCGCCGAGGCGGTGGCCGAGCATTTCGGGCTCGATCGCGACGGGCATGAACTCCTTGCCATTGTAGACTTTGATGAGCCTGCCGAGCATTTCGGGCAGGATGATCATGTCGCGGCACTGCGTCTTCGGGTCCTTCTCGCCTGCGCGCAGGTTTGCCAGGAAAATCTTTTCCTGCTCGGTGAAGCCGCGCTTGATCTTGCGGCGCTCGCGCGAAGGAACCAACACCATGAAGTCCTGAACGGTCATCTGCTTAATCTCGTCCAGCTTCTTTCCGCGGAACATGAATTCTTTAGCCATAGTTCATCACTTCTTCCTTCCGGTCTGGCGCGGCCACATCTTTCCAACCTTGCGTCCGGGCGGCGCGAAGTGACCAACCGGGCGCTGCTTCGCCTTACGGCTGGTGCGCTTGTTTCCGAATGGGTGGTCTGCCGCGTTCTGCGCCGCTGCGCTCTGGCGCGGGTAACGCTTGTTGCGCGCCCTTGCCTTGTGGTGCCGGGCTCCGGCCTTGAGGAACGGCATCTCGGTGCGTCCGCCGCCTGCGGCAATGCCAATCATTGCACGGCAGGTCGCGGGGATTTCCTTGAGCTTCTTGCTCGGGAGCAGGATAGTGACATGGTTTTCGGTCTTTGAAACGACGCGCGCGTACACGCCCGAACTGCGGCAGAATCGTCCGCCGTCTCCAGGGCGCAACTCGACATTATAGATAGGCGTTCCTTCCGGAACGTCCTTGAGCGAGAGCACGTTGCCCGGCTCGACTGGCGCGCCTGCGCCCATCGTGATCTTGTCGCCGACCTTGACGCCTTCAGGAGCGAGCAGCAGGCAGGTTTCGCCGTTGCCGTAGCGGATTTCCGCCATCGGCGTGGTGTGGCCCGCGCAGTGCACGAAGTCAACGATGACGCCCTCGATGGGCTTCTCGCTCGTCTGCGGCATCTTCGCGTCTCCCTTGAAGCGGAAGCTGAGCGAACGGTAGACCGGTCCGCCCTTACCACGTGCCTGTTGGATGAGTGATTTTCCCATGTTACATCAGTCCCAAATTCGTCGCGATGTCGATCGCGGGATTCTCTGCGGCGAAGCGCACGTACGCGCGCTTCTCGCCGTTGATAATGTGCGTGTTGACTCTTGCAACTTTGACCTTGAACAAATCCTCAATCGCGTGCTTGATGCTCGCCTTGTCCGCCTTGATATCGACGACAAACACGAGCTTGTTCTCCGACTCCATCAGGCGGATCGCCTTTTCGCTGGAAACAGGATGCTTGACCACGGCCGTGCTAATCATCAACGGCCTGCGCTTGGTCATGTTGGTGAAGACCTTGCGCGGCTGGCTCGCGTGCATCATTTCCTTCTCAGTAGGCTTGGCTTTTGCGCGCTTCTGCTTCTTCATGCGCGAAGGCTTCATTGGAACAGGTTCTCCTTGGTCATTTTGTCAATCGCGCTTGCCGTGAAGAGGGTGAGGCGGCCGGGCACTGCGCCGGGCGCGAGCACTTTCGCGTTCAGGCGAGCGACAGGAAGGACGTCGACACCGGCGAGGTTCTTTGCCGCGCGGAGCAGCTTGCAGTCGCCTGCGACCACGATGAGCGGGCCGGTCGCGGTGCGATAGCGCCTTCCACGGGATTTTCCCTTACCTGAGCGGATCTTCTTGCGGCTCGAACGGAGCAATTCCTGCTCGAATCCGAGCTTTGCCAACGCGTCGCCGACGGCCTGCGTCTTGTCGAGCGTCTCGAACGCGTTGCTGATGATGAACGGGTAGTTGACAGGAAGCGCGTGGCCGTGCTGGGCGACGAGCTGCTTGTCGATGGTCGCGGCGATCGCGCTGCGGATTGCCATGCGGCGTTCCTTGTCGTTGATTTTCTGAATCCAGTCCTTGCTCGCGACGGGCGGGTGCGCTCTGCGGCCCTTGACGGTGCCGGGCGCGAACGCTCCGACCCACATCATGTTAGTGCCGTTGCGGCTGAGGATTTTGCGGGGAACACGCGAGATACCGTGGCCATAACCGCCGCGGTAGTCGCGACGGCGACGGGAGAGCTTCGCGCTCGCCTTCTTTCCGGCGCGCGGGTCAGACGAGTACGGCTGGCGCTCGTGGCTCCAGATGACCTCGACTGCGCGCTTGATAATATCCGCGCGCACGGGCTCAGAGAACTGCGCGGGCAATTTCTTCTTGCCCTCGTCCACGTTTGCCGGAGATTTGATTGAAACTTCCATGTTACTGTTTCGAAGCCAGGCTGGTGTGCGTGATAGCCGGCGCCTCCTTGCTGAAGTTCTTGTTCGCCCTCAACGGGGTCGTGAGCTTGATGAGCCTCTTTGCCGGGCCCGGAAGCGAGCCCTTGATCAAAAGATAGGGAGAAACGACATTTCCATAGTGCATAAACCCGCCTGCGGGATTGATTTTCGCGGGGTCTTCGCCGACCTGGATAATCTGCTTGTTATACTCGGTGCGCTGGTGGTAGCCCATCTGTCCCGCGTGCGCGACCGGCCAGTTGAAGTTTCCGTGCCACGGTCCGAGCGCTCCGGGACCACGCTTGGTCTTTTCCGACTTGTGCGAACGGATCGAAACGCCGAAACGCTTGACCGGTCCCTGCAAACCCTTGCCCGTGCTGACCGAGTGGCTGTCCACCTGCTGGCCCTGCGCGAACACGTCCGTGATTTTCACGTCCTTGCCGATGACGGTCTTCGCGTATTCAAGCTGCTGAGCGGGAGTGCCGCCGATGCCGACCTCGAAAACTTCAGGGGTTTTCTTCAGGCGGGCGAGTCGGGGCTGCGTGTGCACGAACAAACGGAATTCGCAGAACAATTCGGGTTTCAAAGAATCAATTTTGGTCCTGGATTGCTGAGGAAGAGCGAGCGCGCGGGAAAGGTCCTTGTCGAGCTTGTCGGCCCAGACTTGGGTGGCGAGAACGGGCTTGTGGTTGCGCAAGTGATAGCAGCGCACGCCGGCGACTTTCATCGGAGGACACTCCACCACGGTCACCGGCATCGCGATGGAGTCGCCCTTGGTGGGCGAGGTCGAACGGTTATCGGTGATGATGAGGTGGGTCATGCCGACCTTGTAGCCTGCGAAACCCAACGGCTTGGCGTCCTTGCCGCGGTTCCACGTGCGGATGCGCGCATGGCTGGAGCTGGCTTTCTGGCGGGGCCAGAACTGCATTGTTCCTCGACGTGGTTGGCGTACGCGTGGCATAGAGCGTTGTGTCTTTTGTTTTTGTATGTGTGTGCGATAACCCTACCGCACATGACCGACCCAAGTGCCTCTTGCGGAGTTTCTTTCAGAATATCAGTTGTCCCACTCTACTGACACTGTACTGAAACTCCTTTTCAGGCTAAGTCAGATACTTTCCGAAATTCAGGGGGTGTTTATAAAGATTGCTGTCGACGAGGGAAGAAGGTGTTAACCTATTTAACATCAGGGGGTGATTCTGCAGTTTTGCTCTCGGGAGCGGGCTTGTTAGTCTGTTTAACATTCCTCGGTTTATTCTGCTCTGCTGTTATATTGGCTAACCTCTGTTTCTTCAATCCGTAGTTCACCGGGTTCTTGATTCGCGGCGCAAAGTCCTGCGCGCCCGGCGGCATGGCCGCGCCGCAGAAAGAATCAGGCTTGCACACACCCATGCCGACCATGTATCCCTTGTTCGAGCAGTTCGGCGGCAATGCCTGCTTCTTCTGCTGCTGGTGATATCGCACGTGGCCAAGAATCAGATTGTCTCTCAACGGCTCGGGATTGCGCTTGTTCCAGTCCATCAGGTATTTTTCTATTTGTTCATAGTTCCATCCCAGACTTGAAAGGAAATTGACAAGGACAAACATCGCGCGCTTCTTGCCGTCGAGCATTCCCTTACTGATGTTCTGAATGCACGGCGGGAAATACTGCTCGGGAACTGCGGCGAGCGGAATTGCGAAGTCTTCTTTTGCGCGCAATGAGTATTTCTTTTCGTCCTTCATCGACTGCGGCGGGTGATAGTCGAAGGCCTGGACTAACAATTTGCTCGCTTCTCCCGGGCTTGCTTTCTTTCTCGGCAAGAATTCCGTATCGACGACAACGCGCTCTGCATCCGCGGTTGCTTTGTCAAACTCCAAGATTTTCTTCGGGTCGACGGGGATCGAGACCAGTCCTGACTTTTCATTGAACGAGTACGGCATGCGGTAGAGGTGTCTGCTGGAAATAAGCACGGTGTCGATGGTGAGCAGGGCAAACGGGTCAAACTGGCCGTCCTTTTCCAGCTCGGCCTTGGGCTTTTTCGTCTTGGTCAAGATCTGCGAAATGGTTTCGCGCTCGAGCATTCTCGACGCCAAATGCGGGCGGATCATCTCCTGCAGGTACATCGCGATTTTCCTGGGACCATCGGGGAATAACAATCGTGTTTCCTGCCCTTGCACGCGCTCCGGCAGCGCTTCGAACGGAACCGCGATGTGAAAACCGTGATTTCCCGAGAACTTCACGCCCATATGCTCGATGCCGTGATATTTCAAGGCGTGAACAAGCAAATCTCCTGCCAATCCCGAATAGTCGAGCCAGGGGCAGTCGATGTCCAAAACCAAATCCCAGCCCTTCCTGATTTCGTCCAGCTCTGTCCGCTTCATGCTCGTGTCGATCTGGAGCGGATTATTCCACAATTCTTCCGAGCAGTGGAAGCTGGTCGCGCCGTTTTTGGCGAATTCAAGAACGTCCTTCGGGTGGTTCAAGACATCCGGACGCTTGCCAAAGCCCTTGTCGCCGTACTTGACCGCGATTTCCTTGTTCTCCGCGGCAAAAACGATTTCTTCCTGAACGTCGCGGCGCTTGTAGTGCTTCAGCAGTGTACTGAGATGAATCAATCCAATCCCCCTAACGCAATCCTTAAGAGCTTTCTATATATAGTTTGTGTCAATGGACGAACTTGACCAGTGGCTCGCGCTTCTCGTCGAAGAACAGCC
>JBGPHE010000017.1:0-16023 GCA_041484255.1 Candidatus Nanoarchaeia archaeon
ACTTGTTCGCACACCGCGCAGATCTCGGCATCGATGTCGTCCAAATACTGGGTCGTGATGCCGTGCTTGATGGGCGTTCCGCAGCTTGGGCACGATTGTTCCGCGTTCCGCACTGAGACGATGCTCTCCCCCATGCGAGGAATATAGGTGTTTCCGGCTTATCAGCATTGCTGTATAAATTATAAAGAATTTACCACGTCAGAAGACGGTGCGCTTTCTTGAAGTTCTTGTAGTTCTGCCAGAGGACTGCTTTGGCGCCGCCCGCTGCCGCGCCCATTTCGCTCTTGCGCTTCGCGCCGGCTTCGGCAGGACTGGGCCCTTTCTTGGCCGCGGGAATGAGCGCGGAGAACGTCTCGGCAAAGCCCTTGCCGACTTCGGCGAACGGCTCGAACAGTGACTGCTTGCGGGGCTTGGGCTTTTCTTCCTTTTTCTCTTCAGTATGCTGCTGCTCGGCCTGCTTGAGGTATTTCTTGAGGTCGTCGCCGAGCGCGTTCATCGCGCTGTCGACGGTCGAGTCGATGGTCTTGAGCAATTCCATGTCTTCGTCGTCTTTCATCGCGATGTAGCTCTTGATCTGGTCTTCGCTCCACGCATAGGCGCGCCAGAATATCTTGGTCTCGCCCTGGTGCAGCGGGCCGCGGTGGTAGCCGCCTTCCTGCGAGAACTGCATCTGCGGGCGCGTCCTGTATTGGAACGTGAGCATGATGCAGCTGTAAATGTCCTTGTTGCCCTTGGGAATCTGCTGGCCGAGGATTTCGATCTCGATGAGCGAGCCTTCGAACGCCGAGATGAGGTCTGCGGAGCCCATCTTGCTCGTGTCCGCGCCGAGCTTGCGGATGTGCTTGAGGTACGGCTTGACCCACGTCATGTACATCCTGATGACCGCGCTGTGCTGGCGGAGGTAGTCGAGCGTGAACTTCCTGCGGTCGTCGATTTCCTTCTTGGTCTCGGCGCGCCAGATGTGGTATTGGTAGAGTTTGCGCTTGAGCAGGTTCTTGAGCTCCTTGTTGAATCCTGACGCCTGTTTCTCGACGAACTTGTCGATCTGGCCGCGGATGTCCTCGTCCTGCACCTTGTCCACGGGCTTGCCCGTGATTTGGGCGACGATTTTCTTGGTGACGTGGATGCTGAAGAACAAATCAGGAAGCGCAGAGAACTGGAGCTGCTGCGCCATGACGAAGATGTTGCTGCTCGAGCGCTGGCCGCCCACGACGCCGTCGACCATGTCGGTCCAGAGGCCTTTCAGCGCGATTTCTGCGCCTTCATTGCCTTCGTCTGCGTCCTTGTAGTATGCCCTGCGCTCGTCGATCCAGCGCAGTTCTCTGACGAGCTGGAACATGTCTTTGACCATCTTGCCGATGGTTGCAAGGTATTGCGCGACTTTGTCCTGCGCCAGGCCGAGTCGTTGCGCGGACGCGCCGTAGAACGAGGAATGCTCTGCCGCGGTGAAGATGTCGGAGATTTTGTGCACGACCGGGTAGCCCCAGTCGTTCGTGAGGTGGCCTAAGCACCAGTAGTAGATGGGCTCGATGCTTTCGTGCGGCACTTCGTAGATCATGTAATACTTGTTGATGGGCTTGGGATAGTCCATCGTCATCATCTGGTCGCGCTGGATTTCCAGCAAATCGTGGTCGGCGTACTTTTCCGCGTTGAAGTCCTTGTCGTTCAGGATTTTGCTCTTCTCCTCGTCGCTCATCAACGGCTTGCCGTCCTTGGACTTCATCCATTTCGAGGCGTACTCAGGATAGTCTGCCTTGAACTTATCATTGTAGAATCCGAACTTGATGAGGCGCTTGCTGCTGTCAACCATATTCGTTCACCTATTTTTACTCAATTGATGCAGAACGAGTATTTAAACTCTGCTGAGAACAACGACGAAGCCCACTTGGGAGACGAATTTGGTGTTCGTCTTTACTGCAAGGTCGCGCGCGAACGCCTTTTTGTCCTTGCCCATCGCGTTTCCCGCGAGGAATTTGATCTTGACGACCTTGTACTTGTGGGCTTGCCGCTTGATTTCGGCAATAATGGAGTCGGTGACTCCTGCTTTTCCGATTCTGACCCTGATGGGGAGCGTGTGCGTGTCGACCATTATGCATCCTTTTGGAACTTCTTGAGCATCGCAGGGATTTCCTTCACCATATCCGATGCGAGGTAGCCGAAGCCCATTGTTTTGTACAGTTTTTCACCGATCTTGCCGTTGATAAAGGTGGCGGCTTTGCAGCTCGCGAACGCGTCGTTCTGTTGCGCAATGAGCCCTGCGATGATGCCTGCGAGGACGTCGCCCACGCCGCCGTGCGTCATGCCTGCGTTTCCGGTCTTGTTTTCCGCAATGGTGTTTTTCGAGACGATGAGCGTTTTCGGGTGGCCTTTGAGCACGAGAACATTGTCTTTGAGCGCTTGTTGAATCTTTTTCATCGGCGCGTTCTTGAGCGCGCTGTTCCTGACGAGGATGCCGAATTCTCCGCCGTGCGGCGTGAGCACGGCGTTTTTGCAGTCCTGCAGGCGGACGAGTTTCAGCGCATCGGCGTCGATGATGACAGGTTTCGCGAGTTTCTTGAGGAATTGCAGGACAAACGCCTTGGTTTCCGGGCGCAAGCCGATGCCGTTGCCGATCACGACGACGTCTGCGTCCTTGGCGAGCGCGAGAACCGCGTTCACGTGCTTGGGCTGCAAGTAATCGCCAGGAAGTTTGCGCGTGATTAAGTCGGGCGAGAGGCAGTTGATGGACCACGCGACTTTCTCAGGGGCGGCGATGGTCACCAGATCGGCGCCGCTGCGCAGGACCGCGAGAGCAGCCATGCCGACAAAGGTCGGCGCTCCGACATAGTCGACGCTGCCGCCGACGACAAGAACGCGGCCGTTCTGGCCCTTGTGCGAGCTTTTCTTGCGGGGTTTGAGCTTCATTTAGACCGTTGCGAGGATCATCCACGCGCCGAGGCCGAGGAGCAAAAGTCCAGTAGCGAGGCGCATCAGGCCCTTGTGGTGCTGGCGGAACGTTTCAAGCCGCTTCCAGTGCATGCCTTTGTAGACGCTCCACAGGATGAGCCAGAGCGGGAGCACGAAGATGAGGTTGTAGATGATCAGATAAAAGAGGGTGTTCGCGCTCACGCTTTTCTCGGCCATGAGCGTGAGCACGGCGAGGTAGACCGCGCCGGTGCACGGAAGCTCGACGAAGGCGACAAAGATGCCGAGCAGGAACGCCGTGTACCATGCGCCGCCGATGTTTTTGGCGTAGCGCTTGATGCGCGCGGCTTCCGACGGGAAGATGGACAGCGAGACTCCTCTGCCGTACCAGAAGAAGTCCTTGATTTCCAATAATCCCGCGATGATGATGAGCACGCCGATGGCGAGGTAGGCGACTGCGGAGGCTTTGCCCAGCGCGCGCAATGCGCCGAGCAGGATGACGCCTGCGAGCAGGTATGTGATGAAGACCGCGGCGATGTAAATCGTGCCATTGACCAGCATTTTCGACGGATTCTTGCTGGTCTTGGAGAGATAGGCAAGCAGGAAGATGAGCACGCCGAACGCGCACGGGTTGATGCTGTCAATCAAGGCGGCGCCTATGATCAGCGGAAGGGTGATTTCAGTCATGGTTCAGCAGAACTCGCAGACCATCTTTTTCTTGGGCTTTTTCTTTTCGGGCATGGGACCTCTTTTTTCTAACGAGAAAACGGGAGTTCAGGTTTATAAGCTTTTCCGCAGGCGCATGCCGCCTGAGGGCAATGCGGAAATGTATTCGTCTGTCGTTCCCGCGCCGAGGATTTTGACCAATTGCTTTGCGATGTCCGAGGACTTGTCGTCGCCTTGGGTGAGCGTTGCGTGCTTCTTGCAGTGTTTCTTGACCGCAGGCAGCGGGGCGGCCATGATTCTGCCGTCGTCTAACACACCGACCGCGATTTCTATGGAAGGGTGATACAAGGTGCGCTTGCCGTACACCATGAACGCGCCTTTGGAAATGTATTCGCCTGCCTTTGCTTCCTTGCTGACTTGCTCGGGCGTGACGCTGAAGACTTCCAATGAGCCGACGCCTGCTTTCCAGCCGCGCGAGAATGCCGCGGTTGCCTGCGCGGTTTCTTCTTTCGTGGCGTCGCCGATGGGCTTGCCCTGCGCTTTGATGACGAAGAACGGCGAACCGGGAGTTTCGGTGTGGAAGACCAGATCGCCCGCTTCTAAATGCTTTTTGACGACGATATCGTTCGTCGTGGCATCGCGTCCGCCGACGCACAGGAATCCTTCGCTTGAGAAAAACCAGCGGAACTTCTCGTACCATTCTTTCTTTCGGTCGACTTTTTGGACTTTTGGCTTGTCCAGCTTCTGGATGACGGATGCTTGCTTCTTGAGCAGTTCGTCTTTCTGCTTTTCGAATCTCGTGAGCGCGATTTTCAGGCCTTCCATCTTGCGCTTGGCCTTCTTGCCTTTCTCGAAATAGACCGCCGCATTCTGCTCCACTGTTTTTTTGGCGTTCAGGATGAGGCGCATACGCAGAGCGTCGGCAGAAGAGGATTTAAATATTGCGTTGCCTTTATATATCCGAAGTGCGCCTCTCTGACGAAAGAGAGGTGTATATGGACGCGAAGAATCTACAGCGCGCGCTCGAGAAGGTCGTCTCGCTTGTCCGCGATATCCGCGACCAGCGCGGCCACCGGCTCCACGGCAAAGACGCTGCCGACCTGCGCGAGGATTTGAACGGCATCAACCAGCAGATCGCGGCCACGGGCAACGGTTTGTTGCTCCGCCAGAAGCGCGAATGGTTCAAGTACGACCAGCTCCTCCTCGAACTGGGCGAGCTGAAGCTCATCATGGAAACCCTCCAAGCCTGTTTGGATGCGGACGTGCGGCAGGAATTGCTGCAGGAACGCCAGCCGCTCGAGAAAATCGAGCAGCATCTGGAGAATTCTCTCGACTGGATCAATGTCTTCCGCGGCGCGATTGAAAGCCACCAGCGGATGGTCGATGACGCGCTCGCAGGCAAGACTGTTTCTTCGCAGGAGCTTGTTTCTCTTGAGAACAGATTATTGCGCTTCAACGACTGGGAAGAGCAAATACTTTCCCAGAGCGAGAGCGCGCTTGCTCGCGTGATGCCGTACGCGCGCGAGTTGAAAACCCAGACGCGGACGACTTTGTCGCGCATCGCCGCGACGATGATTTTGCCGCTTGCCGCCGCAGCGGCGATGATGTTCAGCGGCACGGCGTACGCGCAGGACGTCGCCAAGGGTGAGAAACAAACGTTCACGGTCAACGATCAAATCAGCATCCTCGAAGGCAAACTCGACAAGACGTCGGACGAATACTTGAAACTCGCTGAGCTTTATTCAAAATCCAATAACTTGGAGAAAGCGACATCGACGATTAACGATTATTTGAAGAATAATCCCAACGACATCCGCGCATTGGTGCAGAAGCGCGACCTCGACGGCAAGAAAGGCATTTCGTACAAACATCCTGATGAAGATTTGCAGAATATCCTCAACGTGATTGATGTTAACAAATATCGCGCTTTGCTTGGAGAGCAGAAATACAAAGAAATTATTGATGATTTGGAGCCAACTCTTGCAAAAACATTTGCATATAACTTAAATGAACTGAACAAAAATCAGAAATCTGCGCTTCAAACAATAATGAATAGCTTAGCTAACGCATACTATGGAGTCAATCGTAAAGACGATCGTTCATTTGCCGCAGCAACTCTTGCAATAGAACTGGTTCCTGAATCTCCACTATCCTACTCTATTCGTGGAGCGGTACTGTGGGAACATAAAAGATTCGATGATGCAATTAACGAGTATCAAAAGACAATCAAATACGCGCCAAACATACCGCTCGGATACGCAGGCGTGGCACAATGCGAATACGACAAGGGCGAATATCAAGCAGCGCTAAAAAGTTTTGAAATTGCCTTGGAAAAAGCACCGCAAGAAAAGAAGGCGCGTTATCAACAAAGAATAGACGCGTGCAAAGCAAAATTAGGTCTTCAGTAAAAAGAGGTAATAATGTCTCGCTCATTCGTCATAAGTGTACTTGTTCTATTACTTTTATTCTCAGTAATCACGCGTGCAGATGAAGTTGGCGGTGTCGAGCCTGGCGGACCGCCAGAGCCTTCCGCACAAACCGTCCAAGTCCAAGACGCAATCACTGGAGATACCAACGTTAAAGTCACACAATCAACGCAGTTCAGCACGCCCGTTCTTTCAGGAGTCGTAGACCCGGGTCAAGTGGATGGCAGTGCGACATCAACGCACTTTGATAGTCTCGCACAAGGAGACCACAGAGACACGCACATTCAGGGCGGACATAATGTCGAGTTTAATGACGACGGAACATATTCTGCCGAAAGCATCGATCATCTCAAGCAAGGCATCATCACCATCGACAACGGCGTCAATGTCCGCTGGAGCGATGGCAGGCTGACCGCAGATTCCGCTTCTTCGCTCGATTACAAAGGCAGCACGTCGACTGACGTCGTCAAGCTGAATGCGGACGGCAAGGAGTTTACCGTGCAGAAAGCGTCGGCAGTGCAGGCGGGCTGCTTCCTCGTTGAAGACGTGAAGATCGCGAAGTTTGTGGTCAACAAAATCGTCACGATGACCACGAGCGGCGATGGAAGAGTCGTCTATGGCGACGGCAGCAAGCTGAATTATGACGGCTTGCAGGCGAACAGCACGCTAAGCGCGAGCGTCCTGAACTGCCTGAAGCCAAGATACACGGTCACGAACATGCAATTGACCGGAACGAACGGCAATCTTGTCGAGAAAGTGAACGGCTCGGGCCAGATCGACATGGACGCGGCATACGGCGTCGTCTGCGTCAACCTGACGCCCATTAGCACGTATGACATAGACATGCCGCACATCGAAGACGGCTTTGGTTTCTCCATTCACGATTACGCATACAGGCTGTGCGTGCAGAAGAATGTCGCGCAGAAGCTCACCGCAGACTGCCCGCTGTGCGGTTTGGTCGATTTGGCGAACAACAAGCTCCTCCTGAACGGCGTCATCGAGTACAAGCGCTACCAGTACGACAGCGCATTGATTGAGCCGTTCAAGCAGACCGCGTTCAAGACGACAGGCATGGGCAAGAACATCATTGATCTCAGCAAAGGCGTTGTTTCCGTTGAGCAGGACGCGCCCAATGTTGACACGGTCGCGAGCAATTATCTCACGCTGCGCGAGCAGCCGGTCGCGGGAGCGACGCACCGCTTCCTCAGCATCAACGAAAAGCTCGACCGCGTCTCGGCAAACTGGGCAAAGGCGTATTCGACAACGTACGCGCAGGCTGCCACCACGATCGTCGACAACCAGCTGGACTACTCGCGCGCGGACTGCCACGTCACCGTATTGTCGCCGAACAGCGCCCAAATCCGCACCGTGCTCTCGGAATTGCAACAGCAGGAGGTCGCGTTCCCATGAAGCGCGGCCAAATCACGCTGTTCCTGATGCTCGGCATCATGCTCATTGTCTTCGCAGGATTGTTCTTTTACGCGAGCGACCAGCTGCGCAGCAAGGTGCAAGTCCGCGCAGTGGAAGCATCGAGCGCGAAAGAGCTGGTCGAGCACTGCCTCGGACTGGTCGCGGAAGATGCGCTTATCACCGTCGGCAGGCAGGGCGGCGTGGCGCAATTGAGCAATCAATATTTCGTTCCGCTGAACACCAGTTATCTCTTTGACCAGGGCGAGGACAAGACGCCGGACAGCACGGCGGTCGAACGGGAATTGTCCGGCTACATCGAGCAGCACATCGGCGCGTGCATCGGCAACTACCAAGTCTTGGAGCAGAAAGGCATCACCGTCGTGCAGACCGCGTTGCCGAAAGTCACGACGACCATCGCGATCAAGGACGTGCAGTTCGCAATCGACTTACCATTGGAAGAGCACAAGGGCGACATGACGACCACGCCGAGCTTTGTTCCCGCAAGAAAGGACGTCCGTTTGGGAGAAATGCTCCGTTTGGCAGGCGATCTGGTCGAATCGGAGAAGTACAACAACGGCTTTTTCGACCTTGACGTGCCGTGCGGGCTGGACGTCACGCACTTCCCGCTGGAGAAGACGTTAATCACCGTTATTACTGACAAAAGCTTCTTGATGCAGAACCAGCCCTTCCATTTTGCCTTTGCGCACAGGCGATAGGGCTTTAAAACCGCAACCTTTATAAATAATCGCCAGAAAATTCACTATATCGTCCGATCACGTGAGGGGACTACCTGTTTCGCATGGAGACTAGCGCCATTGCACCCATTCCTGACATACCTACCTCTGTCAACTCTATCATCACGCTCACAGTAAGTAATATTCAAGGGCCGGTAGCTCAGCCCGGTAGAGCAGCTGGCTTTTAACCAGCTGGTCGCGCGTTCAAATCGCGTCCGGCCCGCTTCCACTGCGAGAGGACTCAATGACAAAAGACCTGGATGTTAGCAAGCACGCGCTCGTGCCCAAACACGTCAAACTCAACGAGAAAGAGAAAAAGGACCTGTTCGAGAAGTACGTTGCAGACCTTCGTGACCTTCCCAAGATCTTCAAAGACGATGCGGCAATCCAGCCGCTGGACGTCAAGGAAGGCGACATCATCAAGATTCTCCGCAAGTCTCCGACCGCCGGCGAAGCGGTCTTCTATCGCAGAGTGGTGAGCCGCTAATGCCGAGCATCGCCAAGACCCTGATTGCGAAGCACTTCGCAGACAACTCCTTGGTAAAATCCAGCATTGAGAGCTTCAACAACTTCGTCGATCGCGAATTGCAGCGCATCGTCGACGAGAACCGCGACGTCGAGCCCACCATCATTCCGCCGAATGTCGAATCTTTCAAGATCCGCCTGGACAAGATCGAGGTCAAGGAACCGACCATCATCGAAGCGGACGGTTCCGTCAGACCTATCTATCCCGTCGAAGCCCGCCTGAGGAAGCTCAGCTACGCAGCTCCTGTTTACATCGAAGTCTCGTCGCACATCAACGACGTGCAGCGCGAGACGTTCACCACGCAGATCGGCTCGTTGCCCATCATGCTCAAGAGCAAGAAGTGCCACTTGAGCGCGATGTCGCGCGATGACCTGATCAAGCACGGCGAAGACCCGGACGACCCCGGGGGATACTTCATCATCAACGGCACCGAGCGTGTCCTCGTCAACATCGAAGACCTGGCAAGCAACCGCTTCCTCGTCGAAGAGTCGAGCGGCGTCACGAACTTTGTCGGCAAGCTGTTCTCGGAGAACGGCCCGTTCAAGATTCCGCACACCGTCGAACGCTTGAAAGACGGACTGTTCTACCTGTCGTTCACCCGCGTCAAGCGCGTTCCGATCATCGTCGTCATCAAGGCGTTGGGCATGCTGAAGGACGAGGAAATCATGCAGTTCATCAGCAAGGACAAGCAGTACGACGAAGTCCTCATCAATCTCTTCGAGTTCGTGAACATCAAGAACACCGAGGATGCCATCGACCACATGGCCAAGAAGATCGGCATCACGCAGGCAAAGGACATCCGCCTCGAGAGAATGAACGAAATCATCGACAAGTATCTCTTGCCGCACGTCGGAACGAACAATGGAGACCGCCTTGCCAAGGCGCAGAACCTGTGCAAGATGCTCCGCAAATACATCGCGGGAGCGAACGGCGAAGTTCCGCTGGACGACAAGGACCACTACATGAACAAGCGCATCAAGATGTCGGGCGACCTGCTCGCAGACCTCTTCCGCATGAACCTCAAAGTCCTGATCGGCGACCTGTTGTACAACTTCCAGCGCATCGTGAAGCGCGGCAAGTTCCCGTCCATCAAGGTCATCATCCGCGACAAGCTCTTGACGTCGAGAATCTACAGCTCGATGGCAACCGGCAACTGGGTCGGCGGACGCAAGGGAGTCTCGCAGCGCATCCAGCGTTTGAACCACTTGAACACGCTTTCGCACTTGCAGCGCGTCGTTTCGCCGCTGTCGAGCTCGCAGGAAAACTTCGAAGCGCGTGAATTGCACGCGACCCACTTGGGACGCCTGTGCCCGGCAGAGACTCCGGAAGGCACGAACATCGGTCTCAGAAAAAATCTCGCTCTTTTCGCGCAGGTCTCCAAGGACTCTGACGAGCAGGAAGTCATCAAGCAGTTGAAAGCCATGGGTCTCAGGAGCGTGAAGCCATGAGCGAAGTCTTCCTGAACGGCAAGTTCCTCGGCGATGTTGATAACGGCAAGGAGTTCGTGCAGAATGTCCGCACCGCGCGCCGCGCAGGACAGCTGCCGCCCAACCTCAACGTCATGTACGAGCAGCACTTGAGCCAGATTTTCATCGACTCGGGCCGCGGACGCACCCGCAGGCCGCTCATCGTCATCAAGGACGGCATCCCGCTCCTCACCGAGAAGCACATCAAGCAGCTCCAGAAAAACGAAATCAGCTGGAATGACTTGGTGCAGCAGGGCGTCATCGAATACATCGACGCCGCGGAAGAGGAGAATGCGTTGCTCGCGTTTGACGAGAAGGACTTGACGCCCGAGCACACGCACTTGGAAATCACGCCGCTCGCGATGCTCGGCATCGTCACGACCCTGGTTCCGTTCGGCGATTTCAACCCGTCGGCTCGTTTGTCCATCGGTTCGAAGAACCAGAAGCACGCCATCGGATTCTACGCTGCAAACTTCCCGGTCCGCATGGACATGGACGTCAACTTGCTCCACTCGCCGCAGATTCCGATTGTCCACTCAATCATGCACGACCTCTCGGGCTACGAAACGCACCCGAGCGGCCAGAACATCGTCGTCGCCGTGATGAGCTACAAGGGCTACAACATGGAAGACGCAGTCATTCTCAACAGGGGTTCTATCGAGCGCGGCTATGCGCGTTCCAGCTATTTCCGACCGGCTGTCGCAGAGGAACTGCGCTACTCGGGCGGTTTGATGGACAGCATCTGCACGCCGGACAAGGACGTCAAGGGCTACAAGAGCGAGAAGGACTACCGCCTCTTGGAAGACGACGGCATCATCTACCCCGAAGCTCCGGTCAAGGAAGAGGACGTCATCATCGGCAAGACCTCGCCTCCGCGTTTCCTGTCCTCGCTTGAGGAATACTCGCTCGCTTCGAACATCCGCCGCGAATCGTCCGTTGCGTTGCGCCACGGCGAGGAAGGCGTCATCGACTTCGTGCTCATCACGGAAAACGAGGAAGGCAACAAGCTCGTGCAGGTCCGCATCCGCGACCAGCGTATTCCGGAAATCGGCGACAAGTTCGTGTCGCGCCACTCCCAAAAGGGCATTGTCGGCATGATCGTGCCGGAAAGCGACATGCCGTTCGCGGCATCGGGCATCGTTCCGGACATGCTGTTCTCCCCCCACTCCATTCCTTCGCGTATGACCATCTCGCACCTGCTCGAATTGATCGGCGGCAAGATGGGCGCGCTCTCGGGACGCTATGTCGACGGAACCACGTTCGACGGCGAGCACGAAGACGCCATCCGCAAGGAGCTGTTGCAGTCGGGCTTCCGCGACAACGGAACCGAGACGCTGTACAACGGCATCACGGGCGAACGCATGGAAGCGCGCATCTTCATCGGAAACATGTATTACCTCAAGCTCAAGCACATGGTCGCGAACAAGATCCACTCGCGCGCCCGCGGACCTATCCAGTTGCTCACGCGCCAGCCGACCGAGGGTCGCGCCAAGGAAGGCGGACTCCGCCTGGGAGAAATGGAGAAGGACACGTTTGTCGCGCACGGCGCATCGTTGCTGTTGAAAGAACGCTTCGACTCGGACAAGACGGTTGTTCCGGTGTGCGAGAACTGCGGCGTCATCGCAATCCACGACACGTACAAGGACAAGCGTTACTGCCCGATCTGCGGCGACAACGTGGAAATCAACGACATCGAAATCAGCTACGCATTCAAGCTTATCCTCGACGAGTTCAAGTCGCTGGGCATCTACCCCAAGCTGTCGTTGAAGAACAAGTACTAACATGGCACCGCGCAAGAAGAAGGATGAGGGAATGGACGCGCTCGAAGCTGCATCGCAGCCCGACGCTCCGGTCGGCAAGGTCGAGGCAGCTCCTGCTCCCGAGTCCGCGATGAAGGCGGAAATCTCGATGAAGCGCACCGAGAAGCTGCTGACCGAGGAAGAAAAGGCAGCTGCAGCCCTGCTCGACGTGCCGAAGAAGCCTATCGCTCCTGAAAGAATCGAGGCGCAGATGCACTCGGTGTTCAAGCAGGTCGAGAGCGTCATTTTCGGACTGCTCTCGCCCAAGATGATCAAGAAGATGGCGTCCGCGAAGATCGTGACGCCTGAACTCTACGACAAGGAAGGTTATCCTGTCGACGGCGGCCTCATGGACGTCCGCCTCGGCGTCATCGACCCGGGCTTGCGCTGCAAGACCTGCGGCTCGAAGCTGAAGGAATGCATCGGCCACTTCGGCTACATCGAACTGGCGCGCCCCGTGTTGCACGTCAAGTTCGCGCGCATCATCCACACGCTTTTGAAATGCACGTGCAAGGACTGCGGCCGCGTTCTTATCCCGCAGGAAAAGATCAGCCGCTACAATGCCGTGCTCAACCAGGTCGAGCAGGACGAAGGCCTTGAAGCGCGCCGCGCCAAGATCAAGGAAATCATCGACGCGCTCAAGACCATCAACAAGTGCCCGCACTGCAAGGCAAAGCAGGCGAAGATCACGCTCGAGAAGCCGACCACGTTCATCGAAAGCGAGAAGCGCGTCAGCCCGATCGAAGTCCGCGCCCGTTTGGAAAAGATTCCTGACGAGGACTGCCAGTTGTTCGGCATCAACGCTGCTTTCGCGCGCCCTGAATGGACGATTTTGACCGTGCTCGCGATTCCTCCCGTTACTGTCCGCCCGTCGATTACGCTCGAATCCGGTGAGCGTTCTGAAGACGACTTGACGCACAAGCTCGGCGACATTGTCCGTATCAACCAGCGCCTGTTTGAAAACATCAACGCAGGAGCTCCTGAAATAATCATCGAGGACTTGTGGGACTTGCTGCAGTATCACGTCACCACGTTCTTTGACAATACCATCGCGCAGGTTCCGCCTGCCCGACACCGCAGCGGCCAGCCGCTGAAGACGATCACGGAGCGCATCAAGAGCAAGGAAGGACGCATCCGCCACAACCTGGCAGGAAAGCGCACCAACTTCTGCGCGCGCACCGTCATCTCGCCCGACCCGATGCTCCGCATCAACGAGGTCGGCGTGCCGAAGATCATGGCTATGAAGCTCACGGTTCCGGAAACCATCAACGACTGGAACAAGGAATACCTGAAGAAGTTCGTCGAGAACGGCCCGGGCAAGTATCCTGGCGCGAACTACGTTGTCCGTCCTGACGGCAAGAAAAAGAAGATCACGGACGAGACCAAGGAAGCCGCGCTGGAAGAACTCCAGCCGGGCTACGTTGTCGAGCGCCATTTGATGGACGGCGACATCTCGGTCTTCAACCGTCAGCCGTCGCTCCACCGCATGTCGATGATGTGCCACCGCGTCAAGATTTTACCGGGTCGTACGTTGCGTTTGAACCCTGCGGTTTGCGCGCCCTACAACGCGGACTTTGACGGCGACGAAATGAACCTGCACATTCCTCAGACCGAAGAAGCGCGCGCTGAAGCAGAGATTTTGATGGAAGTCCAGACGCAGCTCGTCTCGCCCGGCCACGGAATGTCGGCGATCGGCGCGATCCACGACGGCATCTCGGGCAACTTCCTGCTCACGAGCGAGTTGGAAATGAACCGCGAAGACGCGATCGGACTGCTCTCGGCAGCCGGCGTGATGGAATTCTCGCGCCTGCCGAACAAGAAGATGTTGACCGGCAAGGAGATTTTCAGCGTCCTGCTTCCCGAAGACTTCAACTACAAGGGCGTCGACAAGAGCGGCAACCCCGTCATCGTCGAAGACGGCAAGCTCACGTCCGGCTTTATCGACAAGAACTCGATCGGCGGCGAGGGCTCGGGAGTCATGCTCCGCACGCTGCACAAATACTACGGCCCGGCGAAGACCGTGGACATTTTGCAGAAGACCCTGCGTTTGGGCATCGAAGTATTGCTCAAGACGGGTTTCAGCGCGCCTATTTCGGACAACGACCTGCCCCAGCTGGCGAACGAGCAGATTGAAGAAACGCTCACCAAAGCAGAGGAGGAAGTCAATGTCATCATCAAGACCTTCCACGACGGCACGCTCGAGGCATTCCCCGGACGCACCATCGCGGAAACGCTTGAATTGAAAATCCTCGAAGTCCTGAACCGCGCGCGTAACAAGTGCGGTCAGATCGTCAAGGAGAACGTTCCCAAGGACATCCAGACCATGGTCATGATCAAATCGGGAGCCCGTGGTAACATCCTCGCGATGACGCAGATGAGCGCGTGTGTCGGACAGCAGGCACTCCGCGGCAAGCGCATCGACAAGGGCTACACGGGCCGCACGCTGAGCTGCTTCAAGGCAGGCGACTTGTCGCCCGAAGCCCGCGGATTCGTCCGCCACGGATTCAAGTCCGGCCTGACGCCGAAGGAGTTCTTCTTCCACCACATCACGGGAAGGGACTCGCTCATGGACACGGCACTGCGTACGCCGAAGTCCGGTTACCTCTACCGCCGTTTGGCGAACGCCATGCAGGACCTGCGCGTCGAGTACGACAGGACTGTGCGTGACGCAAACGGCAGAATCATCCAGTTCGAGTACGGCGAAGACGGCGTTGACGTCTCGCGCTCGGAAAACGGAAAGGTCGACGTTCAGAAGATTATCGACTCGGTGAAATGAACATGACACATGCTGACCTGAAAGAATACGAAGGCAAGATTCCTCAGTCATTGCTCGCTGAGCTGGAAGAGAAGTGCCCGGCAAGCAAGCTGAAGAAGGCTGCCGAGAAGCTCTATCAGGAATACCAGAACGCGCGCATCGACCCTGGAGAAGCCGTCGGTCTTGTCGGCGCAGAAAGCATCGGTGAACAGGGTACGCAGATGACCTTGGACACGTTCCACTTCGCAGGAGTCGCCGAACTGAACGTCACGATGGGCCTGCCGCGCATCATCGAAATCCTCGACGGTCGCAAGACGTTGGCGACGCCCATGATGGAAATCTTCCTCAAGGCGCCGTACAACAAGGGCAAGGACATCCGCGAGCTCGCATTGAAGATCAAGGAGACCAAGCTCGGCGAATTGGTCGCCGAGTACATCATCAACATCGTCGATTTGAAGATCGAGCTGAAGCTCAACCGCCAGAAGATGCAGGACGTGGACGTCACCATGACTGCCGTCTGCAAGGCGATGGAAAAGGACCTGGGCAAGTCGGCCTCGGTCAAGCAGGGCGACGAAAGCATCGAAGTCAAACTCAAGGGCAAGGACGAAAAGTCGCTCAATGAATTGTACAAATTGAAAGAAGACCTCAAGGGCATCTATGTGACAGGCATCAAGGACATCACGCAAGTCCTGCCGGTCAAGCGCCACGAGGAATTCATCATCATCACCGCCGGAACGAACCTGAAGAAGGTGCTCGAGCTGGACTTTGTCGACCAAAGCAGAACCGTCAGCAATGACATTTACGAAATCGCGGAAGTGTTCGGCATCGAGGCCGCGCGCCAGGCGATTATCGACGAAGTGTTCAAGGTGATCGAAGCGCAGGGTTTGAACGTGGACATCCGCCACGTCATGCTTGTCGCGGACACGATGTGCGTTGCGGGCGCAGTTAAGGGCATCACGCGCTACGGCGTCGTCTCCGAGAAGGCCTCAGTTTTGGCACGTGCTTCGTTCGAAACTCCCATTAAGCACATCATCAACGCCGCATTGACGGGCGAAGTGGACGAGCTGAACTCCGTCGTGGAGAACGTCATGCTCAACCAACCCGTGCCGGTCGGAACCGGTTTGGCAAACCTCACGGTCAAATCCGAAAAGGAAAAGACGAAGAAGGAGAAATAAACCATGACAGACCTTATGACGGACATCAGAAAGCTGCTTGCGGACAAGCGGCTCGTTATCGGCACAGACCGCACGCTCAAGCTCGTCAGGCAGGGCAAGCTCGCCAAAGTGTTTTTGTCGTCGAACTGCCCGTCGAAGCTCAAGGAAGACTTGAACAAGTAC
>JBGPHE010000018.1:0-15104 GCA_041484255.1 Candidatus Nanoarchaeia archaeon
GAGCGTGTTCTCGCCGGCAGCCATGGTCGCGAGCACGTTCTTGCCGCCCTGCAATGAAAGATCGTTGAAGTTGAGCGCGGACACGTTTGTTTCTGCAAATGCAGCGGCATTCGTGCACGTGTTTCCCGAAGAAACGACGCAGACGCGCAGGCGGTAGCCTGGCTTGCCCTGCATGAGCACGGCGTCATCGGTGCCGTTGCGCTTGTCGAGCATGCTGACGGCCATCCAGTCCATCCTGCCCGGAATGAATCCGCTCGGCACGAGCGACGTGTTCGGCGCGAAATGGTCGAGCTCGCACGCGCGGCGGTCAGGAAGGTTCTCGGAGCAGTCGGGAACGACGCTGCCGTCCGCGTTCTTGACGCAGCCCAGGCCGCCCATCAATTGGCAGACCTTGATGCTGCAGTTGTCCGTGCTCGTCGTCGCGAGCGAATTGTCTGCATTGAGCGTGATTCCGTTCGCGGGCGAGCCGCATTCCTGCGCGACATAGTCCATGCACGCGGTTGCGTCGCAGGCGTTGCTTTCGCGGGCGTTCTTGTTGTACGTGCACAACGCGTTGGGCGTGGAGAGCGCGTCAGACTTCTTCGGCGAACAGCGGTCAAAGACCTCGTTGTACGCGTCCGCGTTGTCCATTCCGGACGTTGCGGTCTGCGTGCACCAGAGGCAGTTGGCAAAGCGCGTGTCCGCGCAGACGCCGATGCCGAGGTCGGGGAGCACATTGCGCCACTCGCAGTTGCCCGCGTGGCAGTTGTCGCGCTGGCACGCGCCCGACGAGCGGTAGTCCGCGCAGGACATGCGCGGGTTGCACGCGAAGCAGCCGTCAACCGGTCCGCGGGAGCGGTCAAAGAAGCAATACGCGTTGCCGCTCTGCTCGCACGCAGGCGTGCTGGAGAACAATCCGAACGTGCCGCCACCGCCGCAGGCAGAAGGCGTGACGCATTTCGCGCCGGTTTCGTCCGCGACGCACTGCTGGCCTGCGTTGCAGCTTGTCATCGCGTTGGTGCGCGCGAGCCAGTTGCCGTCCGGAGCGCAGAACCACGCCTTGTCGAACTTTGCGGAGAACGTGCCATTCACGGACGCCGCGAAATTCTGCAGGAACGCGAACGACGGAATGTCAAGGTAGCCGTTCGTCTGCAAATACTGCGTGAAGCGGTCGTAATAGTAGGATGAAACGCAGAACTGCTCCTCGCCGTGGCCGTCGCACTCGATGTCGCCCGGGTTGCCGTTGATGAACGCGGGCTGAGACTGGCCGGAAATGAGGTAGTTCGCGGTGATTTCGTACGTGTAGTTCGTGTTCCACTTGAGCGCGGGATCGCGGTCGGTGTAGACCACCGTGGGCGGGACGAGCGCGACCTGCCGGAAGTCCTGGCAGTTCACGCCCTCGCAACGCGAGATGTTAATGGAGTATGCGGGGCACGAGACAATGTTCCAAGTGAGTGTGAGTTGCTTTTTGCCCTTGACCTGCTTGATGTGCAGGTTGGTCGGCGACGGCTTGAAGGTAAATGAGTTGCAGTCGACTCCTGCGGGAGGCGGCGTGATGATGGGCGGCGCGAACGTGGCCATGCAGATATCGTCGCAGGAAACGTCCGGGCCTGCATTGATGGGAAGCATCGCGCGGTCATAGCCCGCGGCGCAGTCCGCAAGGTCTGCCTTGAGCGTTCCGTTGTGCAGCACCGGGTCGCAGCAGCAGCCTGCGATGGCGCTGACGCCTTGCGCGGAGAGCGCCACGTAGAACACGAGCGCCAGTGCCAACAAAATGACTGCTTTTCTCATTATGCAACACAGATTTTGATAGGGATATTCAGGATTTGGAAGTCCTCAATGGTTCCGCCGTCGTTCGCGTACACGTACAGCCGGAACGTCGGAGGATCGGCGGATGCCTGCGTCGGCGCCGGAGGCATGGTGTGGAATGTCACGGTGTCCTCGTCCGGGTCGGTCGCGTTCAGCAGCGCAGACCAGTCGCGCGGGTCGCCCTGATGGATGGTCAGGATGTTTTTGTCAAGCGTGATGTGCGCGCCCTTGCAGAAATGATACTTGTCCAAGTCAGTCTGGTTGATCCATTGGAGCGCGGGCAAACGGTTCTTGCGCAGGATGCGGAACTCAAGCGGCTTTCCGCGCAATTGGCTTTCGGCATCCTGCGCGACGACAATATCGTCGTAGCCCTTGTCTTCGGTATTCTGGAAGACATCATCGATGACCGTCACGGGCGTCGCCGCGGTGGAGACGCTGTGCGGGTCAAACGTGGAATCCGTGACTTCGGCGTTCACGATGCCCTGCACGAGCAGATAGAACTTCGCGAGGTGCACCGGATAGCTGAGCGAGAACTGATTCAGAGTCGTGTTGCCGCCGGTGGTGAGATCGGTGACGTTCACCTGCCAGTCTGCGAGCACGGAAAAGAACTGCTCGGTCGCGATCTGCGTCACATTGCCCGCGATGTACACCGACGTGTTGGGCGTGTCTGCGACAATCGACAGCCCTTGCGTCGCGAACGTGTCCCAGTGCGTGCACTGCGGCAAATTGACATTGACGTACGACTCGATCTGCTCCTGAATCGACTCCTTGCCGGGCTTGAACAGCGGCGGCAGATTTGATTCGCCGAAATAGCCGGTGAACTGCGTCTTGCGCACGGTTGTGTGAGTCGTGTCGTTGAAAATGTACGGGAACGTCTCCCACGGATATTGGGATGGCGCGGCATAATACAGCGAATCAATGTTTGCCGTCGGCCGCAGCAAGTCGTAACTTACATTCAGGCCGTCGTAGCGGACATATGCGGTTCCCGGACCGCGCGGGCCGGGCGTCTCGGTGACGTCCTGCGTCAAACCGCCCTGGCTTTGGTAGAGCACGCCGCCCTGCTTGCCGAGCAATTCGAGCGCAGTGCTGGTCACGACGTCGAGGCAGGACTGGATGTAGTCCTTGACGGGCTGCACGGCTACCTGCCGGAGCCGCTGCTGCTCTGCCTCGGGCGAAGTCCTGCGCGTCGTCGCCTGGCTACCGAGCCAGATGACTAACGAGACCGCGAACAACAAAACGATTCCGGTGATAATCATAAGCGTGAGCTGTCCTTGTTTCATGGTCTGAGTTTTCCGGTCAGCGCGGACCACACCTGCACGATGGGGCTCGCACCCTGGCAGTTGGGCTGCGTGGGCTCGCAGCGGTGGCGCGCGATGACATTGAATCCGGTTCCCGCGGTCTGGTTTTCGCAGAACGCGTTGTCATCATACGTCTTGATGATGTTGAGGCAAGGATTCGGGCCGAGGTCGATGCCGGCGTAGCGCACGCCGATGTAGTCCATCCTTGTGGGATTATTGTCAATGGTCTCCGGGCGCATGTTGGGCTCAAGGAAGCCGAAGATGTTGCGCGAGCCGTTCTGGATGACCGCGACGTGGCCGAACAGACGTGTTCGCGGGAAATAGGCAAAGTTGAGCGCGGCATTGTTCGCGTTGTTGAGTACCGCCATCACGTACGAACTCATCGTTGCGAGCGGGCCGGTCAGACGCGCGTCGGCAGCGGGAGGCGGCACGAGCGTTCCGGTCGGCAGCAGGATCGCAGCATTGAGTTGAGGATTATACCAGATGTGCTCGCCGCACGAAACAAAATTCGTCGATTGCGGATTGACGTTGTTGCACAGCGCCGTGCTGCTCGCATTGAGCGCGAGCAGGAACGAGTGCTGCGCGTCTGCGATGGGCGCGTTCAAGGTCGCGCCGACAGCGACAAGCGTAGGCGTGCGGAGCACGCAGAGGCTGTTGACGCACGGCTCGGGCGTTCCTTCGATTGCGCAGGAATTGTCCAGATAGTTTTGCACCAAGACGTTCTTCAGCAAGTACTGGTATTGGTTGAGCACGCGGTCGTAGGAGTCGCAGACCAGCGCAAAATTCGTCGGAGACGTGTCGTCCGCGAGCTTAAGCAGCTGGAGCGCGACGTGCTTGGTGCGCGTAGTCCAGTTGCCGCGCTCACACGAATAGTCGAGGATGGACTGCGTGTTGTTCATGCAGCGCGGCCACTGCGCGAGATCGGTGTAGCGGTACCAGCGCGATGCGTCGCCGTCGTAGCTCGCATTGCCGATGCTGCTGAGCAGGCATTGGCTGTCGCGCGTGCACGCGCCGCCCATCGACAAATCCCATGAGAAATGGATGGGCACGGGCAGCCAGATCGCGCCCTCGTCCGCGAACGCTGCGGGAAGCAGGACAAGCGCGACGGCGAGCAGAGCGATGAGTTTGGTGTTCATGGTATTCACGCGATGCACGTCCTGCTGCCGTCAGGGAAGATGGTGCACATCGCACCACCTCCTATCGGCACCGGGCCCAGAGGGGTGTTTGAGTTTGCCGGCGCGCACCCGGGCGTGATGCACAGGTCGTTCGCCATGCTGCTGAAGCAGGATACGGGGATGCAGTCTTCTGCCGCGCATTCTCCGGACAGTCTCGCGCTGCACGCAGGCATGATGCATCCTTTCGGAACGCAGTTTATCGGCGCTGCCGGCGGATAGTCGCACAGGAATCCCTGCTCGCCGACGCGGTAGAACGCGCCGCGCGACTGGCAGGACGTGCCGTTCCAGCAGCGGTCAAGCGGGCAGCAGCCCGAAAGCGAGATGCCCTTCAGGCTCACCGCGCCCGACCACTGGATGCTCTTGCTGTAGATACCGAACGTCTCGTTGGTGAACACCCACTTGCCGTCGGGCTGGCAGACCGCGTTCGGATTGCCGCCCGGCTGCGCGTTCGGAAGGAACGCGCCGCACGGCGTGATGCTGTTGTTGACCAGCCAGTTGTTCGGCGCCTGCTTGTGCGTGTCGATAAGCGAAAGGATATTGGTGCTGCTCGCCGTGCTCAGGCGGCAGCCGAAAAATTCTCCGTGATAGTTGATGACCTTGTCTGCAACGGCAAAGTCGCCCGAGCGCACGCCCTGCCTGTTCCAGCAGCCGCCGAGCGCGTCAGGATACGACGGGTCGTTGTAGTATTCGCCCGCGTCATCGGCTTCGCCGCAGCAGAGCTTGCCGGTCCAGGAGAATCCCGCGGCCGTGCAGCTTGCCTCGTCCTTGGCGTCCAAGTCCGTCGTCCAGTCGCCGTCCGATGAGCAGTAATAGGTTGCGGTTGTTCCGGGCGCGCGCGAGCCGATCGCGAGCGCGTTGTCCGACGAGAACGCGCACTGCGACGGGTCTGCGCAGCCCGAGCATTCGCTGATGACGTTGTTCGCGCACGAAAACGCGTGCGTGACGCCGCTGATGTTGATGCGCAGGATGCCCTGCATCTGCTGCGCGCCGGTGATCGCCTTGCCGCAGCTGAAAAGCGCGGTACCGTTCGAGACGACTTGCGCGCTCGGGCAGTCGTCAAGCACGTGAATCTGTCCCGGCTCGTCCAGCGGCGCCCATTCCCATTGTCCGGCGAGCGTTTTGCCGCAGAATGCCTTTGCCTGCGCGCTGTAGCCGCACGTGAACAGGGTGCCGCAGCATTGCCCGCGATACCAGTCGCCGCTTGCGGACAGGCAGGTGTGCGACGCTCCCTCATTGGCGTCGCAGAGGTTATTTTGATCGTTGTCCACGCACGCCCAGACGTCTGCGTCTGTCGCGCTGGTGGACTTCTGCGTCTTGTCGTCGATACCGCCGACCCAGAGCAGGACGCCCTGCGTAGTTGTGGAAACGCGCACGTTGTTCGTGCTCGCCGTGTTCGCCAGCGAGCCAACAGAGCCCAAGTCCTTTTCCGCGTCCGCGACAAAGACGGTGCTGATGCGTTCGCGATGGTCGCCGAACTCGTCGTACTGGAACTGGTTCACTCCGCCGCCTCCGCACTCGGAATAGCAGAGCCGCGCGCGAATGGTGTCCGCGACCGCGGTCTGGTCAGGGACAGGCTTGATGGGGCCGACCCAGCAGCCGCCGTAGCAGTATTGCACGCAGCCGGTCGAAATCCATTCGGAACCGATGATTCCATCCTTAACGCAGCCAAGATCGGGAAGGCAGCGCAGCGTCGAGACAACCGCGCCATTGCGCAGCAACTCGGTAATGAAGCTTGTCTTGCATCGCCGCGCATCCTTCCAGCCATAGGTCCAGACGCTGCTGATATTCACGGTCGTTCCCAGCGCGGCAACGCCGCCCGGAGCGGAAACCGTCTGGTGATTGGTAACGTCAATGGTCCAAGAAAATGCCTTTGCCTCTGCGAGCCAAGGCGCGAATGACAGGAAAAGGAACAGCGCTGTGAGTATAATAATAGGCCCCTTTTTCATAGCGCCAAGTGAAGCGGTAAGGTTTATAAATATAGATGGTTTCTGGACGATAGATGAAAAAGACGGTGATGGCACTTATCCTGCTTCTGGTCATTGCGCTCGCAGCGCTCATCTGGCTTGCGGCAACGCAGTATTCTTCCCGGCACGCGTATGAAAAAGAATGCAAGGAACTGCTCAACAATGATTTCCGATTAGTACGCGCGCTCAAGGATAAATCGTGCAACGCGCTCGCCGATACGCGCGACCGCGCGCTCTGCACCGCGTGGACTGGCTTCAATCCCGCCGCATGCCCTGCCGACGTCGCGTCGTGCCCGGCCATCGCAAAGGGCAAGCCTGAAGAATGCGCCACCGGCGATGCGCTGTGCGCCGCGCTTGCGTCAGACGACGCGTCGAAGTGCGCGGCCGCAACCGGCAACGGCGAACAACAGGAATGCGAAGCATGGGTCAATCGCGACGAGAACTTCTTTACGAACGCGCAAGACTGCGCGAATGCCCCTCAGGGCAACTGAAACGCAGCCTTGGCTTCCGACGGGTGCATCCCGAGCTCGACAAAGAAGGACTGCACGTCGTGCGGCGAGCGCATCTTCCACGGGTCTGCGGCAAAGCTGCCGACGACCATCTTGACTTTGTATTTTCTGCAAAGCGCGATGTTCTGCATCATCCTGCCCAAAATCCTGGCGCGATCGCCGTCGGTAACGCCGAGAATGGATGCGAAGCTGAAGCCAAGCGCGACTTTGTTTTTTCTTGCGAGCTCAGCGAGCACGTGGTTCATTCCCGAGCCGCGCTGGTGCATGTAATCCTTGGGCTGCGTGCTCTCTGCGCCGAACAGGACATCTGCAGCGCCCTGCTCGAGCACTGCGCGATCGCTGTCCGAACAGCGCACGAACGTCATGATACCTTTGTTTCTCAGTTCCCGCGCTTTCCTCGGCTCGGCAAGCACTGCCGTTTTCACGTGCAGCCCTACAGGTGCTTTGAGCGCGGCTTCCGCTGCCTGCGGCGAAGCGTACACAAGAACAAGCCCTTTGATGCCGAGCTTTTCCGCCATCGCGAAGAACTCAGGCTCGTTCCTGTCCGGAAAGACGATGTCAAACATAGAATAATTCACCGAGCATAGTTATATAAACATTCGTATTTAAAGCTCCTCTATGAAAGAACGCGTCCAGAAAATCCTTGCCCGCGCAGGCATCGCCTCGCGCAGGAAGTGCGAAGAGCTCATCGGCATCGGCAAGGTCACGGTCAACGGCATCACCATCAAGCTCGGCGACCACGCCGACGCGGAAACCGACGACATCCGCGTCAATGGCGAGCGCGTCAAGCGCGAGGAAGCCAAGCAGTACTTCGCAATCAACAAGCCGCGCGGCTTCGTCAGCACGGTCGCGGACCCGGAAGGCAGGCCGACCGTGATGCAGCTCGTCCCCGGCACCGCCCGCGTGTATCCCGTCGGACGGCTGGACCGCGACGCCGAAGGGCTCATCCTGATGACCAATGACGGCCCGCTCGCCAACCGGCTCATGCATCCCCGGTACGAGACCGTCAAAGTCTATCACGTCACGCTCACCGGAGAAATCGACCGCAAGGACATTCGCAGGCTCAAAAAAGGCGTGCGCACCGGCGGACGGCTCACCGTGATGGACAAAGTCGTCGCGCACACGCCCTCACACATCGAGCTCGGCCTGCACGAAGGCAGGAAGCACATCGTCAAGCTCATTTTCGAGAAGCTCGGCTACAAGGTTGCCCGACTGAAAAGAACGCAGATTGCGAACATCTCGCTCAGCGACCTGCCCTCAGGGGCTTGCCGGGAGCTCACTCGCGCCGAGCTGCTCGGGCTCCAGCGGCTGCTGCACGAGACTCAGTAATTTGCACGCCTTGCATAATTTGTCCTGCGCCGGCTCGTCGCACTGCAAACAAAATGCAGGAACTTCTTTGGACGCGAACAGCTGTTGCAGATGCGGCCGCTGCGCAAGGAACATCTTGACAATGTTTTCCTTGATGCCCGGCTGGATGCGCTCGTACTCCGTGAGGAAGTCGCGCACGGCATTGCGGAAACCCTCTGCGGAGCACGGGCACTTGCCGTACTTGACTGGGAATTCCATCAGTTTCGAATAGCGCACGACTTCATCTTCTCTAATGTGATAGAGCGGCTTGACGCGCGGCACGAAGCGCGCGTCGTCGAAATTGTCGATCTTCGGTCCCAAACGCGCATTGAGCTCGGGCCGGTTCTTGATGAGGTTCATCAGAATGACTTGAGCTTCATCGTCGAGATTATGACCGAGCACGAGCACATTCGTGTTCAATTCGCGCGATTTCTTGTTCAACAGGTAGCGGCGCAGGACGCCGCAGACCGTGCAGGACTTGTAATTGTGGCCTTTTGCCTTCAAATAATCGCGGATGTAGCACAACGACGCGCCAAACGCCTTCCTGAACGGGATTTCGTGCAGCGGAACGCTCAGCTTCGTGCAGAACGCGCGGATATTCTGGAGATTTTGCTCCGTGTAGCAGCCGATGTGCGCGTCGACCGTGACCGCTTCCACCGCGTAGCCGAGCTTGCACAGCAAATGCAGGACCGCGGTGCTGTCCTTGCCGCCGCTCACGGCGACGAGAATCCTGTCGTTCTTCGAGAAGAGCTGATTGTCCGCGATGGTATCCTTGACGGTCTGCTCAAACCGCGCGACAAACTGCGTGTCGTCGTCGGTCCAGACGGTCTTTTCAGGAACCGTCGGCGTCAAGCATATGCTGAAAGGAGTGTCTTTCATTGGTAATTTCCCCAGACGTATATCCTGAAAGCGGACGAAGCGCGAGCGCATTTAAATCTATGCCGCGCACGGTCGCGAAGGTATCATTCAGGATGATCGCGTCGGCGCGGTGCTGCTTTGCGAGCGCGTCGAGCTCGCCGATAGCCGCGATATGCACGGGCGCGACGGCGTGCTGTTCTGCGAATGAAGCAATGAGCGAGACATCGACGTCCTTGAGCAACGCGGGAACCACAACGCAGCCGCGCTTGAGTACAAGCAACGCCGCGAGCACGGACGCATCATCTTCGATGAGCGCGACGACAGTTCCCGAAGTGCCGACCGGCATGCCGCCAGGTCCTTCGGTGCGCGAGACGAGAACGTACAATGCGCCCTCGATGATTTCCATGCCGACGTCGACGGTCGGCTGCAACATCTTGACTTTTGCCTTGGTGACGCCTTGCAGCTTCTCGCCGAGCTGTATGCAGACTTGCTGCGACGTCAACGGGAACTTTTTGTCCAGGCGCTGGCAAGAGATGCGGAACGTGTCGCTCGCGGTGAGCTTTTCGACGAGAGGTTTTGCGGCGGCAAGCGCGCCTTCGATGGTCGCGCCCGTGTTGGTTGCCTGAGAGAATGACGCGATACCGAACACGTGCTTCAATTGCGTGCATGCGTGATCGGTTTCAATGATGATTCTACCGTACATTTTGCGCACTTTGGTGAACGGAATGGCATGCACGCGCAGGCACGCCTCGATGTTTTCTGCGAGAGCGCGCTCGAACTTGTCGCGATTATTGCCCTTGATGCCGATTTCCGCGTAACGGACAAGGATTGCCATAGGATTTCCGACGGATGCTCTTTTTATATAGACTACCCGAAACCTTTTTAAATACCCCTCTTGCAGTTTCGTCTATGGTCGAAGGCAAGAAGCGTTCCCGTTCGTTCAGGCGCGTCTATGTGCGCACTCCGGGCGGACAGAACGTCATCCACTACAAGTCCCGCAAGCCCAGCAGGCCTCATTGCGCAAGCTGCGGCACGGTGATTCACGGCGTGAAGGCGATGATGTCGCGCAAGATGCACACGGTAGCCAAGACCAAGAAGCGGCCCGAACGGCCGTATGGCGGCCATTTGTGTTCTGCATGCATGCGCCGCACCATCATTGAACAAGCAAGAAGGTAAGCTCTCAGGGATGCGGTGACGCCCCTACGCACGAGAGCGGAGGAAAACCATGATTGACATTGGAAGAATTTGTGTGAAGATTGCAGGACGCGACGCAGGAAAGAAGTGCGTCGTCGTTGACGTTATTGATACTAATTTTGTCATGATCGACGGCGAAACCCGCCGCAGAAAGTGTAACATTCTCCACCTTGAGCCGCTGGACAAGACCGTCGAGCTCAAGAAAAACGCCTCGCACGCAGACGTCGCGAAGGCATTCGAGAAGCTCGGCTACGAAGTCCACGCGACCAAGGCAAAGAAGGCAACGACCAGGCCGACCCACGCGCGCAAGAGCAAGCTCGCCGGCCCCGCGCCCGCAGCAGGAGCCGCAAAGGCAGCTCCGAAGCCCGCGGCGAAACCCGTTGCTGAAAAGAAACCTGCCGAACCGAAGAAAGCCGCAGCGCCCAAGGCAGCTCCGGTAGAAAAGAAGGCCTAAACCTTTCCTTTCGTCAGGTGTATAAACAATTCCGTGAGATTGATTTCTGCAGCCGCCGCAGGCATATCCAGATTGAAGTTCGTGATGACCTGCGGCGCGAGTTCGCCGAGCACGCCGATCGCGTGGCCGTTGACTTTCAGCTGCGCGACGCGTCCTGGAATGAACGAGCCGTGCTCGACTTCCTCGAATGAGTATTGCACGCCGAGCACGCGGAGCGCATACTCGACGATTTGGCGGATCTCCGTGTAGTCCACCTTCGGGTGCGCCGCGATGATGCTTAGCGCAGTCTGCTCCTCGACCTGCGTCGGCGTCTTGCTGTTCGGCGCGAACACCGTGCCCATCGAGAAGAATTTCTGCGGATAATCGCGCATCTTGTTGACCTTGAGCACTTCGAGCAATGTCGGCAGCAGCCAGGCGCGCAATGCGTTATAGTCTGGCGTGAGCGCGTTCGCGAGCTCGATGACGTCGCCCTTGCGATTCATCAGCTTGTTCTGCACGTTTGCGTTCGTGATGTGATACGTCTTCGCTTCGAGCAGTCCGAGCCCGACGAGGAAGTTCGCGAGCGTGTTCTGGAATGCGGCAAACGCGTCTTCTGCGCCGATGGTCGCGACCTGCGGAATCTCAGCTTCGAATTCGTCGTAGCCGTACGCGATCGCGATATCTTCGGCGAGGTCCACGTTGTGCATGATATCGGCGCGGTACGCAGGAATGAGCGCTTGTTTGTTCTGATAGCCGAAGCCCATGCGCTCCAGCAAACGCTTGATGTCTGATTCTTTCAATTCGAGACCGAGCAATTGGTTGATTGCGTCTGCGTCAACCTTCATTTTTCTCGGCGTTAAATCGGGAGTCGCAATGCCTTTGGCGTATTTGACGTCAACGGACACTATTTTTCCACCCATGTCTGCGAGCATGGTCACGATGATATTGAGCAAGGTCTTGAGCGTGTGCAAATCAAAGCCCGAGCACTCGATGAAGACGTCCTTGGTGCTGATTTCGACTTTTCCCGTCGATTGCGCATTGATGATGGGCGGCACGCTCAGCACCTGGCCTTTGTTGTCCACGAAGACCGGGAACTTCTGCTTGCCTTCCAAAAGGTGCGCGTACGCTCTTCCGGTCGGGTGCTGCGCGAGCAATTGCCGCGCATTGATAGCGCGCTCGCCTTCCAACGGCACGAAAACGATTTCTTCGGGCTTTTTGGCGAGATAACGGACCGGGAACTGGATTTTTTCGAGCGGATAAATGCCGATTGCTGCCTTTTTGCGATTCCTGCAGTACGTCACGTGCAGTTTTTCCTGCGCCTGGATGATTTCGCGCAGCTTTTCATCGGTTAATTGCAGTCCTTTCACGACCGCGCACGCCGTGTACGGGCGGATTCCTGCGACGCTCTTGTCCACGATGACTTGGTAGCGTTCTTTCGCGACCTTGTACTGCCGCAAGCCTGTCTTGTTGCCGAGGAACGAGCTCAAGGAACGGGCAACGCCCTGCGCGCTGAGCCAGTCAGGGCGGTTCGGAGCGATGTCCAGCTGCAGTTCGTTCGCGAGAACCGCATCGACGGGCGCGCCCATCATCGACAAACGGTCATCGAGCTCTTTGTCGCCGAGCTTTTTGCCGATAAGTCGCAGCAATTCCTTTTTGTCGATCGTGATTGCGGACATTCAGTTCACCCAGAGCTTTGCGTCGCGCAACTGCTGCACGTCGTTCTTGTAAATGTCTCTCAAGTCAGTAATTTTGTAATAGTCGGTGATGATGCGCTCCATGCCCAAGCCCCATGCAAGGACAGGAACTGCTTTGCCCAGCAAGGGCTGCACGACTTCGGGACGGAAAATGCCTGCGCCGCCCAGCTCGAGCCATTCGTTCCTGACCGGATGCAGGACATCGACTTCCATCGACGGCTCGGTGTACGGGAAGTGCGATGGCCTGAGGCGGACGTCCTTGAATCCCATCTTGAGGAAGAACTCGCGCACATACCCTTTCAGGTGACGCAGATTTGCCTTGGGATCGACGACAATGCCTTCGACCTGCGTGAACTCAAACAAGTGCTTCCAGTCCATGGTTTCGTTGCGGAACACTTTTCCGACGGTAAAGAATTTTGCAGGAAGGTCAGATTCGTTCAGCCGCGCGATCGCCTGCGCGCTCAGCACAGTGTTGTGCGTGCGGAGGAGCAGCTCTTTTGCCTTTTCTTCGGACCACGGCTGCTGCCAGCCGGTGCTGCCGGTCTTGCCGCCGTACTCGTGCACGGCCTTGACGTCGCCGACCAGGTCTTTCGGCAGGTTTGCCCTGCTCGGCTGCTTGAGGAAGAACGTGTCCTGCATTTCGCGCGCAGGGTGGTCCTGCGGCGTGTACAGCGCGTCAAGATTCCAGAACGCGGACTGCACCATCGTGCCCGTCATTTCCTGGAATCCCATGTCGCGCCAGATGCTCTTGATGTTGGTGATGGCGTCGCTCACGAAATGCCGTCTGCCACCCGCGATTTTCGGCACCTGAACCGCGACGTCGTAGCGGCGGATGGGCTTTTTCTTCCATTCGCCGGAAAGAATGATCTGCGGCGTGAGCGTGTCGATGATTTTTTCGTCCCGAACGCCGAGCTCGAGCAATTCCTTGCCGAGCGGCAGCAGCGAAACCGTCTTGGTCTTGTGCTGGTCAATCCTGATGATATCTCTGCGCTGGCGCAATTGCTGCACGAGATTCTTGTCCTCGGGAGCGAATTCTGAAATGTGCGCCGGAAATGCGCGGCGGAGGAACGCTTCCTCAGGGAATTCTTTTTTCAGCGCGGCTTTTCCCTGGTCGGTGAGCTTGACTTTCAATCCCTTGTCCTTCGAAATGAGCAGCAATGCCTTTTTGCGGAGAAGCCCGAGGCAGATGTTGAGTTCGTCGTGCGAGAGCTTTGCTTTTTCCGCGACCTTGTCGAGCGGCAATTCTTTGTCGCTCACGGCTTCGAGAAATCTGCGCTCGGGCAAACCCTGCTTGGCGTACGCAAGGCCGTTCTTGTCGAGCGTGACGACGTCGTGCGCTTCCGTGTCGACCTTGATGGCCTTGCGGTTCTCAAGCCACTGCAATGCACGGATGACCTCGACGTCCTTCAGCCCCGTCGCTGCGCAAATCGCGGGAACGGTCGCGTGCTTGCCGAGCACGGGCAGTACTTTGCGTTCCAATGGGTGCAAACTTTGGACAAGCTTATCGAGGTTCATCACAGCCCTGGCGAATCAAAAGGAAGAAAAAAAAAAGAACAAATGCCTTATTTGGCAGGCTTCATGTTCTTCCAAGCCGTGTCAAACAGGTTCTCCACTGCGCTCGCAAAGAACGGCGTGTTGACCCAGATTCCCACGTCATAGGTGGGATGGACTTCCTTGTCGTCCAGGATCATAAACACGATGTCTTTTTCGTCCACAATGCAGAATCTCGCCTTGGAGTCGGTGTGCCTGACTTCGGCGACGTCGGAGACTTCCTTCAATGCGTCCCTGGTCTCCTTGGTCAGCGGAGCGGCGATGCGCACCTTGACACCCTTCTTTTTCAGCTTTTCGAACACCGGCTTCAGGCCCTCGACTTTTCTGAGGAATCCCTGCGAGGTCGTCATGATGGTGACGCTCTTTTCGGCGTTGCGGATGGTCAGCTCGAGGTGCGAGTACAGGTTGTGCCTGCCGCGCAGCGAGCCAGAGAGGTCCGCGGGCTCGACGAGCTCGACGCCCTGGTTGTGCAGGAGGTTCAGCTCGCCGAGGACGTCCGTGGTCTTCAGCTGCTCGAGGCGCTTGACGCGCTCATCGGCTTCTTCCTTCATGTTCTTCTTGACGCGCTCAAGCACTTCCTGCGGCGGAACCGCGATGTACTTGATGGGCTTGCCGAGCTTCATCACGACAAAGCCCTTGCGCTCCAAGCTTTCGAGAACGTCATAACTTCGTGAGCGGGGAACGTTTGCGATATCGGACAATTCGCCCGCAGTCGCGACTCCCCGGCTGAGCAACGCCGTCCAGATCTTGACCTCATAGAGGTTCAAGGCGAAATATCGACGGAGCTTGCTCAAAAATTCTTCCTTGACAATCATATCCTACCACTCCCCTTTTGTTGTACTTGGGCTGGGGTAAATCAGAGGCGGTATTAAAATGTTTCTTTTTTAACCACCGCGCAAGGGGTATATTTACTCCCAAGTACTCAAAATGCGCGCGCATGTATATAATGATTGTTGTGGTCGAGAAGCTGTCGTCAATGCATCGCGTAGCGCAAAATCGCGCCGATGCCGCCGAGGCCCTGCAATTTCTTGCCGCCCTCGTGCTCCGTCGAGATAATCCAGACTTTTCCTTTCGCCTTGTCGACCGATTTCATCAGCCGGTCGAGCTCGCCGAACTTGTTTTCCGCGCGCAATTGCTGGATGAGCTTGTCCGTGACGAGCAAATCAATGACTGCGCCGGCATCGACCGCATTCGCGGTCTCTTTCAAGCCGTATGCGGCCGGTCCTTTCTTCGCGATCGCGAGGAACAACGCTTCAACCATGTTCATTTCCTTGCTGACGCGCTCGGCCTGCA
>JBGPHE010000019.1:0-14109 GCA_041484255.1 Candidatus Nanoarchaeia archaeon
GAGATTTCCGCGCTGCCGTACGAGGACTGCTGCAGCTTCATGATCGCGCAGCACCCCGTAACCAAGTCAAAAACCGAAGAAATCGAGCGGTACGAGAAGAACTTGGATGTTCCGAAGCTCGTGGACGCGGCGCTTACTGCTGCTCAGATTCCACAGGCAGCAATTCAATAGAGAAAAAGTGCGGCTCGTCTTCGGGAGAGGTCTTGAACTGCGAGCAGGCCTTCTTGCGCTCCCAGAAAAACCAGCATTTCTCGCCGAAAACCTTGAACGCGTGGCAGTTCTTGCAGACTTCGCTCATGAATCCATGAAAAGTGCATACGTTTTTAAATGTAGCGACTGCACCGCAACGCATGCTTTCGCCCAAAGAAGTCGCACAAGTGAAGGACGCATTGGAGAACTCCAAGCACCCGCTGTTCTTCTTCCACGACGACCCTGACGGTCTTGCCAGCTTCCTGCTCTTTTACCGCACGCTCAACGAAGGCAAGGGCTTCTGCGTCAAGGCGTATCCGCACATTACCACTGATTTCATCCGGCACGCCGAAGAATTCGGGCCGGACACCATCTTCATCCTCGACATCGCCATGGTCGACCAGGAATTCATCGACGGCGTCAAAAGCCCGGTCGTCTGGATCGACCACCACACGCCCTTGCAGCGCGAACGCGTGAAATACTACAATCCGCGCGTCACGACCGGCGAAAACGTGTGCACTCCTGTTCTTTGCTGGCAAGTCATGGGCGAACAACGACCGCAAGACCTCTGGATTGCGACCACGGGCGCCATCGGCGACTGGTATTTCCCGGAATTCGCCAAAGAATTCCAAAAACAGCGGCCTGACATCCTGCCGCCCGACATCACCAACGTTCCCGACGCGTTATTCACGACGCAGCTCGGTGTCCTCGTCAAAGTATTCTCGTTCAACCTCAAAGGCGCTACTTCCGAAGTCAACAAAAGCTTCAGAATCCTCTCGCGCATCGAAAGCCCGGACGAAATCCTCAAGCAGACCACGAGCCGCGGCAAGCTTTTGTGGAATAAATACCTGCTCATCAACAAGGAATACGAAGAAATGCTCGAAGCAATCACCAAAACCGCCACCAAGGACAGCGTGCTCGTGCACATCTACTCGCACGACAAGCTCTCGCTCACCAAAGACCTCTCGAACGAGCTGCTCTTCCGCTTCCCGGACAAGCTCATCGTGCTCGGACGAGAAAAGGACGGCGAAATGCGCTGTTCATTGCGCTGCGGGCCCCAATGGAACGTCGCCGAAGCGCTCAAGAAGGCATTGGTCGGCATCGACGGCTATGGCGGCGGGCACGAGCAAGCGTGCGGCGCAGGCATCAAGAAGGACGACTTCCAACGATTCATCGAGAACCTCAGACGCGAACTGGGCATCTGAGTAAGTTTAATAAAGGCGCATACGGTCGCTTTTCTCATCGCGTCTGTGGTTCAACGGTAGAATCACTGCCTTCCAAGCAGTTGATCTGGGTTCAATTCCCAGCAGACGCATACTCCCACAAACCTTTTATAACGTGGTGGGATTCTTCACCACAATGGCAAAGAAGGAGACTATCCTCGTCATCGTCGCGCACAACGACGACCACATCATCGGCGCAGGCGCCACGCTCGCGAAATACGCCAAGGAAGGCAAGAAAATCAAGACCATCATCTTCTCGTACGGCGAGTCCAGCCACCCGCATCTGAAGCCCGAAGTCATCATCGAAAAGCGCTACAAGGAGAGCATCGAGAGCGACAAAATCATCGGCGGCAGCGGACTGGTCTATCTCGGAATCAAGGAAGGCAAATTCGCCGAGCAGGCCAAGAAGAGGCACATCAAGGACAAGCTCGCCACCATCATCCGGCAGGAAAAGCCCGCCAAAATCTTCACGCTCGGCGCAGACGACGTGCATCCGGACCACCGCGCGGTCGCGCGCATCGTGCAGGACCTCATCGCGAGCGGCGACATCACGTGCGACGCGTACGCGTTTGACGTCTGGAGCGCAGTCAAGGTACGGAAGCGCGACGCGCCCAAGCTCGTCGTCAATGTTTCCGACACGTATCCGTTGAAAGCGCAGGCGCTGATGGCGCACAAGAGCCAATTCCAGCACGTCTCGCCGTTCATGACTATCTTCCGCTTCAAAATGTGGATGGACGCGCTGCTCAACGGCTGGGCGAACAACTGCAGATACGCGGAAGTGTTTTACAAGCTCAACTGACGATGCACAAGAAACACCTGCTCATCACCACCGACTGCTTTTTGCCGAGATGGGACGGCATTGCGCGGTTCCTCAAGGAGCTTATGCCCTTTCTGACGCAGGAATTCGATGTTACTGTCGCCTGCCCCAAGTTCCCCGGCACGCCGCCGGACGTTCCCGGCGTGAGCGTGCACCGTTTCCCGCTGATGAATGTCCGCTTCGGCGACATTTATTTCGCCTGGGTCACCAAAAGCGAGCTCTTGCCGCTGATGGAGCGCGCCGATATCGTGTTTAACCAGACATTGGGCCCGATCGGCATGGCCGCGGTCGCCGCTGCCAAGAAGCTTGACGTTCCTTTGGTCGGTTTCGCGCACTCCATCGACTGGGAGCTCTCGTCGCGCGCGGTCAAGTACGGCAAATGGCTCGTCGAGCTCTTCACCAAAATCATTGTGCGCTGGAAATACAACAAGTGCGACGTCGTGCTCGTGCCTTCCACGGGCGTCAGCGACCTTCTTGCGGTCAATGGCATCCGCACGCGCAAGGTCGTCGTGCCCTTGGGCGTCAATGTCCAGCGGTTTATGCCTCCCCAGTCCAAAGCTGCAGTGAAAAAAGCCCTGGGCATCGACTCCGAGAAGCTCGTGGTCGGCTTTTGCGGCAGAATCGGCCGCGAAAAAGATCTTCCCACGTTGCTCAAGGCATTCCGTCGCATCCAGCACAAGAATAACGTGCAGCTGTTGATCGTCGGTGGCGGCATCGAAGAGCGCGCGTTCCACAACCCGCGCATCACACTCACCGGCGCGGTCGACAATGTCGTTCCGTACCTGCAGGCGATGGACATCTTTGTCCTGCCCTCATTGACCGAGACCAGCTCGCTCGCCACCATGGAAGCAATGGCGTGCGGTTTGCCCGTTATCGCGACTCCTGTCGGTTCCATCAAGGAATACGTCGAGGACGGCGTGAACGGCTTCCTGTTCGCCCGCCAAGACGTTGACTCGCTCGTGGAGAAGCTCAATGCGCTGCTGAAATCGCCCAAGGCGCGCGAAATGGTCGGCGCTGCCGCGCGGCAGACCATCACGAAGCGCCACACCTGGGAACAGGTCGCAAAACAAATCACATTCGTGTTACACGAGCTGACTTCCTGATGGACTCATTACGCGCTCTTGGATTAACGGAAATCGAGGAGAAAGTATACCTGACGCTCCTCGAAGAAGGACCTTCTCTTGCAGGGCACATCTCGCGCAAGTCCGGCATCCACCGCAGAATGGTCTATGACGCGACCGAACGCCTCATCAAGAAAGGACTCGTCAGCTACATTCTCAAGAATAACCGCCGACTGTTCGAAGCAGTCGACCCGGAACGGCTCCTGCAACTCGCGCAGGAGCAGGAAGCCGCGGTCAAACAGACATTACCGCAGCTCAAGCTCGCGTATTCGCTCTCCAAGGAGAAGCAGGAGACTAATTTCTTCAAAGGCCACGCAGGCGTCAAGAGCGTTTTGGAGGACGAAATCCGCGAAGGCAAGGAATTACTGATTCTTGCCGCTTCGCCGCTCGCGCGCGAGATGTTCACCGCGTACTTCCACTGGTTTGACGTCCGCAGGAAGCAGAAAAACATCAAAGTGCAGATGCTGGCGGACAGCGCGCACCAATTCGGCAAGATTCCGCTCGCCGAAGTCAAATATTTGCCCGGACTCGGCAGCGAGCTCACGAGCACGAACATTTACGCCGACAAAATCGCCATTTTCTTCTGGAACAAGGAGAAACCGTTCGTCGTTCTTATCAAACAGAAGGAAATTGCGGATGCGTATCGCAGTTATTTCTCCCAGCTGTGGAAAATCGCGAAGAAATGATTACGCGCGCAAACTGACGACATTGCTCAGGCCGCGCGTCGGGTCCATGCTCACACCATACAGCGTGTCGCCTTCTGCAATCACGTTGTCGTTGTGCGAGATGACGATGTATTGCGCCTTGGTGCAGTAACTGCGGATGAGCTTGGCCAACTTGTCCGAGTTTGCCTTGTCCAGCGCCGCATCGACTTCGTCGAGCACGTAGAACGCCGCAGGCTCGTGCTCCTGAATCGCGAACAGGAACGCCAACGCAGTCATAGTCTTCTCTCCGCCCGACAATGAGCGGATATCGAGGAACTTGTTGCCGGTCACGCACACCTTGATGCTCAAACCGCCGTCAAAGGGCGTCTCCTGGCTCTCCAATTCGAGATACGCATTGCCCTTGGTGCTCAGCGCGGAGAAGAACTTCTTGAACTGCGTGTCAATCACGTTCAGCGCGTTCATGAACAAGTCCTTCTTTGAGGTCTCGATCTCGTTCATGAGCTTGATGACTTCGTCCTTCTCGGCGACAAGCACGCCCTTCTTCTGCACGAGCGCGTTGAATTCCTTCTCTGCGGCGTCGTAAATGTCGAGCGCGCGCAGATTGACATTGCCGATAGTGATCATGAGCTTCTCGAACTCCGCGATTTCCTCCTTCAGCTGGGGCTCGGGCTTCGCCATATCGAGCTCGATGCCCGGATACTGCGCGAATTCCGTCTCCAAGCCCGCGGTTTCCGCGGCGACGCGCGCCAATTCGATGCTGTACGTGTTGAGCGTGAGCTCTTCCTTGCGCGCAATCTCCTCAACGCCGAGAATCTTCTGCTCAATGCCGTTGATTTCGTCCTGCAGGACCTTCTGCTTTTCGAACAATGCCTTGAATTTTGACTGGAACTGCTGCTGTTCTGCCTCTTTTTCGCCCAGCGTCGTCTGCTGCTGCTCGATGAGCTTGGTCACGTGCGTGATTTCCGAGCCGAACGCCTCTGCTTCCTTGTCCAAGTCGCCGAGAATCTTCGTGATGCCCTCTTTTTCCTTGCCGAAGATGTCGGTGCTCTGCGTTTCCAGATTTTTGAGATTGCCGGTGATGCCCATCTGCTCCTCGAGGAACTCCTTGCGCTTCTGTTCGTACGCCGTGAGCTCCGCGAGCACGCGCGGGTTGCGCAATTCCATCATCTTGTTCTTCAATTCCTGTCGCGTGATCTTGAGCTGGGTGAGCTTCTGCGTCTCCTCGCCGAGCTTGTCTTCCATGGACGCGAGCTGGGTCGTGGATGCCTTGAGCTTCTTCTGCAATTCCTCCTTGTACGCCTTGTTCGCGTCCAAGTCGCCGGAGTCGATGTGCAATGATTTCTCGGTCTTGATGATGTCGCCTTCCAGGTTTGCCTTCAACTCCCTGAAGCGGCCGATCTTCTCCTCGTTCGTCGCGCGAGTCTCGGTGAGCGTTTCCACACTCTTCTCGAGCCGCTGCATGCGGGTGTTGATGTCTTCCAGCGCAGACATGACTTCCTTTTCCTTGAACGAGCCTGCCTTTTTTTGGCGGTGGCCGCCGGTCATCGCGCCCGAGAGCTCGCACAAATCGCCGTCGAGCGTGACCATCTTGACCTTGCCGATGCCGATCCTGCGCGCGGTGTCGATGCTGTCCACGACAACCGTGTTGCCGAAGACGTGGCTGAAGACATCCTTGAATTTCGGCTCGAACTCGATGAGCTCGATGGCCATGCCGACCACGCCGGGCTGCTTCAGGAGGTCTTTCGCCTCCTGACGCGCCGGCTGGGCGCGGATTTTGTTGAGCGGAAGGAAGGTCGCGACGCCGAGCTTGCCCTGGCGGAGGAACTTGATGGCGCGCGATGCGGTCTGGTCGTCTTCCACGACGATGCTGTGCACCTTCTGCGCCGCTGCGACTTCCAATGCGAGCGAGTATTTTGACTCTGTCTGGCCGAGTTCTGCAACGGTGCCGAAGACTTCGCCGATCTTGCTGCGGTTCTCAAGCACTTTCTGCACTGCCATGTTCGCGGCGAGCGTCTCGCGGATGCCTGCCTGCTTGACTTCGAGCTTGGTGCGCTCTTCCTGGAGCTTCTGGATGCTGGCTTTGTCACTCGCGAGCTGTCCCGCCTGCTCGGAATCGTTGTTGAGCAGGTCGTTCAGCTCGAGCACTGTCTTCTTGAACTGCTCTTTCTTCTTTTTGAGCAGCGAAATCTCTTCCTTGTGCTGCTGCTCGAGCTCGAGCACCTTGGTGATCTGACCATCGATGGTCTGCAATTGGAATTCGACCTTGTCTTTCTCGCGCAAGAGCGACTGCTGCTGCTCGCGGAGCACTTGGAGCTGCTTCATCTGCTCTTCCGAGTCCTTGTCGAGCTTCTCGATCTGGCGGTCGATGCCCGAATCCTCGTCGAGCTGGTGCTTTTTCTTGAAATCCTTTATTTTCTTGTCCAAATCGGCGATCTGGCCGTCCACGAATTTCCCGCGCTCGCCAAAACCGGAGGACTGGCTGGCCAGCTCGGCGAGCTTGGCGTCGATGTCCTCGCGATTCTTGCTGAGCTGCTCCTTGCGCTGGTGCACGCGGTGAATCTCGTTCTGGCACGTGCTGATGCTCTGCTTGTTCGTCTCGACCGAGACGCGGAGCTTTTCTACTTCCTTCTGCAACTGGAGGTGCCCGGTCTCTCCCTGCGCTTCGATGTCGCGGTTGATTCCCTGAATGCCATCCTTGCGGTGCTGGATTTCCTCGCGCTGCTTCGCGATCTGCGATTGGAACTTCGTGAGCTTTTCCTTGTGCTTGCCTGATTTTTCGTCCAGCTCTGCCTTTTCTGCGGTCTTGCGGTCCAACTGGTGCTTGCAATAGCTTGCCTTGTTCTGCTTGATCTTGTCCGCGAGCTCCTTGTGCTTCAATGCCTGGTCGCGCTCGTTCTTCAATTCGTCCAGACGCGACTTTCGTTCGCGGAGCGTGATGGATGCCTCGTTGAGTTTCTCGTCGACCTTGGCGAGCTCGTTCAATGCCTGCAACTTCTTCTCTTCGTAGACCGAGATGCCTGCGATTTCCTCGACGATTTGACGGCGTTCCAATGCGGACATCTCGACCAAGCGGATGATGTCGCCCTGCAGAATGATGTTGTAGCCGTCCGGGTTGATTTTTGCGGCGCCCAAACACTCCAGAATCTCCTGGCGCGTCTGCGTCTTGCCGTTGATCTTGTACTTGCTGCTTCCTTCCTGGTTCACGAGCCGCGTGATTTTGACCGAGTCTTCCGCGATGGGGAATATTTTCTTGGCATTGTCAAACACAATGCTGACTTCGGCTATTTTCGACGGGTTCTTGGTCTTGCCGCCGTTGTAAATGAGATTGCTCGCCTTTTCGGCGCGCAGTTCTTTCGAAGAACGCTTGCCGAGCACAAAACACAACGCGTCAAGGATATTTGACTTGCCCGAACCGTTCGGGCCGAGCACGACATTGAATCCATCCTCAAACAAAAGCTCGGTGCGCTTGCCAAAGCTCTTGAATCCATCCAGAATCAGCTTTGTAATCTTTGTGGACTTTCCATCCGCAGCAAGAGCTATCGAAGACTGGTCCGATGGCTGGATCGCTGCAGAGTCATCACCCATATTCTCGAGCATAAACAGTATTCTGGGCTATTTAAAGTCTTCGCTGTGCGAAGCTTCTTAAAAACCGGTTTCTTGGTAGAACTATGAGTCTGCCGCTGCGTCTGAGCAAAGAGGTTCCTTTACTGCTGAAAGCCCATCCTGAAGGGCTGACGTTTGACGAACTGGTCACGCTGTCCATCCTCAGCGGCACCGCAGAATGGGAAGCACAGAACTGCGGCCGCAGTCAAGTGGCATCAGATATGATAGGCACGCTCGGGCTGGCAGACAGCCCTGCACAGTTGCGCGCAGAGCAAGAGCGAGACGAGCAATGCGAAAAGCACATCTACAAAGGAAAGATTGCGTGGCCCTCGTTTAAAGACGCCCATGTCTGGGGAGAAAAAGACCCTGAACTGCTTCACAAATGGAAAAAGCCACACGACGAAGATTTCCGTGATTATCATTTCATGGACTGGACGTATCAGGACGGAAAATACCGCTTCGACGGCACCATCAAGAAAGAATGGTGCGTCCGCGATGAAACGCCTGAGCGCGTCACGCTCTCGTACCAGCTCGCATTGTACGCGCGCAAGAACGGACTGACCAACACGCAGTATCTGCGCATGTTCAATCCGCTGTGCATCAATGACGTGATTGCGGAATCCAAGAAAGCTAGATGAGTTTCTGCTGCTTGCCCGCGATTTCTTCGACGAGCTTCTTGTACGGCGCCCAGCTGTGGCGGAACAGCTCGGGATGCTTGTTCCAGTTCTTGTCCAGGAACGCCTTGGTCTTCGGGTCGGCGACGTAGCCCGAGCCGAAATCCACGCCGACATGCGCCCTGAGCCGCGCGATTTCCGCATCGCGCGCCACTTTCGCAATAATGGAAGCGGCGCCGACAACGACATAGTTCACGTCTGCCTTATGCTCGCACACCACCTGCCTGTTCTGCTTGTGGTCGAGGCGTTCGGTGATGAATTCCGTGTACGCCTTCAAGTTCGGACTCGGGCAATCGATGATAACCTTTCCGGGATTGAGCGCGTTCACGATTTCCACGGCTTTCTCGGCCTCGAGCCAGTTCAGATTCTTGCTCTTGCCATTGCCGACCACGCTGTCAATCTCGATCGGAGAAATAACGACCAGGTGAAACTTGTATTTCTGCTCCAATATCTTGGCGAGACGCTCGCGTGTCGCAGGCGAGAGCAGCTTGCTGTCCTTCACGCCCAAGGCGGTCAACTCGGCCTCCTGGCCCTCCTCGATGGCCACGCCGCACATCACCATCGGACCGATAATCGGGCCCCTTCCCGCTTCGTCAATGCCTACAATTTTCATCAATATTGCCCCTATTATCGTCTATATAATGATTGCGCTCGAAAGCTATAAATACTTACGCCACGCGTTGCACAGCTATGGCAGACAAGGTCGTTCCCAAGTTCGGCACGCACGAAATCATCCAGTTCATCGGCGTGAGCGAATTGCAACCGGAAGAGCAGGTGCTGGTCAGCCACCTGAGCACCGAGCACTACGAAAAGCTCAGCCGCATGGTCAAGAACATCGAGAACATGACCGTGCACATCAAGCGCTACGACAAGGACGGCAGCAAGCCCAAGTTCTCACTGCACATCCGTATCAAAATCCCGTCAACCGCAGTCATCGAAAGCTGCAAGTCGCACGACTTCGACCTGGCGCGCGCATTGCACAATGCGTTCGACGACCTCAGGACGCAGATTGAGCACAAATTCCACGGCGGAAGCAGCCACACCGCTAAGAGTGAAGCTGCAGCACGGAAAATTTAATTCCTTCCGGCATTTCTTGCATTCGCACCTGATTCACGGGAAGACGCTGAGAAAGCAAATTCTTGACCATCCACTTGTCCGACTCGATGATGCGCGTCGCGTCCAGGTCCTTGATGGCGCACCAGCGACCGCTACCCGCGGTCTTCGCGCGCGCCTTGACCAGGAACAGCAGCCAGCCGTGCTTGGGCTTGCCGCCGATGACCTGCTCGTCGATGACGCCGCACACGGAGTCGACCTCGATGTCCGCGCCGGCCTCGCTTTTCACGATCCGTGCTGCCGCCTCTTCGATGGACTCGTCAAAATAAATCTTGCCGCCGGGCAATGACCAGCATTTCTGATACGGCCGCTGCTCGCGCTGGATCAGCATGACCTTGTTTTGCTTGACGACCGCGATGAGCACGACCGCGAGCTTGAGCTTTTCCGTGGCGTTCAAGTACGGCAAAAAGAATTCGGCTTCCTGCGATAGGAGGTACCGCTGGCCGTCCTTGAGCATGATGCCCTGTGCGACGAGCTTTTTCAGATGATAAGCAACGAGATTGGAGCGCACGCCCACCTGCTTGCGGATATCGGCAAAGCGAAGAACCGGAGCGCGGCAGAACGAGGACAGTATCCTATGCTGGATTGGATGCCTGCCACCTCCCATAGAATACAAGAACCAAGACGGCTATAAAAGGATATGGCTACTGCGCTACAAGCTTCAATTCGTCATAAATGCCGTCGATGAGGTCGTACTTCTTCGCCTCTTCGAGCGTGACCCACGCGTGCTCGGTCAAAGCGTCGCACAGCTTCACGTCGCCGCCCTTGTGGTCGCACGCGTAGCTGAGAATGACACAGTGATTGCCGTCCGGACGCACGTACGCGATGCTCGTGACGTAGCGGATATTCTGCACGTCGAGGTTTGCCTCCTCTTTTACTTCGCGTCGGAGCACGTCCTCGGCAACTTCATACCACAATCCGCCTGCGTTGGGAGTCTTGTGCGCATAATCCGTGCGCTGCATCTTGCCGCCGGGAACGGTCCAGCGGCCAGGAAACGCCTTTTCCTTCTCTGAACGCTTCACAATCAGGAATTTTCCGTCCTTGACCACAATGCCGGTCACGGAAATGAAGAAAATCTTGTCATCAGCCATGCAATCGGCTGAGACACGCTTGTAAAAATACTTTTGCTCAAAAACGTTGACTAGCTACAGAAGAAAAAATAGCGGGGGGAGGATTTGAACCTCCGACCTGTGGGTTATGAGCCCACCGGGCACTCCAGGCTGCCCTACCCCGCTGAATGCTAAGACGAGAGCAATGGAATTGTTTTATAAAGGTTTGCTCACCGCAACATTTAAATAAGCTCGTCAGGTCGATAAATTGACGGTTTTGCCGCCGTCGCATAACCTGGTATTGCGCAGGATTGCTAATCCTGTTTCCTTACGGATATCCCGGTTCAAATCCGGGCGGCGGCGTTTTACTTCTTCGTCGCGCGCTGTGTAGAAATCTTGACCGCGTAGAAATGCACCGGCGTGAGTTCCGAAGGGCCCATTGAAATCTGCACACCGGGAAGATACGCATTGGCGAGCGGGTAGTTCTTGGCGCATTCCTCGACATTGCGATCAAAGACCGCAGACGTCGACGTGCACTGCACAATTACCGGCGTGCGAAACTCATTCACCACGTCCGCGAGCGAGCCGTTCGGGAGATACAGCCTCCCAGCCTCCTCGCGCAATTTAATCAACCCCATTCAAGAGAGCAGGAAAGCGTCCGCGCTTAAAAACTTATACAAACTCGGCGACAGCCTTGATGCGGTTGGCGACCCAGATGAGCACGACTCCTGCGAGAACGTACAATCCGCCGAGATACGCTGCTTTCGGAACCGAATGCTCGACAAACCAGCTCATCGCGGGCTCGACGGTCGCGAAGCCGGTCACTGAATTTTCCGCCCAGTGGAACACCTGCGCCTGCCCCATGCCCGCGAACACGAGCGCGAGAATGCCCGGAATGAGCATCATCCAGCCGATGCTGCGCGCGAGCTTGCTCACGCTGCCCGCGACAAATCCAAGAATGACGACGCTGACGAGCACTAGGCCTGCGGCGATGATAAACCCGTACGGCGAGACAATCCACGGCTTGATCTGCGATTGCCACGCCTCGCCGAGAATGGGAAGCATAAGAGAAATGCCGGAAAAGTAGCCAAGGTGCGCGCCTGCGTGCAGCACGGGCTCGGAAACGATTTTTTCTAGCATGTTCCTGGGGTCAATCCTATTTTTTCCGCGATGCGCGGCGTATCAAAGCATTTTCTTATGCTGGGATCGATATTCTTCGCCGCGGCGCAATGGCAGCGGTAGTATTTCTTGCTCGCCATGTTCGCCACGACGTTCTCGCCCGGCTTGCACTGGAACTGCGCGCACGGGTCGACGCTCACGCCCGGAGTCGCGTTCGCGATTCCGCCCACGCTGACATAATATTCCGGCAGCTTCGGACCCGCAACCGCCTTGGGCCGCGGCTTGCCGAAGAGCGTTGCCGGCACGTACTCCTCATCCTGAGGCGCGACCGAGCCGTAGACACCGCCAAGCCCGACAAAGCCGTGCTTCGAGAACGACGCATTGTACTTGATAAGCGCGCGCGCAGACATCTGCGGAACGGTCTGCGTCTTGTTCAGGAAAATAGTCGGCTGCTTGGCATACGCAAGCGCCGCAGCGCGAGCTGCAACCGCCGGCGAGGCAAGCATCAGCGCGAGCAGGAGAACTGCGAGCGTTTTCATGCCGTCCTTCGAGACGAGCGCCTATATAAAAGTATTTATAGAGCAACGCGCACGACAGCGGAATGCGCGCCTGGCTTGTCTTCGTCGTTCTGCTCGTGCTTGTCCCGATAGCGGCCGCCGAGCAGGAAGCAACCGACCTGTTCGCCAGCGACAAGCTCGGCATCGCGCTCAGCGTCTCGTCCGACCTCACGGTCCAGCCCAAAACGCAGGGCGCGATGAGCGCGGACTACGTCCAGGCAGACCTGTTCTTCTATCCCAAAGACACCGCCTCGCAGCACGTGAACGCGCTCACGACGTCTCCGGAAGCCGAACGCCGCGGCAGCCTGCTGCGCTTTGTCTGGGACAGCCCTTCCGCCTCGACGCTGCACTACCGCGCAGACACGCAGGTGGACGTGCGCAACGATTTCCCGCGCGTCACGCAGAAAATAAAATTCCCGCTGACCCGCATCGCGCCCGAAGCGCAGCCCTATCTCGCCGCGACCGAACACATCGACAGCGCGTATCCCGGCATCCTCACGCTCGCGAACAAGCTCGCGCAGGGCAAGGACGACGAGTTCGTCGTCGTCAGCGACATCGCGATCTGGACCAAGAACAACATCAACTACACGCTCAGCACGCTCACCGCAGACGTCTCGCAAAAAGCATCATGGGTCTTGCAGAACCGCGAAGGCGTGTGCGACGAGTTGACATCGCTCTTTATCGCCATGCTCCGCGCGCTCGGCATCCCCGCGCGCTTCGTGACGGGAGTCGCCTATACGAACTCGCCGCTGTTCGCCCGCCAATGGGGCGCGCACGGCTGGGCAGAAGTGTACTTCCCGGACGTCGGCTGGGTTCCGTTCGACCCCACGTTCGGCGAATTCGGCTGGGTCGACCCCGGCCACGTCACGCTGATCACCAGCGACGACCCGGAAACGCCCAGCACGCGCTTTGAATGGCGCGGCACCAACATCAATGTCGCATACGGCGAGCCGGACATCGACGCGTCCATCACGTCGGTCGGCCAAAAGACCCCTGCGGATGTCGCGCTCACGGTCAAGCCGCTGTACGACACGGTCGGATTCGGCGCGTACAACCTCGCCGAGGCGACTGTGGAAAACCTCCAACCGTATTACGTGACGACTGAAGTCAGGCTGGCGCGCGTCAAGGAGCTTGAGGTATTCGAACCCTACGACCAGCAGCTCGTGCTCAAGCCGTTCGAGAAAAAGACCGCGTTCTGGCGCGTCAAGGTCGCCGACGATTTGCAGGAGCGCTTTGTCTACTCGCTGCCGCTCGGCGTGTACACGGTGCGCAATGACTCCGTCACCGCCACGTTCACCGCGAAAGCGCACGCCGGCGAGCACAGCAAAGTCGAAGTGACGCGCGCGATGAACACGCTCTCCGGCGACGAAGCGCAGGTCGTGTCGCGGACGCTCGAACTCGGCTGCACTTCTGACAAAGGAACGCTGTATTCTGATGAGACCGCTTCTGTCGCGTGCTCGTTGCGCAACCAGGGAACGACTCCGCTCACCAACCTCCGCGTCTGCATCGAAGGCAAGCAGTGCAGCGCGCTGAATCTCGGCATCGGACAGTCGCGCGACCTCAGCTTCGCGCAGGGATTCACGTCTCCCGGTGCAGCGACGCTGTTCGTCACCGCATCCAATGCCGACGTCAGCAGGAGCGTGCCGGTCGCGTTCCAAATGCTCGACGTTCCCGCGGTCAACATCACCGGCGTGACGTATCCCGCGACCATCGCCTACGGCAAGCCGTTCACGCTCGCGTTCACGCTGAAAAAAGCGTCCGGCAGCGTGCCGAAGAACATCGTGCTCACGATTGCCGTGCCGTCCGGAAGCCAGATGTTCGAGATGCCCGAACTCCCTGGCGAGCAGGCGTTCCAGATCGACTTCAACTCCGCAGAGCTCGGCCTCGGCACGACCGCGATGAAAATCACGGCACGCTACGAGGACGAGCGCGGCAGAAAGCGCACGAGCACGGCGACCGCGCCGGTCGTACTTACTACC
>JBGPHE010000020.1:0-13789 GCA_041484255.1 Candidatus Nanoarchaeia archaeon
TTCCAGCAGCCTGTTGCAGGTCTGACGGGCTGCTTCAATCGCGTTGTCGCGGATCTGCAGGTGAGACTTGCTGACCAAATCGAGCGTGAACGGGAACGTCTTGCCGACGTCGCCGACGTCAAAACGCACGACCTTGCACACAGGGCGGGAACGCACATAGGAGAGCTTCTTGTACTTCGAGAACCTCGTATATGCCCGCTTGATGTGTCGGTATGCGACAAACTTACGAAGGCGTGCCATGGTTTAGTGTTAGATTATTGGTGATACTAATTTGTTTAACTTAAGTGATTTCTTAGGTAATTAGTGTGTTAGTTAATTACTTATGTAATTAACTAATTAAACCCTATGGGGTGTTTATAAAGTTTTCTACAAAGTCACACATCAGATATAGATAATTTGGGATAACCAATTATCTTAAGTTCAGCCATATATGCAGAATACTGATCATATTGCTGTTTTGAACCAAAATTGGCAATTAGTGAAGCAAAATTGGCATACTCTCCTGTTTTTAGACTATGTACAATATAGACCAATCCGTGATAGTGTTGATTAGCTTGCGTGTTCAAACTTAAGTTGGAGTTTGTGTGTTTTTGAGTAAAACTCAAGTAATCACCTCCAATCTTATTATGAAAATAGTTCAGAGCATAATAATCCGCAATTCCTTCTGACACACTAATGAAATAAGATTGGCGAAAATCTGTTTCATCAGTAAGATTTTGCAACGTAAATTGCGTAGACTCAAAACGATCAATATTATCGATTCCTAACAATTGTTCAGTGTAAATGTGCCCTTCTTCATGTTTATAGTTGAATTCATACGGAATCTCTAAAACGCCATCATACCAATGATATTTTCTTAATTGAAAATAAGTTGAATTGTACGTATGCCCACCTGCTTCTAAAGACTCATTAAAATCCCACACATACGCCAAATTAGGATTTCTAAACTGCTCATAATAGGACTTGGGCTCAGGGAATATGGAATAGCAGGCGACCGACAAACTAACAAGAACAAGACACAAAAAGATACGCGCCCTCATAAAATGGCCTAATTTGTATCGACTTAAAAAGATGCTGATAAGCGTTCACGCCTTGATGCCGAACGTGAACTTCTCCTGCTTTGTCTTGCGTTCGACGAGCTGGAGGATGTCGTCGAGGCTGAAGAACGCCTGGGCGTTCACGATCTGCGCGACAGGCGTCTCTGCCCGCTTCACCTTGCGCTCGGCGATCGCCAGCGCATACGGCGATTTGCCCAACGGGACAAAGTGCGCCTTGCCCAGCCCCTTCGGCGTGTTGAGCGTATCTATATAGAGGAAGCCGACCACGCCCTGCCGGTGCGAGGCCGCGATGCGCAAGGTGCCGCCGTCGACGTAGACGTCATATGCGCGATTGCACGTAATCGCTTCGCTTCCGCTGCACACGCCGTTCTTGTACCAGAACGACAGCGCTTCACGCGCCTCATTCTGCATGCTGAACGGGTCAAGCCAGCTATTGGTCATACGCAGAAGTGGAAAAGCGCTCTTTAAGAAGCTTCTGACAAATATCCTGAAGAAAAGTTTATATACCGAGGTGGTTATCACCGACCCTATACGAAAGAGGTGTACTTTATGCGTTGGAACAAGAAGGCGGCATTGGAACTGTCCATCACCGCCATCGTCGTCCTCATCATCGCCATCACCGTGCTCGGCCTTGCCATCTTCTTCATCAAGAACCTGTTCAAGGGCGGCACTGACATCTTCACCGGCGAGCTCGCCAAAATCAAGGAGCAGCTCAAGAAGAACCTCGAAGAGACCGGCGAACTGGTCGTCATGGACCGCGGCACCGAGCTTGAAGTCAAGCGCGGCGAACGCCTCGACTTCCACATCGGCGCCAGAAACACCGATACGTCAAAACCACGCTGTTTCAGGATCGCGATGATTTGCAAGAACCCGTTCACGACAGGAGAATACTGCGTCAATGGCAAGAACGACGTGCTTGTGGGCGGCGAAAGCAACACCGGAGACTCGGCGCAGGGCGGCGAGAACTGGTTCCCGCGCCTCCTCGCACAATTTGAAGTTCCCGCAGGCGACATCGCAGTCTCTCCCGTCACCCTGCAGATCGCGAACGCGCGCCCGGACACGTACCTGATGGAAATGCAGGTCATCCAGGGCAACGACGACTGCCAGAGCGTGGACTGGGGAAGCCCGGAAACCACGATGCAGACCAAGCGCTTCAATATCGCACTGAGTTAACCATGGCAAAGATGAAACGCAGGCTGACGCACACCGAGGAATTCGAGATCATGCGCATCGTGCTCGACAAGTTCCTCTGGCTCGGCACCGCTTTCGTCGGCTGGGGACTCTACCAATCCATCGCGAACACCTTCTCGGACGGCGTCTGGTATATCGTTGCCGGCGCGGTCATCATGCTGCTGTTCGCCTGGATCATCCTGTCAGAATTCGAGCAACTCCGATGAAACAAAACCTCGGCAAGCTGGACCGCATTTTCCGCTTTGTCCTCGGCGTCTGGGTGCTCAGCCCGTTCTCGCCCTGGTTCATGGACAGCTGGCCGGACTGGCTCGTCGTCGTTATCGGGCTCTGGGCAATCTTCGAAAGCATCGCGAGCTACTGCCCGCTCCATGACTGGCTCGGCATCAACAACAAGCACCAGTAAATCCTTCTGAGCAATATTTATATAGCCCGAAGTGAACGAAAATTCAAAATGAGGCAGAACCCGTTTGTCTTCATCGGCATTCTCGCACTACTCCTCATCCTTGCAGGCTGCACGAAAGCAGAGTGCCGCAAGGACACGGACTGTGTCAAGCCGCACTTCACCGGCGCGTGCGTGGACAAGAAGTGCTCCTGGAACCCGGTTCCGAACGAGTGCGGCAACAGCGTGTGCGACGGCAAAGAAAACGAATGCACCTGCCCGCAGGACTGCGGCAGCTGCACGGGCAAGCTCGGCAAGTATCTCGTCAAGCAGTGCAACGCGCAGAACGACTGCACCGCAGACATTCCTGCCGCAACACAGAAACCCATCACGCTCACGCGCGAACTGCAGGCAGGCGGCAGCAAAATCAGCTCGACTACTACGTTCAACCAGCCCTTCAACCTCAAGCGCGACCAGCTCGAGCTTGACTTCGGCATCAACACGCTCGCCACAGGCACGAGCGACCTCAAGATAACAAGGCTCGCAGTTACCGGTATGACTTCCGATAGACGAACCGTGCAGCTCGCAGACCAGAGCATTTCTCTTCCGCTGTCGCAAGGCGCAAAAGCAAAGACGTATGTCATCCTCGACTTCCCGACCGCAGACACGGACGGCGAGCTCACCAACCTGCAGCTCACCGTGTATCTCGACTATGTCCTGACCTCGGGAACGTCAAGCTCGCCCAAGAGCATCACCATCAACCAGCAATACCAGTCATTGAAGTTTGTCTGGGCCCGCCCTGAGAAGCCCTCAGGCTGCGGCAACTGCGACGACGGCAATGCCGCGACCGAAGACGTCTGCGGGCCGGAAACCAACTACTACTGCGCGCACCAGCCTAAGTCAGGCGTGTGCGGCTCAGGCGTCTGCGACGGCGGCAAGAACAAGTGCACGTGCCCGCAGGACTGCGGCAGCTGCTCGGGCGGCGGAACGTACACGACGCACGGCTGCATCGGCACCAACTGCCTCGTCGAAATGAAACCCGGCGTTGCGACGCAGCAGCAGGCATTGTTCGACGACCGCGACATCGGCGCCGTGCATTTGCAGGACCGCTACGTCTACCCGACGCCGTTCAATGTCCGCCACGACCGGTTCTCGCTCGAATTCAAGCTCTACCAAAAACAAGACTCGGTCAGCTCCATCACTATCAAAGACATCCGCCTGCTGGACGGCACGCAGGAAATCGCGTACCTGAACGCAGACAAGACGCTCGACACCGCAGGCCAGACCGCCGCAGTCAACCTCACCATCCAGCCCCAGCCCGTCGCGGAAGACGAGCGCTCGCTCACGCTGCGCGTCTGGTACGCGTACACGCAGAACAACGAGACCAAGCAGGCAGACTTCTCCCGCCCGCTGAACAAAGTCGTGCTCCTGAGCCCGGACGTGTAACGATGAACAAGAAAGGCATGGAGCTCTCGCTCACCGTCCTCGTCCTCATCATCCTGTCCATCATCATCTTCATCGGCGGCATGTCGTTGCTGTGGAAGTTCTTCCAAGGCGCCGAGACCATCAAGGGCGGCATTGATTTGCAGACCAAGAACCAGATCGAGTCATTGCTGCGCGAAGGCAACGAGCTCGTCGCAATCCCCATCAACACGCAGACCGCAGCCGTCGGCAAGGAGCTCGCGTACGGCCTCGGCATCAGAAACATCCAGGAAACGCAAGGTTTCACCGTGAAGCTCAACTTCGCAGGCGTGTTTGACCAGCAAGGCAAGCGGCTCGACACCGGCTACGACCAGGCAGCGGTCGAAAAGACCTGGCTGGGCAACTTCCAACTGCAAGGCCCTATCATGATCGCGCGCAACGCGTACGAAGTCGTTCCGCTGCACGTCCGCGTCGCTCCCACGGTAGACGGCACGCAGATGCCGCCCAAGACGCTCGCCGTGTTCAACGTCTGCGTCTTCGCAGGCATCGCGCCCGAAGAAGCGGGCGAGTGCGATCCCAAGAATCCGACGGTGTACGACAAGGTCCACCAAATCTTCGTGCAGATCCAGTAATCAGTCGACCTTCACCAAGAATTCTGCAGTCATGACCGTTCCGTTGATTTGGAACTGCGGATACAGCTTGTACAGCCCGGGCGACGGGAAGCGCAGGTGGAACATGGTTCCGCCCGGCCGCATTTCCGCAGGGTGCGCGTGCTCAAAATGACTCAGCCCTTCGCCCCAGACTGCGAGGTGCATCTTCTCGCCCAGATAGTCTTCAAGGTTCGCGACCGGAACGCCGTCCTTGCTGATGGTAAAGACAAACATCTTCTGCCCCCAGACAGACAGCGAATCAGGGGCGGTGAGCGTGACTGTGTAGTTGTTGACTATCTTGATGCGCGAGAAGTCCGTGCCGAGCGGCACAGGCTCATACGCACCCGGAACGACCAGGTCAACGGGCTTCGCGATCGCCTTGCCGTCTTCCATGAATTCGACCATCGCGCGATACTTTCCCGGCGCAGGGAAGACGTGCTCGAGCGCAAACGTACCGCTCGCTGCGCCCGCAGCCTCATTGCCCGCGTGCAAATGGACAAAGTATTGGAGGTCATCACGGATTATCATCACATGCAGCAATCGCGTGTGCATCGTTTCAAAGCGTACCGGCGTGCCGTCCGCGTGCGCGATTGCGACGCGCAGCGTCGCATTCTGGTCCGGCACCGGCACTGACGGCGACGTGAGAATCGAGACCGAGTATTGCGCAGGGTCGCCCGCTTCCATCATGTGCGCCATGTCGTGCTGGGGCGCGGGAGCCGTGCAGCCTGCAAGAATCAATACGAGTATCAAGAAAAGTGCTTTGCGCACGAGTCACCCAATCTTTGACAAGTCCATTTGGTCGCCTTCAGGACTGGACTGTGTCTTCGCCTTGTCCGTGATGCTCGCGAGCTGCGCGGAGACATCCTCGTCCTTCGGGCCGTAGCTGATGAGAATCTTGTCCAAATCGCTGGTCAGGTAGTCGCCGTAGAACTCGTTCGGCTCTCCGTTGACGTAGAACTTGAGCGTGTTCTGGGCGTCGGTGCAGTAGTTCTTGCCGTCCTTCACGAAGCATTTGTTGTCGAACTTCATGCCGAGCGTGCGGAAGAATTCGCCGATCGTGACGCCGGTGGCGTGGAAATGGATGACGTCGCCGTCCATGTCCTCCACGTGCACGTATTTCGCCTTGACCATGTACTGCGGCTTCGCGAAGTCAATCGCCTTGCCGTCCAAGTAGACCTTGAAGTCCGCGTGCGTGTGGATGCCGCCGAGCGGGCCGATGACAGGCTGCGGCGTGCCGCAGGCCGCGAGCAAAAGAACCGCCGCGAGCACGAGGAATCGCTTCATGTTACATCAAGTGTAATGCTTTTCTATTTAAAACTTGCGCATCGCCGACACGAAGTCCTTCAGCACCTGCTCAGGATTCTTGGCAAGCGCGACCCCTGAGGCGACCAGAATGCCCTGCGCGCCGAGCTGCATCGCCTTGGCGACGTCTTCTTTCGTCTTGACGCCTGCGCCGCAGAGAATGGGAATGCCTTTGATGGCTTTTGTCGTTGCCGTGATGACTTCAGGCTTTGCCTTGCTGACGGAAACCGTACCGCCGATGAGTTCCGGCGGCTCAATCGCAATCATGTCCGGCTTGAACGCGGCTATCGCTTTCGCTTCGTCAGGCGTCGCGGCGCAGACCAGCGTCAGCAATCCTGCTTTCTTTGCGCGTTCGATGGATTTCTTCAGCAACGGCAACGCAAGCTTCTTTTCCGAGTGATTGAGAATCGTGCCGACCGCTCCTGCTTCCTTGACCGCCTCGGGAAGAATGGCGCCCGTGTGCGCTCCCGGCTCGACGGCGTCAATATGCTGGGCGAACACCGGAATGCGCACCGCCATCCTCACATGATAGATATCCGCGGCGTCAACGGCGACTATAATACTTGCCTCGGCGTGCTTCGCGACGCGCTCGCAGGTCTCTGCGATGCGAATCGCCTTGTCGCCCGTCGCCTTCTCGTACGCCTTGCAGTTGACGACAATGGCAGGAAGCTCCAGCATAACAGGACGCGAGCGCCTCGTGTTTTTAATCCTTTCTTCAAAAGCTTTTTATAGGAGCAGAAGGAAAAACAGCTAATATGAGCATCCTCGCGTATATTCTTATCTCGGTCTTCATCGTCAGCCTGATTTCGTTCATCGGCGCCGTGACGCTGTTCTTACAGCAAGGACTCGTCCAGGAGCTGATGTTCGTCTTCGTCAGCTTCGCCTCGGGAGCAATGCTCGGCGCGGCATTCCTCGACCTGCTGCCCGAAGCGATTGCGCACTCGCCCGACGGCGTCTTTGTTCCCGTGCTGGTCGGCATCGTCACGTTCTTCATCTTCGAGAACTTCCTGTCCTGGTATCACTGCCACAGCGCGGCATGCGAACGGCACACGCACGCGACGAACGGCCACGCGCACCACAAGCACGTCAAGAAGCCGTTCACGTATCTCAATCTGTTCGGCGACGGCATCCACAACTTCACCGACGGCGTCGCGATGGCTATCGCGTACCTCGTCAATGTCCCGCTCGGCATCGTGACCACCATCGCAATCATCTGCCACGAAATCCCGCAGGAATTGGGCGACTTCGGCCTGCTCATCTACGGAGGGTTCAAGCCCGGCGAGGCCTTGCTGTGGAACTTCATCTCCGCGCTCACCGCAGTCGCAGGAGCCGTGCTCGCATACTTCTTCGCCACGAGCGTGCCGTCAATCACGCCCTATCTCGTGCCGTTCGCGGCAGGCGGGTTCATCTACATCGCGACCGTCGACCTGCTCCCCGAACTGCACAAGACGACCAAGCTCGACAAGGCGGCAATCCAGCTGCTCTTCTTTTTGCTCGGCATCGGAGTCATCTGGGCCGTCATCCACTTCTTCGAACACTAAGAAATCACTGCAGCGACTTCAACTGCTGCACGAACGAACTCTCGCTCTGGTTGCCGACAATCCTGCCCGCTTCCTGGCCGTTCTTGAACACGACGATGCACGGGATGGACATGATGCCGTTTGACTGCGCGAAATCCTGATTGGCGTCGATGTCGCACTTGGCGAACTTCATTTTTCCTTCCATCTGCTTGCCCACTTTCTCGAACGTGGGAGCGAACTGCTTGCACGGCGAGCACCATTCCGCCCAGAAGTCGATCACGACAGGAATCTTGCTCTGCTCGACTTCCGCTTCAAAATTATCTGCGCTGATTTCGAGCACTGCGGTCGCCTCCCTGTTTTTGCGGCGCAGGCGCAGGGCGCGGAGCAGGCCGCGGCAATTCGCGCGGCTCCATTCCTCGGTGGTGCGTCTCTATCGGACCGGTCGGTCCGCGGGGGCGCGGCGCTTCCTGGCGCGCGCCAGTAATCAGGAATTTTCTCGACTCGACGTCGATATCGGTGAACTTGTCCGCTGCCTCGCGCAGTTTGCCCGAAGCAGACTTGCCGAACGCGATGACTTCGACGCGGCAGCCGAGCGCGCGCTTCAGGTGCTCGACCAAAGGAACAAAATCGCCGTCGCCCGACACAAGCACGAGCGTGTCCAGGCGCGGCGCCATCTCGATCATGTCCATCGCGATGCCGATGTCCCAGTCGCCCTTCTTGCTGCCGTCGGCGAACGTCTGGACGTCCTTGGCCTGCACTTCGTAGCCGATATTGCCCAGCACCTTGAAGAACTCCTCGCGCGAGAAGTCCTCGGTGCGGATGACGTACGCGATCGCGCGGACAAGCGTCCTGCCCTCGACCGCTTCGTTGAGCAATGCCTTGAAGTTGACCTTGGAATTGTAAATATGCCTCGCAGAATAGTACATGTTCTGCACGTCGACAAAGATGCCGACGCGCTGGGCCTTGGGCGGTTTTGCGGGCATTTAGTTCCTCGTTACGATTTGTTTGTATCCGCAGTTCGTGCAGACCACTTCGCCGGTGGCCTCGATGAACTGCAGCGACGCTTTACGGCACTTCGGACAACGCGTTGCTCCTGAAGACTGCCGCTCGGGCAGAAGGTCTGCCATGCATTGCGCGCGGACAACGAAGTATAAATACTTTGCCGTCACCACAACGCTTAAATACCTGAATTCGCACAGGAATGCCCATATGGCTGACGAACCGATAGAGCTGGTGCAGAAATTCGTTGATTCTTTCCACGCCACGCAGGACAGCCTGAACAAGAGCGACAACGACGGCGCTGCGGACGGCTACAAGCAGATGCTGGACATCTACAATCAGATTTCTTCCTCAAACCTCGACCCGATGCACAAGGAGCTGGCATACGACCAGCTCGTCAAGACATATCAGGGTTTGCAAGCTCCGACATCTTCACACAGCGTCCACGCGACGACGCACATCATTGCTGCGGCAGTACTGCTGGTGCTTTTCAGCTTTCTGGTCTTTTTTCGTCCCACCGTCTTTGGTTTAGTCACGGCCGAGCCGAAGATCATGCAGGACGTCAACTTCGCGTTCACCGAGTCAGGCTCGCGCGCAGTTCACCTTGATGCGACGCCGAAAGCGCTTTCGATTTCCGGAAAGATCGACGGTGGCGGCATGGTCCGCGCGTACGCGGTCACAGGCAGCGAACGCACGCTCCTGTTCGACAGCGATCTGGTGCGCGTCAATGACGACGGCACCTTCACCGCGGCGTGCGTGCACTGCGGCGAAGGCGTCAGCAGCCAGGACTTCGCGCTCGACGTCGTCGTGCAGAATGCGGCGTTGACTGTTTACTCAGTCGAATACCGCAAGTGATGCCTACTTCTAGGAATTGTTTGAATAGTACGACAAGCACCAGTACAAACCGTCGACAAGGTGAAAGTTCCACAAGATTTATATTCAGCAAAATGATGGTAACTAAACATGAACGAGCGCAGGTGTAGTCGCAATGTATGACTATGAAGAGATGCGGGCGTACAATATGCCCACGTCGGAAGACTCTGCACCTACACAAGCACCCCCTGCACACGAACCTTCTGTGCCGATGACACTGTGCGAAAAAGTCATTGCCACAGTCGTCGTAACTGGAATTGTCGCGACTTTTAGCGGCTTAGGTTATCTTTGGCTTGCGGGAAGACAACACCAGAAAGAAATGAAAGAACAGCAGCAGAGGGAGCACATTCAACAATGGAAGCAGAATTCTCTGAAGAACGATCTTCTCCCGCCATACGCACGAAAGTAGACTCCGTAAAAACGTAACGCACAAGGTATCCTAGAATCCTTGCCTTCTCTGACGGTCTTTCACCCACTTAAAGAATTCTTACAACGGCGAACTTCTCAGCAGCGCGACGACAACCGCGACAGAAAACAGCAGCACGAAGAGCAGCGCAGGAGTAATCAGCCAGACGTGCGCCATCGACGCAATGCCGCCGGGAACAGGGGGCGCGGGAAGCTCGGCGAGCGCGTCCTTGCGGACGATTTCCATCGCCTCCTCGACCATCTTGGGCGAGTGGCCGTAGCGCACGAGCTGGAGCTTCAAATCATTGATTTCGTAGCCCAGCGCGAGATGCTCGCGCAAGTAGTCCACCAAATCCCCGACAACCATACCTGCCCGTTCCGGAAGACCGTATATAAATATTTATCGTCCTTCTGAAAAGGTGACATTTATCGTCGACAGCAGACCGTTAAGTTTAAATACTGAAGTGCGGTTTTCCCGTGCATAGTAAAAAAAGGGGATGGTATGACAAAACAAGGGCAGTTGACGCTCTTCATCATCATAGGGCTTATTCTCCTAGTTGCCATTGGGCTTGTTCTGTACGCCCAGCGCAGCAGCCTCATCCCTTCGGAAGAAGCAGTGCCGAAAGTCGAGGAAGTCGCCGCGACTGTCCAGCCATTACAGCAGTTCGTGCAGGACTGCCTGAAGACAACCGCGCGGCAAGGACTTGCCGCGCTCGGCGCGCGCGGCGGCTACATTGACCCTGCGCAGCGCTTCAACCCCGCAGAGCCCACGGACGGCGAGGCAGTCCAGTTCGCTCCTGACTCTCAATTGAAAGTGCCGTACTGGTGGTACCTGAAGTCGCCCAACACGTGCACGGGAAGCGGCTGCGGATTCGCGACCGAACAGCCCTGCCTGACGCGCGCGGCAGAACAGGAGACGCGCGGCATATGCAAGTCTCCGTCCATCGAAGCGCAGATGGACAAGTATCTCACGGACAACCTCCCCTCCTGCTTCCGCGGCTTTGAGCAGTTCTCGGCGCAGGGCTTCGTCATCACGCCTTCAGGCGAAATGAAACCCGAGACGCGCGTCACGCGCGCAGGCGTCGTCGTCCTCCTGACGTACCCGCTCGACGTGCGCCACGCCGAAGAGACCTTCGCGCTCAAGGACTACGTCGCCGAGCTGCCCGTCAACCTGTTCGAGATCTACCAGCTCTCCACCGACATCACCAACCTCGAGGCGAACAGCTCGTTCCTCGAGCACGCCACGCGCTCGCTCATCGACGTCTTCGGACGCGCCGACCCCGACGCATTGCCGCCCGTCTCCGACCTTGATTTCGGCTTCGGCGCCGGCACGTTCTGGATCAAGTACAGCGTGCTCCAAAAAGTCCAGGAAATGCTCACCGGCTACATCCCGCTGCTCAAAGTGATGAACACCGGCAACTACCAGTTCCTGCCTGCGCCGTCTGGCAAAGACAAGAAGCTCTACGAAATCCTCTACAACCGCGGCTTCACCGTGCCCGAGCTCACGCTGCACCCGTCGCTGGATGTGAAGTTCTCCTACCTGCCCTGGTGGAAGCCGTATCTCGACCTGAACTGCAACGGCCAGCTCTGCCAGCCCGAAGGATTCTCGAGCACGCTCGGCGGACTGCTGTTCGGCGTGCGCCGCTACAATTTCGTCTACGACGTCAGCTATCCCGTGCTCGTCGAAGTCACCAGCCCGACCGCATACGGCGGCGAAGGATACTCATTCCGATTCTTCCTCGAGGAAAACATGCGCAACAACATCCCGATGGCCGCGCTCGACTCGCCGTTGCCGCAAATCAACATCACGCAGCAAGCCTCGCTGCTGTGCGACCCCGACCAGCGCACCGGCGGCAATGTCACAGTCAGCGTGCGCTCGAGCGCAGGCCAGCCTGTGGACAGCGCGGAAATCGTCTACCGCTGCGGCGCAGAATCCTGCGCGCTCGGAAGCTCTGTCGAAGGCGTGCTGCGCACCGCGTTCCCGCGCTGCGTCGGCGGCTTTGTCTCGGCAAGCCATCCTGACTATGCGCCCGCGGTCAAACCCTTTGACGTGCTCGACGCGACCGACAAGAACGTGGATCTCGTGCTCGGCGTCCCTTATCCCGTTGACTTTTCATTGAGAAAATGGCCACTCAAGAAGATTGCCGGCAACTGGCAGCTTGACTCCTCGCAGTCTGAAGCACAGAACGCGCGCGAGCACAGCATCATCATGCTCCAGCGCACCGGCCAGCCGTTCGAGGAACCCATCACCGTGCTGGGCGACGTGTGCGGCTCGCCGTTCTCCAAGGCAGCAATCCCGTGCGGCAACCCTCCCGAGGACAACTCCAAAGGAATCGCCGTGTATCCTGGCACGTATCACGCGACCATCTACACATTCCTCTACCCGTCGCCCGCGCTCATCATCCCGCCGAACGCGCGCCGCATCCGCACCGGCCTGTTCAAGCACAAGACGCTCATCATCCCGCCCAAGCCCATCGTCTTCGACAACACGGCGAGCCCGCTGATGTCCGGCTACGCGGAATTCGACTGGACCGTCACCGATGACGACCTGAAGAAGGCCAAGGGCGTCGAGTTTTACACAATCTACTTCGCGCTGGACAAAGTCCCGCAGGCAAGCCGCAGGATTGAAGACCTGGACGTCATGGGTAGCCTATACACGTATTCCAGCCAATACCAAGACCTGCTCAAGCCGAGGATTATCCAATGAGAACCGCCAAACTGCTGGAATTGTTCGTCTGGATGACCGTCTGGATGCTGCTCGCGCTTCCGGTCGCGTTCGCGGACAACCTGCTCACCGTGCAAAAGTTCTCAGGACGCGATAACGTTCCGAACTTCGCCAAGGAAGACGACGAGCTCACCGTGCAACTCCTCGCGCAGATGCTCGGCAATCCGACGCCCGAAGTCGCGAAGCAACGAGCCAGGATTTCGAACGGCGGAACGTACATGTTCATGGACGGCTGCGTCGCGCAGGCGAACAACATCGAGCAGTGCACGTACAAGACGCAAGATTTGGTCTACGCAGGAACCGATGATTACACCGTCGCGCTCTTCGACGCGGAGAATAACAAGATCGCCGAGCAGAACAAGACGCTCACGGTCGACTTCCTCGCGCCCAAAGTCATCGCATTCGGCATCAGCCCGAACATGACCGGCGCCCCGGTGCCAACCACCGTCACGTACGCGGTCGAGGACTACGGCCGCGAGACCGGCAAGCTCACCGACTGCTCCGGCATCAAGCTCATCAACATCACCGCGAACAGCGTGCAGGTCGCAGGCATCAGCGCAAACCTCACGCAGTGCAGCAAGCAAGGCAGCATCGTCTTCACGCCCAGCCAATCCGCGGCGCGCGTCACGGTCTGCGCCGTCGCGACTGATTATCTCAATCACCAAAGCCTGCCCACGTGCAAGGACATCATCATCGATTCACGCAAACCCGTTGCGCAGACGCTCGAGCTCCGCGACAGCGACGGCTTCGTGCTGTCGCACGTCCGCAGCAGCCAGCCCATCGTCGCCGATGTCGCGGTCAGGATCCCTGACGTCGACGTCTTGCCCAGCTCAGTGACCGCAGACCTCTCCAAGCTTAATCCCGCGCTCGGCAGGAAGCCCGCCACAAGCCAGAGCGGCGAATGGTTCCTCTGGCGCGCAGTCACGGTCACGACGCCGAGCACCTGCCAGGTCACGGTCGACGCGCGCGACCTCATCGGCAACACCGCAAGCACGCCGTTGACGTGCACGGTCGGCATTGACGACACCGCACCGGTCGCGACGCGCATCACGACGCAGTTCGTGGACGACGACAACACGCCGCTGCTCGGCAGAAACGGCACCATCATCGCAATCTTCACCGAGTCAGGCTCAGGCTTTGACAAGCGCAACGCATTCCTCGACCTGCACACGCTCGGCCTCGGCAACACCGTGCAGGCGACGCAGTGCGACAAGACCGACGCATCGACATGGACCTGCGCCTGGAACGTCCGCCCTGCAGTGCAA
>JBGPHE010000021.1:0-13013 GCA_041484255.1 Candidatus Nanoarchaeia archaeon
CGCGAACGCAAAGGAATCTGCGGAGACCTGTCCGGCGTGTATGTCGCGCTCGGCAGAAAGCTCGGCTTAGAAACCAAATACGCGCGCGTCTCCTTGAACGAGCGCGGCGAGGAAACCAACCACGCCTGCGCAATCGTCGAATTGCCTGACCGCATCATGCAGGTCGATCCTGCAAACCGCGTCTTCGACGCGTCGCACCGCGAATACCACATCGAACGTATCGACATCATCGAGGACATCGTGCGCGGCGCGCGCATCCCGACCACAACCTACCAGCCGCCGTGCACTACGCCCTATGTCCCGTGGCGGCGGAAGTGCCGAACCCTCCTGCCGCGCTGGATCAAACGCATCGTCCTGTGCGCCGCGCTCGCGTACGCAGGACACAAAGGGTGGCAGTGGTACAAGCGGCCGACGCTCGACGTGCTCGACCTGCAGAACGAGCTGCGCTTCGCGACCAAGCACGGCGAAGTGAAGTTCACAATCGCCAGCGACGGCGCGCAGCAGTGGAAAGAAGCATTGTTCTTCCTCGAAGAGCAGGAAGGCAACTTCGACGAACACAGTTTGCTGGAAAAATACGTGCTCGCGGACAAGAATCAGGATGATATCATCAGCGGCTCGGAAGCGCGCGACGCGCTTGCCGCGGCCCGGGCAAAATACCTCAAGTCGCGCTAATTCAGGCCGCTCGCGAGAATATTCTGCAGATTGTTCACAGGCGCAGGAGCTGTTTGCGGAGCCGCGCTCACCGAGTTGACGCTGCTTGCAGCGGCACTGCTTACTGCCTCCACCGGCGTTCCGACATCCACCACGCGCGGAGCGCCGTCTTCGGAAATCTCAAGCACCGTCACGTTCGGAACCGGCGCAGGAGCGGCAGGCTGCGGCGTTTCTTGCGTGATTGCGCCCGTCTGCGCAGGCTGCTGCGCGTGAAGCACGAGCCAGCCGCTGAACGCGAGAACAATGATTGCGATGATAAGCATACGATACGCGACAATCGCGCCCCAGAACGTCCTGCGCGCCTTGCGGTGAGGAACATGCTTGGTCATGATTGCCTCGATGTCCTCTTCCGTCGGGTCAGGAATCTTCGCGAGCGAGGGTTCGGGCTCGTCCTCTTCGGCTTCTTCAGGTTCGGCATCCTGCAGCAGCTCTTCTGCGCTCGGCTCGGGCTTGTTCAAGCGCAGTTCGGGCTCTTTCGCAGGCGGTTCCTCAACAGAAGCAGTCGTTTCTTCTTTTTGCTCTTCCTTCTTGGGCTCTTCCGGCTTCGGCTCCTCTTTCTTCAGCTCTTGGTTCCTCAGCTCTTCCTGCTGGCGCTGAATCTCCTCAAACTTCTTTTCTCTCTCGAGATCCTTGCCGATGTCAATGCTTTGCCCGAAGCCACCCATTATATAGTACAGAAGCATAAGCTATTTAAAACGTTTCGCGATTACACGTCTATGCGCATTGTTGTCACCGGCGGCGCCGGTTTCATCGGCTACAATCTTATCCACAAGCTCTTCGAACAAAAACATCACGTCATCGCGTTCGACGACCTCTCCGCAGGCGAGCCTTCGCGCAGGCGCGACAAGCTGCTCAACAAGCTCGCCAAAGAAACCTACAAAGACCAGAATGCAGGCTACCGAGACCTTGTTCTCAATCACGACATCGAGACACCCAATCTGCTGAACTCCACGTTGAAGATGACCGAGCAGTTCGACGCAATCGTCCACCTCGCCGCACCCATCTCCGTCCCCCAATCCTACGACCAGCCGCGCGCGTACATCGACCAGATCGTGGACGGCACGACCGAAGTGCTCGAAGTCGCGCGCCAGCGCAAAATCAAGAAAGTCATTTTCGCCTCGAGCGCGGCAGTCTACGGCGACGTGGAAAAAAGGCCGACCCGCGAATGCGACCTGGACCACATGATTCCCACCTCGCCGTACGGCGTCGTCAAGCGCGCCGCAGAAGACATGGCAAGGACGTACGCGAAAGCGCACGACCTTGAAACGGTCATCTTCCGCTTCTTCAATGTCTACGGGCCCGAACAGGACCCGACAAATCAGTATGCGGGCGTCGTCGGCAAGTTCCTAGAGGCGGTGCGCCAAGGCAAATCGCCCACGATTCTCGGCGCAGGTACGCAAACCCGCGATTTCGTCTACGTCGACGACGTTGCGGACGCAATCTCTGCCGCGCTCGTCACCCCGCTCGCGCCCGGAAGCACCTACAACATCGCCAGCGGCAGGGCAACGTCCATCAACGACCTCGCAAAAGAGTCCATTGCAGTCAATGGCAAGAAGAGCCTGCAGCCGAAGTATGAAGACGCGCGCCCCGGGGAAATCGAGCACTCGCTCGCCGACATCACCGCGGCGCGGAAAGCGCTCGCATGGGAGCCGAAAACGTCGCTGAAAGAAGGGCTTGCCAAGACGTATGCCTGGCTGAAGTCATCCGGCAGTGCTCCCTAAGCCTTATATACCGCTCTTCGCGTTCTTAGCGTATGCATCTTTCCATCGGTAACGTCGATACGCCGGATGAGCTGATAGCCACCGCCTTCCTGAAGGCGCGCAAGACCGCAAGCAAGCACCGCGGCTCCATGGCCAACAAAGGCATGAACCGCCTGTTCAAGTCGAACAAGATGGAAATGATGAAGATCGTGGTCGCGACCGACACGCTCGTGAACAAGCTCGACGGCGTCGTCGAGGCATTCCCGAGCCTGAACACGATGCCCATGTTCTACCAGGAGCTCGTGCGCTGCACGATGGACCAGGACCTGTACAAGAAGTCGTTGGGCGCAGTCGACTGGGCCGCAGGACAGATCCGCAAGCTCGCCAAAATCTCGCGCGACAAGATCCGCAGGGCCCGCGACCTGGACTCCATCACGTACGCGCGCAACTCGTTCTACGGCAGAGCCGCTTCCGTATTGAAGCAAATCAAGAAAGAGCTCGCCTATCTCGAACAGTGCCGCAAGATTCTCCGCGAATTCCCCACCATCAAGACCGATATGCCGACCGTAGTCATCGCAGGCTACCCGAACGTCGGCAAAAGCACGCTGTTGAAAGCATTAACGCATGCGCAGCCCAAGATCGCGCCGTACCCGTTCACGACCAAGCAATTGATGTTCGGCTACGCGAAAGGACTGCAGTTCGTCGATACTCCTGGATTGCTCGACCGGCCGTTTGCCAAGCGCAACGCCATCGAGAAGCAGGCAATCCTCGCGCTCAAGCACCTCGCAACCGTCATTCTCTTCGTGATTGACCCGACCGAGACGTGCGGCTACATGCTGCCTGCCCAGCTCGAACTGCTCAAGCAAGTGCGCGACCTGTTCAGCATGCCCATGCTCATCACCGCGACCAAACTGGACATTGCGACTCCTGAGCAAGTCAAAGAAGTCCAGCTCGCGGTCGGCAAGGACGTCATTCCCGTCAATACCACGACGAAAGCAAGCGTCGAGCGCCTGCTCAGTGCTTCCGAAGAATTCGTGCGCGCGGCCCAAAAAGCTTCCTGACCTGCGCAGTCAGCGCGTGCTCCCGCTCCATCTTTCCCGCAATGTGAATCAGAATGAATCCCAATGCGAGATAGACTGCTATGAAAAGCCAGACCTTGGGCACGACAAAGTTGATGTATTCCTTAATCTCGTTCTGCACCAGCCCTGCGCCGATGCCGACGGTTTCCAGCGTCGCGATGAACGATTCCGGGCTCACGATCTGGAAGAACAGCGCGATGAGTCCAGGAACGAACGTCATCCAGCCGAGCGAAGCAAGCGTGTGCGCGACGCTGTGGTAATGGATGAACAGCACCGTGATGCAGATAACCAGAATGCCGAACGCGGCTCCCGGGACGTACTGCACGTTCTCCGGCAGCGCAAGCGAGCCTGACGCGATAAAGTGCGCGACAAACGGCACGAGCGTGGTGAGCGCGGAAAGATAGAGCAATCTGACGACCCACCAGAGAATGATATCGAACACGTGCGACGTGTGCGGCTGCTTCATAGACGAAAAAGAGACCAAAAGGTATAAATAACCTTCTGTCTGCGGAGAGCACGTAAAAAGATGGTGCTCATCACGCTCGGATTGTTCATCGCGTCCTGCCTGTGCTTAGTCATTGCAGGCACGTTTCTTGTCAAAAGTCTCGTGAAGCTCGCGACGTTTCTGCGCATGAACGAGTTCATTGCGGCATTCATCCTGATGTCGTTCTGCACGTCCCTGCCTGAGCTCTTTGTCGGCATCAGCTCGGCGCTCGCAGGCAATCCCGCCTTTTCGCTGGGAAACATCATCGGCTCGAACATCACCGACTTGACGCTTGTCGCCGGAATCACTGTCGTTTTAGCTCGCGGCATCCGCATCGAGAGCGAAATGCTGCGCAAGGAAGTCTACGGCATGGTCGCGCTTGCCGCGCTGCCGATGATATTGATGTACATCGGCCAAGAATTGTCGCGCTTTGATGCGCTCATTTTGCTGGGCGCGTTCGCGATTTACTTTTACCAAATGCTCGCTTCGGGACACGCAGAGCTGCACCCTGCGCTCAAAGACCACGTCTCACCCTGGACCGGGCTCGGCGCGTTCGTGCTGTTTGCGCTCTCGGCTGCGGCGCTGTTCTTCAGTGCACGCTTTGTCGTTAATTATGGCGTCCAGCTTTCCTCCGAGCTTGCCGTTCCCGCGATTCTGGTCGGTTTGATCTTTGTCTCGCTGGGCACATCATTACCTGAACTCACGTTTGGCCTGCGCGCCGCGCTGTCGCGGCACGGATCGCTCGCGCTCGGCGACCTGGTCGGCGGCGTGGTCGTGAACTCCACCGTCATCTTGGCGATTGTCGCGCTCATCCAGCCCATCACTGATTCATTCTTCATCTTCGTGACGAGCGCGGCACTGCTGGTCGCAATCACGTTCCTGTTCGCGACGTTCATCGCAAGCGGCAAAAAGCTGTCGTGGCGCGAAGGCATCTCGCTCATCATCTTCTACGTCGTCTTCCTGATGATTTCGCTCAACCTGCAACACCACGTTGCGTAAGTATTTTATAGCACGCCGATTCATTCTGAACCATGCGGGTGGTCGGAGACTTTCACATACACAGCCGTTTTGCTCGTGCCTGCTCAAAGCAGATTGACATTCCTGCATTGGAGAAAGGAGCGCGGCTCAAGGGCGTTTCTGTCCTCGGCACGGGCGACTTCCAGCACCCGAAGTGGGCTGTTGAATTAAAACAGCTCAGCGAGGACGGCACTGGCGTCTACAAAACCGCGACCGGTTTTCCTTTTATTTACCAAACAGAGATTTCTCTTGTTTATACTGATGGCGGCAAGGGACGCAGAGTGCATCATTTGGTGCTTGCGCCCTCGCGTGAGGTCGCAAACCAGTTCACCGAGTACTTGAGCAAGAAAGGGCGGCTCGACTACGACGGACGGCCCATCTTCGGCATCAGCTCGGCCCAGTTCGTCGAGGACTTGCGCTCGATTTCTCCTGACATCGAGGTCATTCCTGCGCACGCCTGGACGCCGTGGTTCGGCGTGTTCGGCGACAAGTCAGGCTATGACGCGTTGAAGGACTGCTTTCACGACCAAACCAAGCACATTCACGCGATTGAGACGGGTCTGAGCTCAGACCCTGCGATGAATTGGCGGCTTTCACAGCTGAACGACATTCAAATGGTCTCGTTTTCCGACATGCACTCCGCAACGCCCTGGAGAATCGGGCGCGAAGCGACCGTGTTTGACGTCAAAGAACTCACGTACAAGAACATTCTCGCCGCGATTCGCACCGGCGACGGCATTGCCGAGACGCTGGAGTTCTTTCCTGAGGAAGGCAAGTACCATTACGACGGCCACCGCGGCTGCGATGTAGTGCTGAGCCCGCAGGAATCCTTGGCGATGAAGAAGTTGTGCCCGAAATGCACCAAACCGCTCACGATTGGCGTCGCGCACCGCGTCGAAGCGCTCGCAGACATGCCTGTCGGCACCAAACACGCCAAATCACGACCCTTCCGCAACTTGATTCCGCTTGCCGAACTCATCGGACACGCCATCGGCTCGCCTGTCGCGTCGCCAAAGACGTTCAAGGCGTATTATGATATCGTCGCGAAGTTCGGCAACGAGCTGAACATCCTCCTGGACGCGTCTGAAGAAGAACTGCGCAAGCACGCCGACGGCAAGATCGTCGATTTAATCCTCAGAAACAGGACGCAGCAAATCCGCTGGAAGCCAGGCTACGACGGCGAATACGGCCATCCGATCTTCGACGGCATCGAACCGCCGAAGAAGAGCGCGCCAATGAAGCAAGCACGACCTATTCAGCGCGGATTGGGCGAGTTTTGAAAGTATGACTTTTTTGTCCCAGCATATTTATATTCTCTGAACGCTTAAAATAGCCTAGTGTGACCTAATTGTCACTCGGAGGACTGTATGGCAACCAAGAAGAATGATGCTTCACCGGAACAAGTCGGCTTTCACAAGGGCGCACTGACGACCCTGGCAAAGGAACGCCAGGAGCTCGGCAGACTGCTCGCGATCGTCGAACAGCTGATGCAGATGCACGTCAAGTCCTTGAAGGACCTCGGCGTCGACCTCGAAGCAGAAGCCAAGAAAATCACGGCAAAGAAGCCGCTTGAGGAGAAGCTCAAGTAAATGTACCAAGGCTCGAGCGGCGGATACGGAACGTCGGGCGGAATGGCGTACGGAAGCGCGTATTCTGCGCAAAAGCAGGACTACTTTTCGTCCAACCACCTGTACGCGCACTCGATTGACAGCGTCGTCAACAGCGCATCCATCGAACGCCGCGAGCCTGTCGCGATTCCCAACTACGTGCCCAGCTCGGCAAAAGGCGCATACCTGACGAGCCACACGCCGCACGACTACTTTACCGCAGACACGTTCCTCAAGCCCGGCAGCACGGCGAGATTCGTCGGTGATGCCGAGGAAATCGCGAACGACATCAAAGAAGCGTTCACCGCCACAACGGGCGAAGAACTGCCTGCAGATATCGTCATCAGCGTCCTCAATGACCGCGACTTCAAGCAAGCGCACATCGCGCACGACGGCAGCTGGAGCGAAGGCGTGATGGGATTCAGCCTAAACAGCAACGGCAGGGGCGTCAATCAGGTCTTTGTCCGCGCAGCTCCGCTGGACCACCTGATGCTGACGGTCGGCCACGAAATCGGCCACGTGCTCACGCAGAGCTTGGGCAACGCGCACGACGAGGAAGCCAAGGCGTTCGCGTTCTCGCTCGCATGGATGGACGCGATCAAGACGCACAACATCGCAGGCATCGGCGCAAACATCCTGCCCGAACCCGCACACAACGGCCTGCACGACCGCGCATTCGCGTTTGTGCAGAACATCATGGATGCCGGCACGAGCGCGTGGAACACGTTCCTGCAGCTCGCGAACGGCACGGTCACCATCACACGACAAATCGAGACAGTGGAGGTCTAACAATGGCAAAATCACCCAAGAAGGAAGACAAGAAGGCTCCCGAACCGCAGCAGTCGCAGGACCAAAGCCTGCCGCCTGAAGTCGCGAAGAAGCTCGTCGAGCTCAAAGGCAAGCTGGACAAGTTCCAAAAGTCCGCCATCGAGAAATTCGACAAGTACATCAAGGGCATCGCGCTGATGCCGCCGCCTCGCGCTCCGCCTGCAAACCTTCCTCCTGACGTTCTCGCCGAAGAGCAGAAGCGCTACGAGCAGATCAAGGACAAAAACCACATCCTCGTGCTTATCGACGACACCGAGCCGAGCAAGATGTCCAAGCAGGAGCTCAAAGACAAGCTCACCGCCATCATGGACACCACGGCAAAGGAAATCGACTCCTCGCTCGTTCCGCAGACCTTGCTTATCAGCGAGCTTTGGCAGAACTGCTTTGACGCCAAGTACGACTGGCTGCAGCTCATCGCGATGTCGGCGCCGATTTACGACACCGGCATGCTGGGCGCGGTCAAGATCGCGGAAATCCACAAGAGCATGGTCCTGAAGAAATTCGAAAAGTACATCGTCGCGTACGTTTTGGCAGGCAGCGTCGTCACCGGCCGCTCGACTAAGGAGAGCGACATCGACGTCTTCATCGTCATCGACGACACGGACGTCAAGAAGATGACGCGCGCCGAATTGAAGGACAAGCTCCGCGCCATCATCATCAACATGGGCATGGACGCTGGCGACATCACCGGCATCAAGAACAAAATCAACATCCAGACGTACATCCTGACCGACTTCTGGGACGCGATCAGGGAGGCGAACCCCGTCATGTTCACCTTCCTGCGCGACGGAGTGCCGTTCTTTGACCGCGGCATCTTCATGCCGTGGAAGCAGCTGCTCAAGATGGGCAAGATCAAGCCGTCTCCCGAAGCGATCGACATGTACATGAGCACCGGCGAGCAGGGCCTTGACCGCGTCAAGTTCAAGATGAAGGACATCGCGACAGAAGACTTCTTCTGGAGCATCCTCACGCCCACGCAAGCGGCACTCATGCTGTACGGCGTGCCGCCGCCTGCGCCGAAGGAAACGTGCGAAGTCCTGCGCGAGCTCTTCGTCAAGAAGGAAAAGCTCCTTGAGGAAGAATACGTCAAGATGCTCGAGAACGTCATCCAGACGCGCAAGGACATCGAGCACGGCGTCAAGAAGGACGTCACCGGCAAGGAACTCGACAAGCTCTTCGACGACTCGGACAAGTACATGAAGCGCCTCAAGAAGCTCTTCACGCAGATCGAGAAGACCAAGGAAGAGGAAATGGTCCTGAACATGTACGAGACCATCACGACCGTCATCCGCGACGCGCTCAAGACCGAAGGCATGGAGAAAGTCGAGGAAGCCGAACTCATCGAGCTGTTCGAAGACAAGCTCGTCTCGACCGGCAAGGTTCCTGCACGCATGCTCAGGCTCCTGAACGAGTTCCTGGACGCCAAAAAGGCCTATGACGCGGGCAAAATCACCAAGACCGACGTCGAAAAGACGCGCAAGACTGCTGCGGAACTGCTGAAGTTCCTCGTGGAATTCATCCAGCGCAAGCGCGGACGCGAGCTCGAACAAGCGCGCGTGCGCGTCAAGTACGGCGACAAGTTCGGCGAAGTCACGCTGCTCGGCAGCGTCGCCTTTGTCGTGCGCAACCTGGATGCGGCTGAAAAGCTCATCGAGAAGGCCGTTATCGGCCGCGACGGCTCGCTCGGACCGCTGCAGGACAGCTCATGGGAAGAGTTTGAGAAGGCACTGGCAAAGATCGCCATCCCGCCCAAGGTCTTCATCAAGGAGCCTGTCTTTGAGTCGCTGAAGAAGATTTTCGGACGCGATGTCGAGATTCTTGTTACGCAGTAATTTTTCTTTTTATTTTATTATTTCTTCAAGAAAATCAGTAGTGCGGGCGCACGTACGCTGAGACATTCGCAGGGATGTTGTACTGCGGCGCGAGCGTCTGCGAGGGCTTGGGCGTGATGCACTTGCCGTGGTCGCACTTCATCTTCTGGAAGTTGCCCGCGAGATACAACGGCCTGACGCAGTCGTGGTCCTGCTTGCACTCGACGCGCGGCTGGGCGCTGCACGAGCACTTGTTGTACGCGCACTGCGTGTTGAGCGGATTCGAGCACTTGACCTTCGACATGCAGTCTTCGTCATACCTGCACACGATGCGCAAACGCATCTGGTCGGGCTTGCACAAGTTGCAGAGCTGGTTGCGGCACGCAGGCTGGCGGTCAATAACATAGCCCGACTGGCACGTGCCGTTAAACGCCTTCGCAGACGTGAAGCATTCAAGAGTGGTTCGGCACGCAACGGCGTTCTGCACCGCTGCCTGCTTGACCTGGTACACAGGATTGACATACCGTGCGGACACGCCGCCGGCAAGCAATAACAGTGCTGCCAAAACGATAAACCACCGATTCATATTGCTCATAAAGGAGAGGAGGTATAAAAGGGTTCCTAAAAAGGTATTTATAGAACCGCCAAACTTCATCATACGGGGTGAACCTTATGCAACCAGGACAACAGGCGCCGGAATTCACGGCAGACGTGTATCACGAGGACAAGCAGAAGAAGATCTCGCTCAAGTCATTGCGCGGCAAATGGATCGTGCTCGCGTTCTATCCCGCAGACTTCACGTTCATCTGCCCGACCGAATTGGGCGAGCTCGCGGACAACTACGCCACGTTCAAGAAGATGAACACCGAAGTGCTTTCCGTCTCGACCGATACCGCATTCGTGCACAAGGCGTGGCACGACGCCAGCGCGACCATCCGGAAAATCAAGTTCCCGATGATCGCAGACCCGTCGCGCGAGATTTGCAAGGCGTACGGCACCCTGATCGAGCACCCGGGCCACGAAGACAACGGCCTGAGCCTGCGCGCCACGTTCATCATCGACCCTGCAGGCAAAATCAAGTGGTTTGAAATCCACGACAACTCGATCGGCCGCAGCACCGCGGAGATCCTCCGCAAATTGCAGGCAGCGCAGTATGTCGCGAAGCACCCGGGCGAAGTCTGCCCGGTCAGCTGGACGCCGGGCGGCAAGACGCTCAAGCCAGGGCTGAACCTCGTGGGGAAGATCTAGGTGAAGCTGTTTCCTGTTTTTTTCATTATTCTTATCTTGGCAGGCTGCGAAGTCGCCAAGCTGACGCCCGAACAGGAAGAATTCCACGACGTCTGCATCAGGCACCACGGCGACTTCGCGAATAAGGTACCGCTGCGCGACGGCAAGCCTCAGGGCGGCGAGCCCTGCATGGGCTGCATGCCTGATGCAAAGACGCACTTCTGCGACGAACGAGAATATTTGGCGTATATCAACGCGACTGCTTAGAACCTATTTCTTCTCAACGGTGCGGCGAAGCATCTCGTAGAGCATTATCGGGTGCTCTACAGCATCCGCCTCGCACGCTGCTCTGGCCGAGACTTTTCTGGTCGAGACGCTGCTGAGCAATTCTTGGGTGTACGTCACCCATGCCACATATTGGGCGTTGGTGCGCGCGATATCTTCCCACATTGCTACTGCCTTATTCTCCCGCGACTCTGACCCATTCGGGCCCATATCTTGAACGACTTGCGCCATAATACTGCCTGGAACGTGCGGAAGACTCTCTTTCGCGGCGCGATACAGCAACGTATATGCCGACCTCACCGCAAAAGCATCGCATTGGTTGTATTCTTCCAGCCCTCTGAAAAAACGAAGCAGTGCAGGGTCTTTTCTCTGCAAATCATCATTACGGTACTGAAGGTTACCGTACTCGAGGTTACTATCAACTATTTCTTTTGAAAGCGCAGTGAGATAGTCCGCAGTGATTGTGGGCAAAACAAAGTCAGCCATCCGTACGGCATCTTCAAGCACCGCATCGTCTAACGTTGGCAGATTGTCCAGTTGGCGCGTAATCATCGCGTGCGAAATGCAAAACTCAGACAGCATACGCGCACCTGCACGCAATGCAGTATCCGCAGGCATTCCCCGCGCGCGGTCGCTCTCTGCTTGTTGGCGCGCCATCCTGTCAAGCAAAACAATGCGGTCGCCTAAAACCGCGCTCTTCTTCCGCATCAACCCCACATACTTTTGGCGGGCAGTAATGCCTTCAATGGTGTTTGACGAACCAAACTCCTGCACAACCTCCGCCTTAACGCGGTCATCGATGCGCGGAAGCGCGTTATTGTTCGCGCGATAACATAAGAAATACATTTCCTGCACCCCGTGACAAATAGGATCAAAAACGCCTTGAGCGAAACGAAGAAAGTCAGGATCGTGTTTAGCCATCTCAGGGCACAGAAGCGCAGGCTTTTCCCATAGTTTTTGGTGACCATATTTGCTGCGGCGTTTCCAAAACTCTGCCGAATGTGACATTTGGAACTGAAGACCCATGTACGAACAAGCGCTCACACCAATTATAAAGATTCAGAACCAATAATTCAGACTTATGAGCTCAGAACGCTTCCAACAACATCAGGCTCGGATCTTCGAGGTGCTTGATGAGGTCGTTGACGAATCTCGCCGCTTCCGCGCCGTCAATGATGCGGTGGTCGAACGTGAGCGACAAAGGCAACATCTTTCTGATGACCATCTTGCCATCCTTGACCACGACTTTGTCCTTGATCGCGCCGAGCGCGAGGATTGCGCATTCAGGATGGTTGATGATGGGCGTGGCGAACTGGCCGCCGATGCTGCCGATGTTGGTGATGGTGAACGTGCCGCCCTTCAAGTCTTCCAGTTTGACTTCGCGGTTGCGCGTCTCTTCTGCGCGCGCGAACAAATCTTTCGCGATGTCCAGTATTGATTTCTGGTCGCAGCCCTTCACGACCGGAACAATCAAGCCGTCAGTCGTGTCCACGGCAAATCCGATGTTGAAGTACTGCTTCACAACAATCTCTCCCGCAGCGTCGTCCAGCGAGGAGTTCACGTACGGGTGCTCCTTGAGCGCGATGACCACAGCTTTCGCCACAAACGGCAGGAATGTCAGCGGATAACCCTTGTCTTCGGCCAGTTTCTTCTTTTTCTGGCGGATATCCCACAATTCCGTCACGTCTGCCTCGTCCATGTGCGTCACCGGCACAACCGATTGGAACGCGCGCGTCAAATTCTCGGAAATCGTCTTGCGCACGCCTTTCAAAGGGATGCGGAGGATGCGGCCGTAGTTCTCAAACGTGATTTTGGGAGCTCTGCGGTCAATTGACGCAGCAGGCGGCGCCTTGCCAGACGCATTGCGCACGTCAGCGTCCGTGATTCTGCCGTCCGGGCCAGTGCCGTGCACACGCGTGAGGTCAACTCTCAATTCTGCAGCAAGCTTGCGAACAATAGGCATGGCTTTGACTTCAGTAACGGAAGAAACATTCCTGACTTCTTTCTCGGGGGCGCGCTCTTTTGCGTTTTCATCCGCTTCTTCCAGCTCGCCGACCGCCCCTGTTGCGCCTTTTGCAATCTTTTTACCCGGCGCTTTTGCCGGCGCAGCCTTTGCCATTGATTTCTGCACTTTCTCGCCTGCTTCGCCAATAGTCACGACCGTCTCGCCGACCTTGAGCGTGTCGCCTTCCTTGAAGCCAAGCTTCAGAATCGTTCCTTGTTTCGGCGACGGCAGCTCGACAACAGCCTTATCCGTTTCAATC
>JBGPHE010000022.1:0-12659 GCA_041484255.1 Candidatus Nanoarchaeia archaeon
AATAAGAAGAAAAGAATGGGAACGGCCAGATTTGAACTGGCGACCCCGTCGTCTTCAGCGACGTGCTCCCCCAGGCTAAGCTACGTTCCCTTATGATTAATTGTCGAGAAGGGTGCTTTTTAAGCTTTTGCTTCACAGCTGACTAAACTTCTTCTGGCCTGTGTAAAGCTCGTACAAGACCTGCTTCAGGTCCTTGATGGGAATGCGCTTCTGTGCGCCTGTATCGCGGTCGCGGAGCGTTGCGTCGTTGTTGATCAAGGAGTCAAAGTCAATCGTGACGCACCACGGGCAGCCGATTTCGTCCATGCGCGCGTAGCGCTTGCCGATGCTGCCGGACTCATCGTAGAAGGCGTCATAGCAGCGCACGATATCATACACTTCCTTTGCCTTCTTCTTCAATTCATCCTTGTTGCTCAGGAGCGGGAAAACCGCGACGGTCAACGGAGCGAGCGAGGGCCGGATGCCGAGCACGACGCGCTTCTCCTCGTTCTTCATCTCCTCGCGATACGCGTGCTCGATGACTGCGTAGAACGTGCGGTCCAGGCCGATCGAGATTTCCCAGACATGCGGGATGATTTTCTTGCCATCAGAGTAAACGTACTGCAGGTCCTGCTTGCTGCCCGCGCTGTGGCCCTTCAAGTCATAGTCGGTGCGGTTGTTGTTCGCGACCAGCTCGACCCAGCCCAGCGAGGTCTCGACCTCAAAGTCCCAGGTTTCCTTGGAATAGAACGGCCTTTCGTCAGCGCCGACCTCGCGGAAGCGCATCTTCTCGCGCGGAATGCCCAAAAACTCGAAGAAGCGCTGCGTGTGCGCGAGGAAATACGCGACCAGCTTGCCCGAGACGACTCCTTTGTCGACGAGCGAGCGGGCAAGAATGCTTTCAATCTTGTCCGAGCCGATACGCATGATTTGGATAGGGTGGTCCTTGACTTCGTCAAAGCCCTCCATTTCGTTGATGAGCGCAGGGTCAAAGAAGACTTCGGCTTCCATCTGCGAGAACTCCACCTGGCGCAGCAGCGACTGGCGCGGAGAAATCTCATTGCGGAAGGAGCGTCCGACTTGCGCGATTCCTTGCGGAAGCTTGATGCGCATGGTCTTCATCAATCGCGACCAGTCGCAGAAGATGGTTTGGCAGGTTTCCGGACGCAAATACGTCTCGGACTTCGTGGAGACGCCGACCTCGGTCTTGACCATCATGTTAAACCGTTTGACCGCGCCGAGAGTACCCTTGCACTTCGGGCAGACGAGCTTGTGCGCGATGATTTCCTTGGTGAACTCCTCGTTCGCCATGGCTTCAGGATAGTGCTTTTTGGTCGCGTCCTCGAGCAGTTTGTCCGCGCGGTGCAGGACATTGCACTTGGCGCACTGCGTGACCGGGTCATTGAACGATGCCAAGTGTCCCGAAGCTTTGAAAACGTCCGCGGGCATGATCTGCGCGCCGTAAATCTCCATCATGTTGGTCTTGTTGACCACTTCCTTGCGCCAGGCCTCAATGATTTTCCTGCGGATCGTGGCGCCGTAAGGACCGAAGTCGTAGAAGCCTGCAGGCGAATTCGCATAAATCTCGCTGCCGGGGAAGAAAATGCCTCGGCGCAGCGCCCAGTTCACGACGTCTTCATAATTGCCCATATGCGCTTGGGGAGAATGATTGCTTAAAAAGCTTTCTCACGAGAAAATCAAGAATTGCGCCGTTCGCGGACCAAAAGCTTCCGCTTCTCAGGGTCTTCTTCCAAGTGAAGCGCTTCAAAGGGAGGCGCGTTCTTGGTGAGGACATATCGCACCTGATGCCTGCCTGCCCTGCCTGCATGGTATCCTGCGTCAAGGCCTCCTAACATATTTTGGCCGATGACCGCATAGCACTCATCTCCGCGGCCGAGATTGTACATCAGCCGAATGCAGCTAAGTTTGGGAACAAGATAGCCGCGCTCCCAGAGCATGTTGAACTGGTCAACGCCCTTGAACTGGCGAAACGTGCCGATATTGTCAAATTGTCCGCGCAGAAATTCGTCCAGTGTGCCGTCGCGCTTGGGCTGGTAATAGCATTTTGACTCAAAAATCGGCGGAAGGTCTACCCGTCTCTTTACTTTCTCAGCCATTCGACCTCTTCGTCGTCCAAGTCGAGCTCCTCGATGAGCTTCTGCGCGTGCGCGGGCTGGTTTTTGATAACCACTTGGAGCCACGGGAGCGTGTGATGGATGACGGTCTTGGACGACGTGTGCGTCGCCTGCGCGATTTTCTGCGCGATAGCCTTGCGCTTGGCGTATTTCATGTTCGCCATCCAGATTTTGAGCAGCCTGCCGCTGCGCTCGTAGCTCGGCGGCACCTTTGACTTCTCGTCTTTCGCAACGGCGATTCCCGCGGTCAAGAGCTCGAAGATGTGGCTGAGGAAGCGCCAGTGCTGCCACCGCCTGATACGGCCGCGGAACACGTCTGCCTTGCTCAAAATATCGTACGCGCGCACGCGGTCCTGCGCGTTCGTGTATTCCTTTGCGAGATTGTGATCAATCCAGAGGAAAACTTCATCCGCGTCCGTGTCGGTCTGGTCAAACGCGCCCAGCGCGAGCATAGGGTCTGAGTTCTTGAAGACCTTGACGAGCGCATTCTCAATCTGCTCGAGCTTGTTGCGCTCGCCCAGCACGTCCAATGAGGCCTGCGTGATGGTTTTCGCGCCCTGACCGAGCAATTGAAGGTCATTAATAGCTGAACGCAGGTCGCCGCCGCTTCTGCGGGCAAGCGCTTTCAGCGCGACCGGCTCTGCAGTGACGCCTTCTTTCGTGCAAATGTTCTGCAAGACGCCTGCAATGGCGTCCGCGGAGAGCGCAGGGAACTCCACCATCACGCTTTTGCTGCGCAAGGTCGAGAACTTCTTGTCAAACGGGTCCTGCGCGGTCAAAATAATGGGAAATGTGGTCAGTCCGATGAGGTCGACAATCGCGGGAACGCCGCCGCGGTCGTCTGTTCCCGAGACACCATCAATCTCGTCGACCAAAATGACCTTGCCGGTGTAAAAGAGCGAGCGCTGCTTGACTGCACTGCCGATGCGCTCGTTGATTTGCGCCTCATTGCGCACGTCAGAAGCGTTCACTTCAATGATCTCAAGGTTCAATTCGCGCGCAAGCGCGTGCACGGCGCAGCTCTTGCCAGTTCCCGACGGACCATACAATAGCATCGCCTTCTTTTTCTGCTTGGCAAACGTCTGCACGAACTGCGCGAGCTTCAGCACTGCGTCAGGCTGCGGAACGTCCTTCAGCGCCTTCGGGCGATACTCGTGAATCCAGAGCTTTCCTTCCCCCATGCGCCGAGAGAAGAGAATACGGTTTATATGCTTTTAGCGAGTCCGGACAACGGATACGAGAGGCACGAAATCTATAAAAGCAAGTACGCTCAAATCCATCGCATGAAGAGCGTTGCAGTCAAATTCATGGGCGTCGAGGTTGTCGCGTTCAATGCGCGCGACGAGCATCTCGAAATCCGCGTGCTCGTGAACGACGGCAAGGACAAGCAGTTGATGAAACAGCTGCGCCTTACCGACCCTGCAATGCAGGCCGATGAAATTCTCAAGGAAATCCGCGAAAAGCTCAAGAAAGCGCACGCCACGGGACCTGGCTATGACGACGACCCGCTCAGCGGGCTCGTCCACATCAAGTGGACGCAGGACGAAGAGCACGTGCACGAACGCCTCGCCAAGTTTTTGGCAGGACTGCGCGAGAAAATCAGGAACGGCCAGCGCAAAGGAATGAGCTATTACGACATCGAGCGCCAGATGCAGCTCGCAAAAACAAGTTTGGACTAATCTTCTATCTTGGTCTGCACGAGAACGTCCTTCTTGCCCTTCTTCAGCTCGATCGCTTCCGAGCTCGTCGTCGCTTTCAGGTCTTCGAGCGCGGGCGTGATGTCCACGTCGCTCTCGATGATGAGCTTCTTGATGGGAGCCTTCATGGAAATCTTCTTTTCCGACTTGTGCTTGCGCACCGCGGCGAGCGCTTCAATCACAACCGCGCCGATCTTGTCCGATTTCTCGTACTTCTTCGGCACGCTAGGCCAGCCGCCCGTGTGCACGCTCGCAAAACCCTCGTGCGCGTGCAAATAATCGTGATAGAGCTCTTCGGTGATGAACGGCGTGAACGGCGCGAACAAGCGCACGAGCGCGCTCAAACAGCGCGCAATCATGATTTGCGCGCTTTCCTTGTCGTCCGCCTTCTTCGCGTCATAGACGCGCGACTTGGAAAGCTCCAAATAATTGTCGCAGAAGTCCTTCCAGAAGAACTGCTCGATGAGGGTCTTGGCACGCGAGTACTCGTACGCGTCAAACGCCTCGGTCGCCTGCTCGATCGTGACGGCGAGCCGGTGCTGGATCCATTGGTCCAACGCAGCAGTCGGCTCTTTCTTCATCAGCTTCTTGAGATCGAGATCTTTCAAGTGCATCGCGGCGAATTTCGCGGCATTCCAGAACTTGGTGACGAACTTATCGCCCGCAACGAGCTCTTTTTCCTGATACGCGACGTCCTCGCCGAGTTTGCTGCTGCCCGCCCACATGCGCATCGCGTCCGCGCTGTACTTCGCGAGCACGGACTGCGGATCGACGACATTGCCCTTGCTCTTGCTCATCTTCTCGCCCAGCGGGTCGGTGACGAAGCCCGAGAGCACGACATCCTTCCACGGGTTCTTCTTGTAGTGCAAACGGCTCTTGACGAGCGTGTTGAACAGCCAGAAGCTGATGATTTCGTGCGCCTGCGGACGCAACGACATCGGGAACAATTTCGCGCGATACTTCTCCGGAACGAGCTGGATGGCGAGCTGCGGCGTCATGCTCGACGTCGCCCACGTGTCAAGCACGTCCTTCTCGCCAATGAACTTATCATGCTTGCACTTCGGGCACGCCTTCACCGGCGCCTTGTCCTTCAACGGGTCGACCGGCAATGCGTTTTCGTCGGCAAACACCGGATTGTCGCACTTCGCGCAATACCAGACCGGGAAAGGAACGCCGAAGAATCGTTGACGGGAGATAAGCCAGTCCCACTGCAAGCCCTTGACCCAGTTGTCGTAGCGGTGCTTCATGAATTGCGGGTGCCAGCCGAGCTCGGCGCCCCACGCGAGCAAGTCGTCCTTGAGGTCCATGTACTTGATGAACCACTGCTTGCTGTTGATGATCTCGATGTCAGTGCCGCAGCGCTCGTGCACCTTGACTGGGTGCGTGATGGGCTTCTGGCTCTTGAGCAGGCCCGCTTCCTTGAGGTCTGCGAGGATGAGCTTGCGCGCTTTCGGAATGATCATTCCGGCGTATTTGCCGGCGAGCGCGGTCATGATGCCATCCTTGCCCAATGCCTGCTTGAGCGGCAGCTTGTGCGCGCGGTACCATTCCATGTCGGTCTGGTCTCCGAACGTGCAGCACATGACGATGCCCGTTCCCTTTTCAGGATCGGCGCGCTCGTCTGCCATGATAGGAACTTCGAAGTCGAACAACGGCACTTTTGCCTTCTTGCCGAACAATTTCTTGTAGCGATCATCCGTGGGATGCGCAAAAATCGCGACGCATGCCGGCAGCATCTCGGGACGCGTGGTTGCGATGACCAACTCCTTGCCGTCGACCGTGAACACGATGTCGTTGAACGTGCTGCTCTTCTCCTCGTCGCGGCATTCCACCTGCGAAATCGCGGTTCCGCACAGCGGGCACCACAATGCCGGCGCCTCCTTGCGGTAGGCGCGGTCTTTCTTGTGCAAATCGAGGAACGACCACTGCGAGATTTTCTGGCAGTGCGGGCTGATCGTGCTGTACGTGAGGTCGAAATCACAGCTCATGCCGATACTCTTCCAGTCGGCAATGAATGCGGGCTTGATTTCCTTGAGCGTCGCCTCGCAGAGCTTGATGAATTCCTGACGGTCCATCTGCGCACCCTTGACATTCTTCATCTTCTCGACCAAACGCTCGGTCGGCAAACCATTGTCGTCCGTGCCGAACGGGTAAAAGACCGAGAAGCCGCGCAACCGCTTGTAGCGCGCGATGATATCCTGCTGCGTGTACGAGAATGCGTGGCCGATGTGCATCTTGCCCGAGACCGTGGGCGGCGGCGTGTCGATACTATACACCTCGCCCTTTGCCTCAGGCTTGAAGGCATAGATCTTTTCGCTTTCCCAATAGGCAATCCATTTCTTCTCGGCAGCCTTCGGGTCGTAGCGCTCGCTCATAACGACGGGAAACCACAACACTCTTTAAAAACGTTTTGCCCTGCGCTCCCGTCGTAGGAAGTCGCCGATGTCGTAGAAATTCTTGACGTTCTTTCCGTCAAACAGGCCATAACCGATGCACTCATCGTGGCTGTTCAGCACCAGCACGATCTCTCCGGAAGCGGCCTCGCACTTGGTGATGCTTGCGGCAAGCGCCGGACGCCTGCACACGAACAGCCACGCGCCCTTATCGTTCACCCACGCCTTCTTCGCGTCGGTCTTTGCAAGCATTTGGAGTAAATCAAGACTGGGCTGCGCGCTCTTTTCATTCATGCGACCGAGATAGAGACCCGTTTGCAGCGGAGGAAGCTTGATTTTCTTCACCGCAGCAGCAAGTTCGGGCTGGACAAGGAAGAAATCATTGCCCATGCGGCGGACAAGCGCCTCATCGAAGAGCTTTTCCTTGGTGAACTGTTCAATAAACGGCTTCATTTGCGCCTCATCTTCGCGATAAAGAACCCTTCCGTGTTGGTTTTGTGCGGCCAGAAGCGCTTGCAGTGCGCAACAGACTTGTCCAGCTGCTTGCCGAACACATCCGTGAGACCCGGGTCGCCGATCGGGAACGGAATCGGTTCGAGTTTGATGCCGAGCTGGTCAATCGCCCACTGCATGTTCAATTCGTTCTCTTCCGGCTCCAAGGTGCACGTGCTGTACACCAGAACGCCGTCAGGTTTCAGCAAACTTGTGACCACTTGGAGCAGATTGCGCTGGAATTGCGCGCTTTTCTTGATATCGTCGATGTTTCGCTTGGCAAACCAGCCTGAATCTCCTGCGTAGTTGCCCGAGCACGGCGCGTCAAGCAGGATTTTGTCAAACTTCATGCCCAACTGCGCGGCTTTGACCGCGTCCATGTGATACACGACCGCGTTTGAGACGCCGCAGCGCTCAATATTGTTGCGCAAGGACAGCAAACGATGCGATTTCTTCTCCAACGAGACAATCACGCCAGTATTCTTCATCTGTTGCGCAAGCTGCGTGGTCTTTCCGCCCGGCGACGCGCAGCAATCAAGCACGGTTTCGCCTGGCTTCGGGTCGAGAACTTCCACAGGCACCTGCGCGGCGGCTTCCTGCAAGTAAAAGTAGCCCAGCAATGCCTCAACGCTCGCGCCGAGCGAGAATTTTGATTGTTCAACCGTGTAACCGTGCTTCAGCCACAAAATTTTGCTGAGCTTGACGCCCAGTTTGGTCAGGCGCGCGATGATTTTCTCCTCAGAAATGCGCAGCGTGTTGACACGCAGCGTCGGTTTGAGCGTGATCGACGCAGGAACGCGCTCACCGAGCTTCGCGTACCGCTCGAGGAACGGGTTTACGCCCGCTTCCATCGCACACCGTGCGCCGAATCTTCAAGAATGATGCCCTTCTTGCGCAGTTCGTCGCGCAATTCGTCTGCCTTCTTCCACTGCTTTGCGGCTCGGGCGGCTTCGCGGTCATCAATGAGCTTCTGCAAGTCCTTCGCGAGCGGCTTTTCCTTCTTTTTCAGGATGCCCAAGATTTGGTCGACCTCTTCGAACGCTTCCCGGAACGCCTGGCCGTCCTTTTTGCTCAATTCCTTGTTCGCGAGCATCACGTTGACGTCCTTGACGAACTCGAACAGCGCGGCAAGCGCGGGCGGAGTATCCAGATCGTCATCCATCGCCTTGCCGAACTGCTTTTTCAGCTCGTCAATGCGCTTGTGCACGTCCTTGTTGTGCTCGACGGCATCGGCGTCGGCAAGGTTAGCGTAGCAGTCCTGGATGCGCTGCACAGCCTGCTTTGCGGCGTCAAGGCCTTCGAAGGTGAAATTGAATTTCTGGCGGTAATGCGTGCCAAGATAGAGATAGCGGATGGCAAGCGGGTCGTAACCCTTCGCGAGGATGTCGCGCAGAGTGTAAAAGTTGCCCATGCTCTTGCTCATCTTCTTGCCGTCCACGAGCAGCCACTCGTTGTGCAGCCAGTACTTGACAAACGGCTTTGCCGTCGCACCCTCGCTCTGCGCGATTTCGTTCTGGTGGTGCGGGAAAATAAGGTCGACGCCGCCGGTGTGCACGTCAAACTGCGGGCCGAGATATTTCATGCTCATGGCCGAGCACTCGATGTGCCAGCCAGGCCTGCCTTTGCCGAACGGCGCATCCCACACGACATCCCCGTCCTCGGGAGTGTAGAACTTCCACAATGCGAAGTCGTTCGCGTTCTCCTTGGCGTATTCGTCCGCGGTCACGCGGCCCGAAGCGCCGGCTTCAAGATCCGCGAGCTTGATGCGCGCGAGCTTGCCGTAATTCTTGAACGAGTTGATCTTGAAATAAATGCCGTCCTCGCTCTCGTACGCGTTGCCTTTCTTGAGCAACTGCTGGATGAGGTCTATCATTTCCTTGATGTGCTCGGTCGCGCGCGGGAAAACATCGGCATTCTGGATGCCGAGCGTCTCCAAGTCCTCGAAGAACGCGTTCTCGTACTCCTGCGTGAAGGCTTTCAGCGATTTCTTTGCCTTCTGCGAGTCGCGGATGGTCTTGTCGTCAACGTCTGTAATATTCATGATGTGCGTGACGGTATAGCCCTGCGCCTTCAGGACGCGCTTGAGCAAATCGCCGAAGACATACGCGCGGTAGTTGCCGATGTGCGGGTAATTATAGACCGTCGGACCGCACGTGTAGAGCCCCACCTGCTTGCCTTTCAGGGGAACGAACTCCTCCTTCTTGCGTTTGAGCGTATTATAGACCTTCAAAGCCATAGGGAAACGTCACGTCGCACGGTTTAAATATCTTATGGCGACGGGTCTTTCTTCGGCGCAAAGCGCGCCAAATACTTCGAGAACGCGTTCTTCTTCAGGCCGTAATAAAGCACGAGTAGGACAGCGATGCTCGCAACCGTGAATCCGAGGAGCACGAACAGGTTCGCGTAGATTTCGCTGAACGACGCGTTGAACAGGAGCGTGCGCCGCAGCAAGTCGCTGCTGATAACGAGCGGATTGAATGACGCGAGCCTCATGATGACCGCAGGCATGCTCTCGATAGGGATGATGGTATCCGAGATGAACAGCATCGCGCTGCCGAGCGCGATGGACGCGAGCATGGCAGTCTCCTCAGTGTTGAAGAGGTAGCCGACAATCATGCCCATGCAGGTGAACAGCGTGATGACCAGCGCGAGCACGATTGCCGTGTAGGCGAACCCGTTGAGGATTTGCGTGAAGAAGATTCCTGCGATGGCCAGAATGACGACCAGCTGGATCAGCAGCAGGAACGCGGTTGTCACGAACACCGACGCGAGGAATACCAAATCGCTCGTCGGCGTCATGAAGTTCCTGAAATACGCGGGCGAGTTGCGCTCGAACAGGATGAGCGTCGGCGCGAGCAGCAGCGCGGTGAACAGCAAGACCAAGCCGATGAGCGTCGGGAACAGGTAATTCAGGTAGCTGCGCTGCGCGACCACGGGCTCGATGGTGGTCTGCACGGGCTGCACGATGGACTCGGCATTCGTGATCTGGATTGCGCCGATGACCTTATCGATCTCGTTCAGCGACTTCTGCATCGTGAGGATATTGAGCAATGCCTGGTCGAGCAGCTTGTTGATGGTGCTCAGCTCGTCCAGCGTGAACGACTTCGCGGACACGGCGTTGTCAATCTGCGACTTGGTCTGGGAAATCTTGCCCGAGATGCTGTCGATGAGGTCGCTGAGCTGTGAATACTCGCTCTGCACGATGGGCTGCAGCGTGTTCATGCGATCGTTCAGCTTGGCAAGCTGGTCCACGCTGGCCTGCAACGACTTCTGCGCGTCGGCGTTGCCCGTGGAACCCTTGATGATGTCGCCCGCGGCGCTGATGTAGTGCTGGGCCTGCGCGAGCGAGTCCCTGCTGATGTCGAGCGAGGCGTCCACCCAGTGCTTCACGACGGACTTCGAGCTGGAAAGATTGCTGATGCCGAACGAGTTCGGGTCGATGGAAAGCTCGATTTCGGCGAGCTCTGCCTGGATATTCGCGACGCGCTGGCTGATTTCGTCGTTCTTCGTGGTCAGCGAGACCAAGTCAGGCTTGCGCGCGGCAATGGTCTTCTTGGTAAAGTCCAGCGCGTTGAGCAAAACCGTTGTCAAGTTCCTGCTGAGCTCGATGGAACGCGCGGAAATGCTGGTCGTCATCACATTGAGGACGGTCCAGACGAGATTGATCTGCGAATAGTCGACGGCAAAGCGGATTTCGTTCGAGCCGTTCTTGCCGATGGTGAAATCCTGCGCAAACATGATGCATGTATGGATTTCGCCGCGGCGGATGCCCTGCACGCAGAGGTCTTCGGTCGGATACCGCGTGACTTTGAACTGTTTTTCCGCGAGCTTGTCGATGAACGAGTTGGACAAGTCGTTATACGACGGCGCATACGTGCCGACGCGCACGGCGTACAGGTTCGTGTTGTCGAACGCGATGCCTGCGAGGAAGATGACCAGCAGCGGGCCGAGGATGACGATCAGCGCCGAAGCACGAGCGCGGACCAACAGCTTGAGATTTTTCTGTACCAAAACGAGCAGATTCTCGAGTCCGCGGCGGGTATCAGTGGAAGGGGTGTTTTTCATTGCGTACCAACGATTCGAACACTTCTGCGATGGACGGGCGGTTGACATGGACGTGCGTCACGGTCTCCTTGCTCTTGGCAAGCACGGCCAGAAGCTGCTGCAATGCCTCGCGTGGCTTTGCGGTCTGCGCGACAAACATGCCGTCGCGCTCGCTGACTGCGCCGTAGAGCGAGCGCTTCTGGTTGCAGAATGCCCTGAGCTTGCCGTATTCTTTCTTGGGCGTCTTGATGAATATCTCGTAGCGCGTGGAATAAATATCGCGGAGCTGTGCCGTGGTGCCGACTTCGCTGATGCGCTGGTTGCGCAGGATGGCGATGCGGTTGCAGTACTGCTCAAGCTCGGACACGACGTGCGACGCGACAATGACGGTCGTGCCCTGCTTGTTGATCTGCAGCAACAAGTCCCAGATTTGGGAGCGGATGATCGGGTCCAAGTCTGCCGTCGGCTCGTCGAGGATGAGCACCGCGGGCTCGTGCACGATTGCGCACGCGATGTCCAAACGTTTCTGCATGCCGCCGGAAAGGTTGCTCGCGAGCGTGTTTTGCGCTTTTTCCAGCCCAACCAGACGAAGCAGCTTGTCGCAGCGCGCGATGCGCTCGGCAGGAGAGAGATTGTAGAGCGCGGCAAAGTGCTCGATGTTCTCGCGCACGCTCAGCTTGCCGTAAAAGGACGGCGCCTGCGCAGCGAAACCGAACATGCGCTTGACGATATCATGGCGCTTGAATACGGACACTTCGGTCTTGTCAGGCAATTGGAGCGTGATGTCGCCTGATTCGGGCTCGATGAAGCCCACCATGACGTTCAGGAGCGTGGTCTTGCCGACGCCGCTCAGGCCGATGATGCCGAACAGCTCGCCCGGAGGGATGTCGAGGCTGACGTGGTCAAGCACGACATTGTCGCCGAAGCGCTTGACGACATCCTGGAGCCTGATGAGCCCGGGAGACGAGACATTGACCTGCACTTCTTCGGCTTCGCCCACGTAGTCCTCGACCATCGCCTTGGGCCAGCCCGCCGCGAGCAAAAGCTTTTGCAAGTCCTTCCTGTTCGCGCCGCGCGCAAGAGCCTGCAGAATATGTTGACGCAGGGCTTCCGCTGTTGCCATGAGTCAATCGGAGCTTTGTCATTTTAAAAGCTCATAGGACTACTCTAAAATAGTAATGTGGGAAGCTGTCGAGTGAAAAAAGGGAAACGCATTTAAACAGAAACGCGCTGAAGAGTCCTATGCAATGCGAACTCTGCGGCAAGCTCACTGAGCTCTTCACCGCGATGGTTGAGGGCGCGCAGATGCAGGTCTGCGCGAACTGCGGCAAATTCGGCAAGGTCCTGCGCAAGGCGGCTCCGCCGCGGACCGCAGCGCCGGTGCGCAAGGCTGCAAGCGAGCCCGTTCAGGTCGAGCGCGTCATCGAAGGCTACGGCGACAAGGTGCGCGGAGCGCGCGAAAAGCGCGGGCTCACCCAGCAGGACTTCGCCAAGCTCATCACGGTCAAGGAATCGCTCGTGCACCATATGGAAACCGGCCACTTCGAGCCCGACATCGAGCTCGCGCGCCGGCTGGAAAAGCTTTTGCACGTCACGCTCGTCGAAGTCCGCATCGAAGGCGGCATCGTGGACAAGCAGCAGGACGACGAACGGCCCGCGGGCATGACCATCGGAGACATTCTCAAGATGAAGCAGCGCTAGTGCGCGTAAATCGAATACCAGCAGTTCCCGCTCTGCGCGAAGAAGGCTTGTTTGAAGTTCTGATTCAGGATTGAGCGCGTCGCGTTCAACTGCTCTGCGCATCCCGCATCATTCGGCGGGCAGATGATGCCGCCGCCGCAATTGTCAAGCAGCACGGCGCCGACACGGTCTGCATGCGCGTGCAAGTAATTCGTAAAATCAGTCGCGCTGCCCTGCTC
>JBGPHE010000023.1:0-12378 GCA_041484255.1 Candidatus Nanoarchaeia archaeon
AACGCAACCTTTTTAAGGCGTTCTCATTGACGTTCGTTTTATATTGGGTCCTTAGCTCAGCCCGGTAGAGCATTCGGCTCTTAACCGAATGGTCAAGGGTTCAAATCCCTTAGGACCCGTCGATGAAAACGACGGTGATTGCAGTCATCGCAGTGCTTCTTGTTCTTACTTCGTGCGTTCCGCAGCCCGAACCGTACACGCTGCCGCAGCGCTCCGAGCACGTGGACGCGGGCAAAGAAATCGCGGACATCGAAGCGCAGGCCAAAGCGCAGGTAGACGCGCAGATCGCCGCGCAGAAGAAATCGCAGCCCGATGCCGTCGAGAATAAGACGACCATCAAGAAAGAGGATTTGCCGCAGTTCTCAATGCAGCAAACTTCCGCGCCTGCATCAACCGCGCTCGGTTTGTATCCGCTGTATTTCATGGACGGCGCGGATATCAAATCTGATTTCATCACGGTCATCGGCGGCGAGGCTCCTGCGTCGTATGTCGTCGCGACTTCTAATTTGATCGCGCGCACGGCTGGAAAGAAGCCGACGGGATTCAGCATGCTCGACGGCGATATTGCCGATGTCGGCAATTACGACGCGATCGTCGTCGGCAATGCGTGCAACAACGAAATCATCGCCAAGATGTTCAACAATCCATCGCCCTGCGACAATGCGCCATTGCCTGCGGGCAAAGGTCTTGTCCGGCTGTACCAAAGCGCGAACGGCAAAGTGCTGCTGTTGGCCGCGGGCAAGACCGATGCGCTCGTGCTCAGCGCAGTAAACGCCATCGGCACCGACTCGTTCAAGACGCTGACCAAGAGCGAGACCTGCGTCGACAAAACGGCGCTTGTCAGCTGCTAGTTCTCTCCACTGTGACACAAAAATCATAAGATTAATATACTAGTTGTTACTACACAGTAACTATGAAAACTGAGCTTGAGAGTGTCATCGACGGCAAGATCAAGCCGCTCGTGGAAAGCGCGGTGCAGAAATATCTCGGCATCCGCGTCGCCAACATCGAGTCCGACATCTCGGACCAGCTCAAGAAGTCTACGCTGCTTGACGTTCCTATCGACACGAAAATTCCCTACAAGCAGGCCAAGAAAGCATTCAAGCGCGCATACTTGATGCGTTTGCTCGAGCAGCACTTGGGCAATATCTCGACGGCAGCCGATGCTGCAGGCGTGGACCGCAGAAGCATCCACCGCCTTGTCCTGTCGCTCCGCGTTCCCACGACCAAGTTCCGCGAGAACGTTGAGCCGACCTATGTCCGCAAGACCGCCGTCCAGGGCATCATCACAAGCGTCCTGGAGCAGTACCGGCCTGCATTGAACCCGACCAGGTATAAAGCACTGGCAACGCAAACGACCTCGCTATCCGAAGATATCGTCAAAGAACTGCCTGAGCAGCACTTGACGATGGACGAGGCAGAATCTGCCTTTGAACATGCCTATCTCACGCAACTGATGAAGGACTCCTCGACGATCGCCCGTGCGTCGCGCATCGCAGGCATCCGCTACGAAGTCCTGCACCGCAAGCTCAAAACGCTCGGGGTGAAACGATGACTACGCCTATTCGCTTCGTGGAAGTCTTCAATATCGACTTTCTCGTCGATGAAGAGGCACGCACGCTGCGCTGCGCAGAGGACATCTCGATATGGGCGTACACCAATCCGGTCGCCCTGGGGCGCGACTTGCGCGACTACTTTGGCGACTTCCGCTTTGAACGCCTGTACTTGCGGCCATGCACTGAGGGCAAGGTCACCCGTACTGAGAGCTGGGATACTGAGGGCTATCGATCTTGGGTCAAGGGTAAGAGCGGCTCCCGCTTGGCATACAATATGGGACCTGTCGTGCTGCCTGATATGAAGCTCTAAACGCCTGATTTGTCGACTTAAAATGCCTGTTTTCAGAGGCATTACGCCTCTATGACTTTATTGTCACAGTGGGAACGCCGAAAACGAAAGGTTTAAATATTAGTACCACTTAATAGTGGTTATTACGAAGGGGGTGTAACACACATGACCTTTATCCACAAGAACGTTAATAGCGCCTTGCTGATGTTGATCACGTTCATCTCGGTGGCCTTGGTCACCGCGACCGTGTACAGCGTCCAGGCGTTCGACAGCATCAACACCGCATACTCCGAAAAGGCGTTGCAGGCTGATGAACTGCAGAAACAGTTGTCGGAAAATCAGGCGATGTCGGACAGCCTTCAACAGGCTGCCCAGCTGAACCAGCAACGTGAGCAGGCGCTCGCGGCAATCCTGCAGCAGAAGCAGGAACAGCCGGCAGAGCAGGCTCCTCAGGCAACGACCTCCACGGGCGTTCCTTCGAAGGCTGCGTTCAAGCCCGCCTCGAACACCGCCGCGGGCGGCCCGACCTTTAACGCCGGCTTTAGTCAGTCGGTCCAAAGGAAGCCGTACACGTCCCCGTTCAGCATGAACTGGATCCCGCCGAAGGTGTACGTCGCTTAATTTTTATTTTTTTATCATTTTTCTTTCCAGCACATTTTTAAATCTCGCATGCTTCTCATCGCGTATGAACAAGCCTACGCGCCGCGACTTTCTCCATGCTGCAGCGCTCGGCGGACTTGCCGCGATCGTGCAGGGCTGCCCCGGCTCCAAGAAGAAAAGCGACGATTCTCTTCCTCCTGACGTCACGGTCTATTCTGACTTCGCGTTCAAGAACAAGGAAAGCATCGATTACCTGCTCCATCTCGCAGCGCACTACTACTCCGTCGATATCGCGGCAGATACTGCGCCCTTGGGCAACTACAAACTGCACTTCTACGAGCTCGCAGACAGCACGCAACGTCCTATCGCGCTCAACGAGTATTTTGTGCTGACGAACAACAATCCGCCCGAGAACACGCACGTGCTCCGTTACACCGGCATCGACACGCTGGCAAACACGCTCTCGTTCCTGGACTTGGCTACCGGCGCACGTTCGGTGACGTACGATCCTATAACAAACACTGCAGATTTGATTGCGGGCGGCAATACGTATCACATCCTCATCAACCCTGCGACCGGCAATCTCGCCATCGACCAGAATGCCGACGGCGTGTTCGGCGTCGATCCCGGAACCGGCGTGCTTATCGACACGGAAGCGCCGCTTATCGACATCGCCGACAACTGGACGCTCGAAGAAGACCTGTACGTTCCGCTGCCGCCTTAATCGTCTTTCTTTTCTTCCTTCTTTTCCTGATACTGTTCCGCTAATTTGTCTGCGTAGCGGTGCGCCTGGTGCAGCGGCTCAGGCAATTTGTGCGGATACACGATGCACTTCTTGACGATCTCCACTGCAGTATCGACCGTAATCAAATGGCCAGGCGAGACGATGACTGGCTTGGCATGCTCCTTGGTCTTGACCAGCTTGCCGCGAATCTCGTCGCCGATCATGACCTTGTCGTCGACAATCTCGCCAACGAGAATGCTCTTGGCGATGCCGATGCAGGGCTTTTCCAATTCGACGCCGATGTAGCTCGCCAATCCTGCGCGAAGCGGGTGCGCGATGCCGTGGCCGTCCACCATCAGCACGCTCGGGTCGTGCTCCAAATCATAATACGCCTGCAAAATCGCAGGGCCTTTGCGGAACGCCAAGAAACCGGGAATGTAGGGCATCTCCACTTTGGTCAATGCGTACTTGCGCTCGAGCACCGTCATCGTTTTCAGATCCAGAACAACCGCGGCGCAGACTGCCTTGTCGCCGAAGAACGACACGTCAAAGCCTGCGACGGTCTTGATGTCGTCGAGCTTTGCCGAGTCCTCGATCTTGACCTGCGCGGCGATCGCGCGCTGGATGCCTCTGAGTTGTGCAGTATCAGCCATAGGGAACTCCTCTCTTTTGAGCAAGTGATACTTTCTGCGCTTATAAAGCTCCCGTCCTCAGGCGGTGACACACAGATAGGTCAGAGCGTTTATAAAGCCGAAAATCACTCATGCCCTCAGAAAAAAGAGCGTGAGGTGAGATGATGGCGACAGCGACGCAGACGACATCCATCGACGATTTGGCCAAGGAGTGCGAGAACAAAATCGTGCTTGCATTTATCGGCCAGGATTATTCACTGATTCCCGCGCTGATGCGCAAGCTCCGCGAGCTTACCGCGCGCACGCTCGGCGCCGTTCCTTCTGTACAGTATCTTGACCAACGCATACGCGACCTCCGCGAAATCGCCGTCGTCAAAGTCTTCCAGGACGCGAAAGACCACGCCGCGACCGGGCGCTACGACCCGCTCGGCAAAAAGCCGCTCTATCTTCCCATGTATGAACGCGCCGTCGAGATCTCCGAAAAGGACGTCCCGGGCACCATCGTCGATTCCAATCACTACCGCTGGCTCCGCGCCCAGAGAAATGCGCTCGAGAAGACGTGCGACGAAGCGCAATAACGCCAACAGAAAACCCCCATGGAACACCCCAAGGAATCCCGCAGAGAATGGCACGTCATCGACGATGACGAACTGCTTGTTGCGGGCTAATACTTCGCGTCGGGCAATTTCTTCGATTTCCTGAGCTGCTGCTCAAGAGACATCTCGCGTTGCTGCATGTTCGCTTCCAGCTGCTCGATGACGGGATTCGCGGCAGTCTGCCGCAAGTCGAGAAGAAAATCGTCGGCGATCTTCAATACTGGCTTGATTTTAGAATCGTGCTTCTTCATGCTGAACGGAAATCGGCGCTTGTTTATGAGACTTTCGGTAGTGCTTCTTCGTCAAGATGTTCCTGATTTCGCGCATCACGGTCTTCGCGTCCCGCATTTCGAACGGGTTCAGCGCGGCATAGCCGTGCGCGGTGAAATGGAGATACTCCTTGCCTTCGAGCTGGTCGACCGGCTCCTGGTTGATGATGTACATGTCCACGCCCTTCTGCTGCGCGGCCCGGACGACGACGTCATTGAGGTTGTCGCACGTGATGAGCGCGTCGGCAGTCCTGCGGAACGTTCCGTCCGCGGATTTCTCGTAGAACGCGCCGCTGTAAAAGCGCCCTGCCTTCTGGCGGCAGACTCCGATGTACAGCCTGGCCATTCCTTCCAGTATGCTTTGCTCTTCAGCCATGGGTATCGTGAGCAGAATGCCGCTTATATAGGTTTTCATCACCGACCTTTGACGACCAAATCTTTTATATTGACCTTGTCGTGTTCAAGAAAAAGAGGAGGGTGAGATTCGTGAGTGACAACCAAACACAGGATATTTCTGACAAGCTCGGCGCGCGCGCCGAGAATAAATGGTACGTCGCATTCCAGCAGGACGCCCAGCGCGCGCAGGCATACGAGACGCCGTACGTCGAGCTGAAAGCTGCACGCAATCCGCGCAGTTATTTGATCAGCAAGGCGAGAAATTCGACTTAAAGCTTCGAACGCTTTGCCTTTTCAGAAATGATCGCCGAGTTTCCCGACGGGTCTTCGATGGTGATCTTCATCTTGTCCGAACCCCAGAGGACGTTCTGCAGTTTCTTGACGTGGTTCTTGGCCTTCTTCTTCATCTCTTCGTCTTCCTCAAGGTCGCGGATCTTCTCGATCTGCTCCTTGATGCGCTGGATGAGGCCCTCGATATTGGTGACGTAGCCCTCGGATGCCGTGCCTGGCTCGATCTCGCCGACGCGCTCGAACTTCACCAGTCCTTCGGAGCTCTTGATGACGCGCACCTGCAGGTCTTCCTTGCCGTTGACTTCGAAGACGTACTTGCACGGCTCGCGCCGCTCGGCTGCTTCCAGGTCGGACTTGTGGTATTTGCAGCCGTCGCAGTGCATCGAGAAGATGAACAGCTTGCCGAAGTACGGGACTTCGGTCTCTGCCTCAACGAGCGTGAGCTTCTTCTCGCCGCACACGGGGCAGGGCTGGTCTTTCAATGACGCCGTTACTTTTTCCGCGGGCATGTGCGTTTGGGCAGCTTTCATGTTTAAATACATTACGAATCAAGAGATTTACCTTCAACTATTTAAATTTTACTAATTTTAACTACTATTTGGTAGAAACATAAGCATATTCTTGAAAATGCATCTTGAAAAAGCTATTCGGGCGCAGCACTGCGTGAACTGCGCATGAACGAGAAAAGAATCCTGAAAAAGAAAAAACTTATTCTGAGTCTTCCGGAGCGGCCTTGACTTCCTTGGTCGCCTTGGAGCGGTAGATGCTCGCAAAGCTCGGCGTGACGATGATATAATCGTCGCCGAAGCCCGCGATCTCGCCCTCGATGGCGTCCGTGGTCTTCTTGAGCTTGTTGATGGCGCGCTTCAGCTCGACCAAATCGCGTTCCTTCAACGGCTTGATGTTGACCAGCGCGATGGTGTATCCCTCGCGCAAAGAATCCAGAATGGGCTTGACATCCTCGAAATCGTCGAGTTGGAACGGACGAACAAGGATGCGCGACTTGCCGTCGCCTGCCTCGCTGTCCACTTCGATGTAACCTTCTTCAGCATCAAGCTCCTCGAATTTGGGAGCAGAACTTCCGAACATGCCTTTCATTATCTCTTTGAAGCCCGCCATTGTAACCTCCTGACTCTCACCATTCCCTTCGTAATCCGTATTAACTCGGGAATAGTGCCATGTTTGCACGAACTGGTATAAATATTCTTCGCTTCTCCACTCTCGACGAGATTCGCACCGCAACCTTTTTAAAGAAGCTGCGAACTCTAGATTCCTATGGGAAGACGCAAGGGTGGCTATCGCCGCAAGACCCGCAAGCTGATGCGCAAGAACGTGCGCAACAAGGGAAAAATCTCGCTCACCGCGTATTTCGCGACCTTCAAGGAAGGCGACCAGGTAACGCTGTACGCCGAGCCCGGCGTCCAGAACGCGCTCTACAACCTCCGCTTCCACGGCAAGATCGGAACCGTCGTCGGCATGCAGGGCGACTGCTACAAAGTCCACATCTACGACGGCGGAAAGCAAAAGATGGTCATCACGCATCCCATTCACCTGAAGCGCCCGGGCGTCGCCGGAGCGGCAGGCAAGAAGGCAACCGCGACCAAGGCGATGTTCAAGGCCGCGGAGAAATCCGCTCCCGCGCCGGCAGCAAAGCCTGTCGCCGCAAAGTCCGCGAAGCCCGTCGCGACGCGCGCTCCGATGAAGCCGCTTCCGCCGGCAACGAGGTAAACCATGACCCGCAAAATCGTCTCTGAAGTTCCTACCAACGCAAGCGATGTCAAGCAGATTCTCGAAGGCGTCAAGGAGCACGACAAGGAGCTTTCGTTCCGCGCCCAGCGCACGCTGGAGCACCTGGAAGCCGCAAACGTTCTCGCGCCCAAGAAAGCAAAGGAGCTCGAAGCAGCCCTTGCAAAGCTCGACATCCCGCGCATGAAGGACCAGCACATCCACAAACTCATCGACGTCCTGCCGAAGACGCAGGACGACGTCAAGCTCGTCTTGCAGGGCTATGCACTGACCGTGACGAACGAGAACTGCAAGAAAATCGCAGACACCATCGCAGAAATCGTGAAGTGATTATTTTTTCTTAACAGTATTTTTTCTTCACAGGATATCCTTTCACGTACCACTTGTCTTCCTGTTTCTCGATGGAGAAGTACGCGACGCCTTCGTGATGCGCGATGGTGAGGTAACGGCAGAACTCGTTCACGGCGCGGTCAAATGTTCCGGCGTATTCTTTGTCGATGCGTTCCTGCGCGAGAACATACTGCGTTCTGCCGCGCGCGTTCAGCGCGTCCACGCTGCCGAGCCAGAGCATGTCTTTTCCAACCGCCATATGCACGCTGAGGTCGCAATACTTATATAGTTCTCCACTATTCCCTATCCCATTGTGTACTATGGTTAGAGTTTACGAATATGGAACAAGTCGGTCATCCGGAGAAAAGGCAGTCCAAAGAGGACAAGGCAATCGTTCTAGATTTTCTTCCGCACGGCTATCCGTTTGATCCGCGGCCCAGCCACCGCAAGTCTCCCATCGTGCAAGCGATAGGCACGAGCCACTTCACGCTTCTCGAACTCGTTCCGAAGCCCGGCGTCTTTTTGCAGCCGCTCGCCGAAGTCTACATCGGCGAAGGCAAGCGCGACCAGATCCATCACATCGTGGGCAAGCTGCCCATGGACAAGCTCACTGCTACTGCAAAGACTGAGCTCGAGTTCATCGTGAAAGACTTGGTGCACAAGAGCGAAAAGCGCTTCGTGGACTTCATCAACGCCGCACGACCGCTGACCACGAGAATGCACCAGCTCGAGCTTCTCCCTGGCGTGGGCAAGAAGCACATGTGGGAAATCATCGAGACGCGCGAAAAACAGCCCTTCACGAGCTTCGCAGACATCAAGTCGCGCGTCAAGCTGATGCCTGACCCGGAAAAAGCCATCATCAAGCGCATCGTGGCCGAATTGGAAGGAACGGAGAAGCATCGGGTGTTCGTCGACGTCTAAAAGGCTTGTTTTCTTAGCTATTAGACCTTAAAACGCGGTTTCGAAACGTTTATATAGCACTATGCTGTTTTTTCTCGTCATATAACACTCTGGGGTGATTTGCAAATGGTAAAAGGACGATGCATGAAGTGCAAGATGGAAGTTGAGATGAAGAACCCGAAGGATGTCATCATGAAGAACGGAATGAAGGCTGCGAAGGGCGAATGCCCCAAGTGCGCAACCAAGGTCTTCCGCATCATCGGCAAGGCATAATTCCCTTTTTTCTTCTTTTTTTCTTCTCTTCTTTTGTTCACAAAATTTATATACTTATGAGTGCACGAAGCACGCAGGGGTGATGTGATGGTAAACCATCCAGAAAAGAAAGTCAAGCTCTTGAACCAGATCGAGCTGAATATCCTGGAAAAGAGCGGCATCAAGAACGCCCGACGCGCCAAGGAAATCGCGCGCCAGTGGCTCCAGCTGACTCGGTAACGCTTCCCGGAACCCGGGAGGAGGTCGAAACCATGGAAGTCAAAACGCCCTTGTTTGGCGAAGAAGAGGAGGACTACGACGATTACGGGGAGTAGTCGAGGGAAAGGTTTTTATATCAGCCGTTTACCAACACACGATATCAAGTTAATGAACCAACCTTTGGGGTGATTGTATATGAAGAAATCGATGATTGCAGTGCTGATTGCAATGCTCGCGCTCAACGCAGTATTCGCATTCGCAGCAAACCAGTCTCCGGGAGTGGGCGGCGTCATGCCTCCTGATGTCGTTGCAGACAATGCAGCGCCTTCCGCGAGCACCACCGGCTTCGGCCCGAGCATCGCACACACGTTCGCGATCCGCACGAATGTCAAGTGCTTCGAGCAGCCGACCATTGACCCGAACGACCAGTACTTCCTGGGCAAGGCACGCCAAGAGTGCGTCGTCAAGAACCAGTACAACCTGTTCTGCCAGAAGCGATGCTTCACCAACATGCAGTTCGCAGCACAGCGCTACTCGACCGCGAGCAGGCCGCCGGACCAGTACACCGCGTACTATGTGACCGGATGCACGGACATCGACACCACGTCGCTGAACGGACAGATCGGCAACAACTGCTACTTTGCCGCTTCGGAAGCATGCGCAACGGCGAACTCGCAGAACAACTACTGCCGCCAGAAGTGCAACCAGCGCGCGTACAGCGTATGCAGGAACAACGTTCTCTCGGCGCGCCAGAGCCGCGCCAAGACGACCGGATTCTTCTCGCGCACGACGTCGGGAACTGTCTAAGCAGACTGTTGTTTTTTCTTTTTTTCTTTCTTTATTTTTGATGGAATGATACTGACAGGTCTGCGAAGAACAAGACTTTTGCGACTCTGTCGCTCAAGCATTCTGAGAATTATGTCTTAATCGTTCCGTAACCGATGAGGCGCCAGCGCTGGCCCATATTGCGCGACATGACGACTCGGGCGCCCGGCTCTGCGCACACGGGGCGGCGGAGCGTGCACGTGATTTCCTTCTTGCTCAGCGACTTCACGACGCCTACGGTCGCTGCAGCGTTGACGTTGAGCATGAGCAATTCGCCGAGCTTGACCGGCTCAACGACGAGCTTGTCCTTGGCGCCGACCACGCGCTCAAGCAAGTGCGTCTCGAGCTTCAGCTCGGTCCAGACTGGCGGTAATTTACCTGGCATGCCGACAATGGCGCCGACCAGCTTGTCGGACTTTACGACCGCAGGGTCCAACGCAGTGAGAATCGCGATGCTTCCGCCCGGGCCGGCCTCGTCGACCTTGACGCCGCCCGTCATCACCGTGAGGATTTTGGTCGTCAACGGCTTCCACTGCTTCTTTTCGCCCAGCTCATAGCCAGGAAGGATGGCGATTTCCTGTCCTGCCTTGAGCGTGCCCTGCTTCAATGCGCCGCCCAGCACGCCGCCCTGCATTTTCTCAGGCGTTGCGCCGGGCTTGTTAATGTCAAAGGAACGCGCGACAAACATCAATGGCTCCTTTGCGCGGTCGCGCTGCGGCGTCGGGATGACCTTCTGGATGGTTTCCGCGAGCACGTCGAGGTTGACGCTGTGCAGTGCTGACAGCGGGATGAACGGAGCGTTCGCGTACGGCGTGTCCTTCATGAATTCCTTGATTTCGTTGTAGTTCTTCTCTGCCTGTTCGGGCGTGACCAAGTCGATCTTGTTCTGGATGATGATGACGTTCTTGATGCCGACGATCTGCAACGCCTGCACGTGCTCCATGGTCTGCGGCTGCGGGCACTTTTCCTGCGCGGAAATCAGCAGCAATGCGCCGTCGATGATGTTGGCGCCGCACAGCATTGTCGCCATCAATGATTCGTGACCAGGAGCGTCGACGAGCGAGAGTTTGCGGACAGCGACTGCAGGTTTGTTGCATTTCCCGCACACGGGCGTGACGCCGAACGCGTCCGTATCCGGGCAGGTCTCGCACTGGTAGATGGTCACGTCTGCATAGCCGAGGCGGATGGTGATTCCGCGCTTGATTTCCTCGCTGTGCGTGTCGGTCCACTTGCCGGACAATGCCTTCACCAGCGTGGTCTTGCCGTGGTCGACGTGTCCGACCATGCCGATGTTGACTTCGGGCTGCGGCTGTAAGTTGGTAGGAAGAACAGGATCTGCTGCAGGCAGCGCCGACTTTGTCGGCTGGTCTGCAGCTCCGGCTGCAGGCTTCTTCTCAGAGGCGACCTTGGGAGTTGCCTCTGAAGCCTTTTTCTTTGCAGCCATAGTCGAGCCGACTAAGAAGGGCTTTATAAACTTTGCCTTGAACGAAACGTTTAAATACTCGAGTGACCGCGACACGCACATGCGTCGAACCGCATTCGAAGAAAAAGAGGTGCCAGATAATTCTGTCTTCTGGTCGGTCGTAGGCATTGTCAGCGTATTTGTTGTCGTGCTTGCGGCGGTCATCCTGGTGCGCTCAGGCGCAACCGGCGGAATCGTCTACCAGTGGCAAGACCCGTACAAGCCGTACCAAAGCAATCCGCTTGCCTGCCTCGACGTTCCCCCGTGCCAAAGCGACACGAGCTTCCTCTGCTGCTCAGAAACCGACGACCAGTTCGGCCGCAAGTGCATCGCGCCGATCGGCGGCACCCTGAGCGTCAAGCCGCAATGTCCTGATTACAAGCCGTACATGTGCACGTGCGTTGAAAAGTATCCGTACCGTCAGACGTGGCCTGTCCCGACCAAGCCCGTCGCGAGGCCGTACGGTGGATAAGGCAGTCACGTTCGCGGGCATCTTCGGCGTCCTCGCCATTGTCGGTATCGTCCTCTTCGTCAATTCATCCATCAGCGGCGCGTACGTGAGCTTTACCGAGCCGTACTCGCGCGACTTTTTGGTTCGGCCATCGGCGATGGAAATGCACGACGACAACGGGCTCATCACGATGCGCTCCGACGCTCCCATTAACCAAGTCTGCAAGAACGCTCCTTCGTGCCAAGGACAGGCGTCGTACACGTGCTGCAACGATGTCGGCACCGAATGCGTGCTGCCGTCCATCGCAGACCAGTCGGCCAATAGTTGCCCGAGCGTCCGCCGCAGCAGATGCCTGTGCCGCGAAGATTATTTGGGCGGCATTGCAGAACAGTATAACATCGAAGTTCCTGCGAACATCGCAGCTCCTGTTCCGTCGTATATCCCGTATCCGCTGCCTCCTGACCCGTACGGTCAGCAAGCGCCTGGCTGGTCATGGGCGTCCGGCGCAGGATATTACTAAGAATTCTATCCGAGCAATCGCTTTAGTTCAGCCACTTTTCTGTCCAGCAATGCTTTCGTGTTCGCTTCCACGTTTAGTCGCAGGACCGGCTCGGTATTGCTCGGGCGCAGGTTAAACCACCAGTCAGGAAATTCGACGCTCAAGCCGTCAATATGGTAGGATTTGCCCTGGTCTACGTATTGCGCTTCGACCTTCTTGAGCATCTGCGTCGTGTTCTCGACCGTGAAGTTCAATTCTCCTGAGTTGAAGTATTTGTGCAATGGCGCAAGCAGTTTCGAAAGCGGCTTCTTTGCCGCGCTGAGCACGTTCAGCATCAAGAG
>JBGPHE010000024.1:0-12300 GCA_041484255.1 Candidatus Nanoarchaeia archaeon
CTGGTCTTGACCTGAATTACAATCCTGAAGATGCCAAGCAGAAGTACAAGAATTTGGCTATTTTGTGGAACCTGCACAATTTCCTGCTCGACCTCGCGCACACGCTCGGCAAAAACCCTGCGGACTTTGACCCGAAGATCATGGAGTCGCTGTTCTCGGACGAGGAGCGCTACATGGTTTCGAAACTGCACAGCACGATCGCTGCAGTGACAGAAAAGATGGACGGTTACTTGCTGAATGAAGTTCCTGGCTTGATCGAAGACCTCTTCCTGGAGCTTTCGCGCACCTATATTCAGTTGGTCCGCGACAAGGCGGCAATCGGCTCGGACAATGACAAGGAAGTCGTGCTCTATACATTATACCACTCGCTGCTGGAAATCCTGAAGCTCTTCTCGCCGGTCGCGCCGTTCATCTGCGAGCAGATGTATCAGGACATCCGCACCGCATTCAAGCTGCCAGAGAAGTCCATCCACTTGTGCCCGTGGCCGTCTGCGGACAAGAAGAAGATAAACGCCGCATTGGAGCAGCACATGAGCGTCGCAGGCAGGATTATCGAGTCGACATTGGCTGCGCGCGAGAAGGCAAAGATCTCGCTGCGCTGGCCGGTCAAGAGCCTCACCGTGGTCAGCGAGCACGACAGCGTGCTTGCCGCGGTCAAGCAGCTCACTGACATCATCAAGACGCAGGTGAACGCGAAGGACGTGCAGGCAGTGCGCGCGTTTGCGGACATCAAGCAGGCCGTGAAGGCAAATCCCGGCACGCTCGGCAGGAGTTTCGGCAAGAAAGCGCCGGGAATCATCGCCAAGCTCGCGGAAGAGAGCGCGGAAAGCATTCTCAGCGCGCTCGCGAAGGAAAAGAAGCTCTCGCTCACGGTCGGCTCGGAAAAATTCGAGCTGAATCCCGAGCATGTCGTCATCGAACGCGATGTTCCGAAGCATTTGGTCGCGATGGAGTTCAAGGACGGCATCGCCTATCTCGATACGACGCGCACGTCCGAGCTTGACGCTGAGGGCTTTGCGCGCGAAATCATGCGCAGCATCCAGGCGTTGCGAAAAGAGGCAGGCCTGGACAAGCGCGACCAGATTAACGTCAGTGTGCACGCAGATAAGGAATTCCTCGCGATGATCCAGCCGTGGGAGACCGCCATCAAGGACAAGGTCGGCGCGAAGACCATCAAGCTTTCCGACCAGCCGCCGGTGCGCAAGCACGCGCACGCGAGCGAGGAGCAGGTCAAAGACAGGAAGTACTCGATTTTCTTCGACAAGGCATAATTTATATTCTGAATACTCTATTTTACAGCCCAATAATCTTTAAAAGGGAGTTCGGTGCTCATGAGTGACTTCAGAGAGTGAGTGATTACCAAGAGGTTGAGACGAGTGAAGACCATTCTGACCACATTGATGACGATGGAGTACGTCCGCGTCCGCAAGTCCACGATGAAGGAGCTTAAGACGATGCTGGAGAAGCGCAGCTCCGCAGACTGGCACATTGTCGCGGCGATTGTCGGCGTGGTCATGGTCATCGCGATTACCGGCCTGGCGCTCTCGTTATAATATCCATAAACTATTTATACTGCTTTCTTCTCGATACCGAATATGCGCAAGCTCGTGTGGATGCTGGTAGTATCGATGATTCTGGGCGCGACATTCGCGTTCGCCATTGAACAAAACATCACGCAGGCGGTTCCCTGCACGGACAGCGACGGCGGCACGGACGAAACGCACATCGACAAGTATGTCGACGTGCTCGGCACGACCAAGTACGGCATTTCTACGACGCACACGGACGAGTGCATCAGCAACAAGGACGGCTATCACAAGGACCCGAGCCCGTGGATCCGCGAATACTACTGCGGCGGAAGTCCTATTCAGATTCAGCACAAGGACATTGACTGCACAGGATTGGGCTACACCGGCTGTGTCGGCGGCAAGTGCACGGGCGGTTCAGGAACCGGATCGGCAGCGGCGACGCACACAGCCAAGCCCGAGCCCATGTGCGGCAACCATCATGTTGACGCAGGCGAGCAGTGCGACCCTCCGGACAAAATCTGCTATGTCGGCGGCGATGTCGGCGTCTGCGCGCGCGACACGTGCCAGTGCAGGCTGTACAAGCCCGGCGGAAGCAGCACCGAGACAACCGCAGTAACGACTACGACGGTCGCGCCCGTAACGCAGCCTCCCGCGACAACTCCCTCTCCTGGAGAAACCGCTCCTGAGACCGAGCAAACTCCTCCGACGCCCGAAGAGCAGCCTCCTGCTGCAGAGCCTGAACGCCAGCCGTTGCCGACGGACGAGCTTCCGCCTGCGAAGGGCATCGGCGTGACGCGCTCCATCACGAACGGCGTCAAGCATTTCTTCTCCTGGATAGCAAGTTGGTTCTGATATGAAACGCGTACTCCTGTTCGGCCTCGTATTCATCCTGCTTTCTGCAGCCGTTTCCGCGAGCATCATTCCCGCGGAGCTCACGGAGCAGAAGTGCGGCAACGGCATGCGCGAGGGCTACGAGCTCTGCGAGCCCGGCACGGCGTTTGACCTGTGCCCTGCTATCGGCAAGATTCTCAAGATCGCGATGGTGTGCAACGAAAACACCTGCGCCTGTCTTCCGGGCGAGCGCGCCAAGAACTGCGGCAATGGCATCCGCGAGAGCGCGGAAGCCTGCGACCCGTCCACCGGCAAAAGAGAGCCGCAATTGGATATCTGCGATAACCTGTCGCAAATCCTCGGCCAGCCGCTCAAGTGCGACCCGGCGACGTGCGACTGCGTGAATTCCGGACTCAAATTCGTTCCTTCCAGCTGCGGCGACGGCAAGGTCGAGGGCGCGGAAGACTGCGAGACGACCGACGACTGCCCGCACGGCAGGACGTGCGAGAACTGCAGCTGCATCTATCACGAGGACGAGCTCAATCTCACAGTCCAGCACAATATTACTGACGATAATGTGTCCGTGGCGACCATCCAGGACATCACGGCGAACACGAACAAGCACACGGTCGCGAACTTTGTGGTCGAGGACTACATCGGCGAAGTCATTCCTGAGGAACTGCACTATTTCGATGACGAGACCATCAATGTCCACATCGCGAACAAGGACGGCTCCAACCAGACCGTCAGCTTGGTGACCACGCAGATGGTCGTGCAGGAAGTGCACCCCGAGGCCGCTGCGAAGCCCACGATGGAATTGTGGATGGACGAGGCGGCCGCGCAGCAAATCAAGGACGCGGACAAGCGCACCATCACGATCGTGCAGATGCTCAGCGACGGCACCATCAAGTACCACCCCACGAGCTTCTGGCGCAGGCTGTGGTTCTTCTTTTTCACGCCGTTCTAACGATGAAAGCTGCGTACGCGATACTTGCGTTGATTCTCCTTACTGCGTGCGTTCCCATTCCCGTGGCGCCGGTCAAGAACGCCACCAAGCCTGCCGAGCAGCACGTCATCATCAACCAGACTGAAGTCGTCATTCCTCCGCCGTTCACGACTGTCGTGCAGCAGCGAAGGAACGACAACATCACCTGGGGCTATGACGAGGCCGGCAATCTCGTGCTCGTGAACGGTACCGCGAAGACATCAGTGCTGAGCTACGAGAACAACAAGCTGGTGCGCATCGATGACGGCATCAAGCCGCTCACGCTCGCGTATGACGCGCAGGGCAGGCTTGTCAGCGCGGACAAGGGCGTCAGGCACTGGACGTTCGCGTACAACTCCCGCAGCCAGCTGGTCGAGATGGCGGATGACGAGAACGTGCACATCCTGTACGATTCCAAGCAGCGGCTCAGCAGCGTGGCGCGCGACAGCGGCACGAGCACGGAGTTCGCGTATGACGCGATGAACCGCACCGGCACGATGTTCCGCTTCGGCATCAAGACAAATCTGGCGTACGACAGCGAGAACAGGCTGAAACTGCTGGAGCGCGGCGACGACCACTTAGTGCTCGCGTATTGGCGCTACAATCTCTTATCTTCGTTGAGCGGCACGATGTATGGTATGAAAGAGACGGTGAACTACGGCCCGAATGACATCGCGCTCATCAGCAATGTGGAGAAGAACGACTTCACCAGCATGAACGCCTCGCTTCCCGAGCGCCGCTATCACGCGTTCAACACGTTCCTGTTCTGCACGCGTTTCCGCAAGCTGCCCGTCATCTTCGACGGCCAGAGCTGGGTTATTTTCCACGAGTACATGCAGGGCGACATCAAGGATTATTTGCTGATTGATTTTGTCTGCGACTATCTCCCATGATTTATCCGCCGCAAGAGGACTCGATTCTGCTTGCCCAATGGGTCGCGAAGCGCGCGCGGGGCCGCGTTCTAGATGTCGGCACTGGTTCCGGCATTCAGGCACAGGCTGCCGCGGCGCGGAAAGCCGTAAAGTCGGTTCTTGCGGTCGATATCGACCCTGCGGTTGTCGCGCACTGCAGGAAGAATGTCGTTGCGAAGAAGATTTCGTGCGTGCACAGCGACTTGTTTGCGCGCGTCACGGGGCAGTTCGACACGATCATCTTCAATCCGCCGTATTTGCCGCAGGAATTGCCTGAGCGCGACATCGCGCTGGAAGGCGGCAAGCAAGGCTATGAGACTACTGTTCGCTTTCTGGAGCGCGCCAATGCGCACCTTGCGACTGACGGACAGATTCTGCTGCTGTTTTCCTCGTTGACGAACAAGAACCGCGTCGAGGAAGCGATTGCGCAGCAATTGTTCGTCTTCAAGGAACTTGAGCGCGCCCATATCTTCTTTGAGGACTTGTTCGTGTACTTGATTACGAAGTCTGCGCTGCTGAAGCGCATTGAGAATGCAGGCGTGAAACAGCTCAGCTATCTTGCGCGCGGCAAGCGCAGCTGGGTGTTCCGCGGCGAGTACCGCAGCAAGGAGTGCGTCGTGAAGGTCAAACGCGCCGATTCTGAAGCAAACGCGCCGCCCAAGGAAGGAAAAGTGTTGAAGCTGGTGAACAAGCTCGGCATTGGACCTCAGTTGTTCCTCGCTGCGAAGGATTTTGCAGTGTACCAATTCATCAAAGGAACGTATTTCGAGGACGCGCTTGCGAAGGCGTCGAAGTCTGAGAAGAAAGCGCTGTTCAGGAAGCTCTTTGCGCAGGCGTTCGTGCTTGACCAGGCAGGACTCGCGAAGGAAGAGATGCTCAGGCCGCTGAAGAACGCGCTCGTGACGCCGTCGGGAAAGCTCGTGCTGATCGATTTCGAGCGCACGCATCGCGTCAACAAGCCGCACAATGTCACGCAGGTGTGCACGTTTGCCGTAAAGCAGGGCATTGCATCGATGAAAGCGATGCAGCACACTGCAAAGCACTACAAAACAAGCCCGACGAAGGCTAATTTCAACGCGCTGCTCAAGGATATGAATTTATAAACAAGAACAATTCTGGAAACACCGATGGTAGAGACGCCTCGAGACCGCGAACAACCCACGCTAGAAGAACTGCAGCGCATCGCCGCGCTGAGCGAGCGCAGGCGAACCAAGGCATTGGAAGGAATGCCGCACAGCATTCTCCGCGAGACGCTTGAGGCAAACCCGCGGCCGATGGTAATGTACGAGAACCACCGCGTTTCGTACGCGAACCCCGCGGCAATCGCGAAGATGGGCTATTCCTACGAAGAATTGATGATGTTCAATGATATCAGCATGGACACGAGCGCGGGCAAGAAGCGCTTGGATGACATTCTCAAGACGTGCGAGCAGCAGGGCTGGGACGAGATCGATTTGGACCTCACGTTCGAGACCAAGGACAAGAAGCGTTTGCACATTGACCCGCATTTGCACCACGCAAAGGCCAACAGCCAGTCCTACTGGATCGCGTACATCACGCATGTCGAGAAAACAGACCCGAAGTCGTTGAAGCAGCGCGCGCTCAGCGTGATGCAGCGCGTCTTCTCGCGCGACCAGATCTACCGCAAGGCGTCGGAGAACGTCGCAGAGCAGTTCGTGTATGCTGCGCTCAAGGAAGCCGCGGATCCTAAGTACAACATTGTCTTTGACTTCAAGAAGGCGCAGCGCATGGAGGCAGGCGTTCCTGCATTGCTCGCGAACATGGCAGTCACGGACACGTTCAAAGACCACATGTTTCTGGTCAACGTGCACGAAAACCTGTATTTCATGCTGCACAAGCACAAGTTCCCCGAAGCGAACATCAACCGCTACCGCCGGGCGCAGCCTTTGACGCTCGCGACACAATGAGCTTTGCCGAGAAAGTCTACGGATTATGCGCGCGCATTCCCAAAGGAAAGGTTTCTACGTACAAAGAGATTGGCAACGCGCTCAGCAGTTCAGGAATGGTGTATCGCGCCGTTGGCGTCGCGCTGAAGCACAATCCTCGCGCTCCGATCGTTCCGTGCCATCGCGTTGTCGCGTCTGACGGCACGATTGGCGGCTTTCACGGCCACACGCGCGGACCGTTCATCGCGAAGAAGATCGCTTTATTGAAGAAAGAAGGCGTTTCTGTGAAAAAAGGTAAAGTAATCGACTTCGAAAAGAGACTGCACCGATTTTAGGACAGCCGCTTGATGGCCGCGGCAATCTCGTCAGGAATGCCTTGGATGCAGTCGTACGCTTTTACTTCATCCTGGTTGACCCATGCAAAGTCCGTGAAGCCGCCTTTCTCGAGCAGGATGTCGCCGGACTTGTATTTCGCGGCAAACTTGACCAGCACCACCGGGATGCCATCAGGCCGTACGAATGCGACGCTGTTGATGTACGTGAGGTCGTCGTGAATCGTGATTCCTGCCTCTTCGCGCACTTCCCGCTTGAGAAGTTCTTCGACGGCGTTTTCAAAATCGATGACGTCGCCGTTCATGCGCGTGGGCTTCGCGAGGTCGAGGTTAACCCATTCGAGTTTCCCGCCCGGAACCGCGTATTTTCCAGGATGGACTTTTTCGCGCGGGTCGCGCTTGAGAATCAGGCAGCGTTTGTCGGATTCGCGGAAGACGACAACATTGGCAACAAAATAGAAAAGCTTGTCATGCTTTGCATGCTCAATGCTTATTTTTGCAGCAGGCATCTTACCGCTTCTTTTTCTTGGTCTTCTTGATTTCGCGCTCGAGTTCGAGCTCTTCAAGGAGTTCTTTGTAGCGGTTGCGGATGGTGACTTCGGTGACGCCGGCGACATCGGCGACTTCGCGCTGGGTGCGCTTTTCGCCGTGCATCAATGCAGCGACATACAATGAAGCAGCCGCGATACCCGTAGGGCCGCGTCCCGAGGTCAGCTCTTCGTGCTGGGCCTGTTCCAGGATTTCAACGGCCTTCGACTGCGTCTCAGGCGACAACTTCAATGAGCTTGCAAAGCGAGCGATGTAGTCCGCAGGGTTGCTGGGCAGGATGGTGATGCCGAGCTCGCGCGTGACGAAGCGGTAGGTGCGTCCGATTTCTTTTTTCTCGATGGAGCTTGCTTCGGAGAGTTCGTCGAGCGTGCGAGGCACTTCGTGCCTTCTGCATGCAGCGTACAATGCGCCGGAGACGACGGATTCCATCGAGCGTCCGCGGACAAGTCCTCTTTGAACAGCTTGCGTGTAAATCATTGCTGCTTCTTCTTCGACTGACTTCGGCAGCTTCAAGTACGATGAGACACGCTTCAATTCAGCGAGCGCGAGCTTGAGGTTGCGCTCGATAGCGGTAGAAATGCGATATTGCCACTTGCGGAGGCGGAAGAACTTATTGCGATCTTTAGAACCCAATTGGAACAAATCTGCTTTCTGGCCGACTTCGGTGCCCAAGCCCTGATCGTATTGCGTATACGTCATCGGAGCGCCGGTGCGGCGGTGCTTTTGTTCGCCGCCTCCGTCGCCTTCGAATTCGCGCCATTCCTGTCCGAACTCGACCATCTTGTCTTCGACGACAAGACCGCAGTCCTTACAGATGACTTCCCCTTTTTCCCTGTTGACGAACAGATTGATGCCGCTGCATTCAGGGCATTTCTTGATGTAGTACACTTGGTACACTCCCCCACAGATACATCCACGCTCAAACGATGGTCTGAATGTAGATGAACTACCACCACAATATATTTATATCTCTCACGAACACAGTATATAAAGATTTATCTTCTTCAGGCAACATATCGACGCGAAAAGCATTTAAGCGTTGCGGTTCTTATCGAGAAGCATGGCTGACCCGATCGCGAAAGAGCTCTTTGATGTGCTCGCCTGTCCCGCGGACAAGGCAGGGTTAGAATATAATAAAACAAAAACAATGCTGGTCTGTACCCGGTGCAAGGCGGAATACGCAATCACTGACGGTATTCCGGTCTTAACGCCGAAATAATCACTTCATCTTCTTCTTGGAGTACGTGTACAGGAGGTACGCGGCGTAGAGTCCCAGAAGGCCGACGATGTCGTAGACAATCGTTGCGCCCATGCTGCCTTCGCCGAGAATCTTCGTGATCAGGTTGAAGTCGAAGAACCCAACCAGGCCCCAATTAATGGCGCCGATCGTCACGATAATCCACGCAATCCACTCGAAACTGCCTGCTTTTGCCATAATCAAATCACCTCGTGAATGAACGGGACGGACCAGTATAAATTCTTTACTTTATGCGGCGCGTCATCCATGGGAAGTTCTCCAGCTGCTGCCGGAACGCGAGGCGCGCGATGAGGTTGACGCTGTACAGCCCGATGCCGACCGCGATGAATCCGAAGAGCACGGACGAGATTTTTCCCGCAGGCGTCATCGGCGCGATGTCGCCGTAGCCGATGGTGAGCATTGTCATGGCGGTGAAGTAGAACGCGTTGAGCGCTGACCAGCCCTCGACGATCTGGAACAGGAACGTGCCGAAGACCATCAGGACGAGCATGCTGAACAACGCCACGACCAGGAGTCTGCGCTCGTGCTTCATGCGCATCTGCGCGCAGAAGTCCTTAATAAATGTTTTTACGGCGGAAGAGTCTTTTGACGCTGCGCGCGAACAGCGAGAACGCGGGCTTCGAGTACAGGATGGCCAGGAAGACGCCGCCGATGAGCACGAACGCGTCATAGCTCTGCCGCGCCCAGTAATCGCAGTCCTTTGCGGCGGTCGTGCACGTCAGGAGCAGGCCGAATTCGTCGACGAACAGCCCGAGGCCGATGCCGAACAGGATTGCCGCGATGCGTTCCATGTGCGGCCTATTCGTGGTGAGCGCGATCCAGTTCGAGATTGCCAAGAGCGCGAAGCCGTAATAGAAGTGGTGGATGTGGTATGTGCGGATGAACAGCCGCCAGGACTCGGGGCCGAGCAGGACCACGCCGCGCGCTAAGCCGAATGCGATGACGAATGAGAGAAAGATGAGGAACGGCGTCTGCTTGTTCCGCCTGATGATATCTTCAAACCAGACGCTTTGCAGGTCTTTGAGCCAGTGCATGACCATAATCAGGGCTTGCGCCGCACCACTATAAAAATGTTAATAAAAAAAAAGAATTAAACGGTTGCGCCGTCAGGAACGGTCGCGCCCGCGGCAACAATCTTGTTCTTGCGAACAATGACGTTCTTGCCGATGTGCGCTCCGTTGCCGATCTTGGCGCCCTGGCGGATGTCCGTGTTGTCGCCGATGACGACGTTATCGCCGATAACCGCGTCCGCGGCGATGTTCACGTTCTTGCCGATGACGACGTTCTTGCCGACATGCGCGCCTTGCCTGATGGCGCTGCCGTCTCCGATGGACGTTCCGTCGCCGACAATCGTGTCCTGACCGATGATCACGTTCACGCCGGTGTGGACGTTGTCGCCGACCGTAGCGTTCAGGCGGATGGCCGTGCCGTCGCCGATGACGTCGCCGCTGCCGATCGAGGCGCCTCTGCCGATAGTGACGTTATTGCCGATAACCGTGTTGCTGCCGGCAGAACCGCCCTTCCTGATAATCACGCCGTCGCCGATGACGACGCCCGTGCCGAGGGTCACGTTCTTGCCAATAGTCGCGGTCGGAGAGACGCACGCGTCGCCGAAGCCGTCGTGGTTGGCGTCAAGCTGGTCCGGGTTCGGGACCGTCAGGCAGTTGTCTGACGCGTCAGGAACGCCGTCGCCGTCCTGGTCCGCAGGGGGAGGCGTGCAGACGCCTTCGTCAACTTGGCCATTGCAATTGTCATCGACGCCATTGCAGGTTTCAGCGGACGAGGCAATATTCTGATTACATTCAACCTGGCCGTTGCTGCAGGCAGTCACTCCTGCTGCGCACGGTCCCGGAAGACCAGTATTGCATGCTGATCCGCTGCCGGGGTTACCGTCGTCAACAATGCCATCGCAGTTGTCATCCGCACCATTACAGGATTCATAAAAGGGGAAAACGGTTTGTTGGCATGTTCCGCTATTGCACATTCCCGTGCCGCACTTGCCAAAGAGGTTTGTGTTACACGGGCTGGTCACGAACTGGCACGTGCTCGAGCAGCATTGCCCAGGAGCATCGCACTGTTCGCCTGCTTCGACAACGTTATTGCCGCAGACAGGAGTGTCGCACGCGTCGCCGAGACCGTCGCCATCAGTGTCCATTTGGTCTTCGTTCGCGACCGCGGGGCAGTTGTCGGAAGCGTCCGTGATGCCGTCGCCGTCAATGTCGCTCGCGACGCACGCGCCCAAGAAGCACGAGCCGCCCGAGCAGGGCGTTTCGTCGATCTGGAGCGAGTTTGCGGGGCAAGCTGCGTTGAAGCCGAGGCAGTATTCTGCGACGTCGCAGGGTCCTACCGCGGCGCGGCATTCGGTTCCTGCCGCGACAAGCGAGTCCGCAGGGCAGCTTGCGCTTGCGCCGGTGCAGAACTCTTCAAGGTCGCAGGGTCCGTTTCGCGGACCGCAGGACATGCCTGCCGGGGCAAGCGTGCACGATTCGGTGCAGCACGCGCCGCCGTCGCACTGCTCGCCGGAATCGACGACGCCGTTGCCGCAAACGCTGTTGCAGATGCCGTTTTCGTCGACCGCGCCGTCGCAGTTATTGTCAAGGCCGTCGCAGAGCTCCGCAGCGCCAGGGGCGATTGCGGAGTTGCCATCGTTGCAGTCCTGGTTATTGCGGGACGATCCTGCGGGCGGGATGCAGGCGATGAAGCCTGCAGTCGCGCCGTAGCCGTCATGGTCGTTATCAGGATAGAACACGCATCGCGAATCGCATGCGTCGCCGATGCCGTCGCCGTACGTGGACATCTGGTCCGCGTTCGCGACGTTCGGGCAGTTGTCGACATTGTCCGCGATGCCGTCGCCGTCAATATCTTGAAGGGCGAACACGCAGCCCGTTGCAGAATCGCAGGAGTCTGACGTGAATGCATTGCCGTCGTCGCAGCTGTGCGTGGAGTACGTGCAGGCGCCCAGGAAGACCGAGTCGTCCGTGCACGCGTTGTGGTCGTCGCAATTCGAGGCGCCGCAGCCGGAAAGAGGGGAATGGAAGCAGCCTACTGCAGGATCGCATCCGTCGGCAGTGCAGTCGTCGTTGTCGTTGCAGTTGGCGAACGATGTGGGCGCGCATACCCCGTTTTGGCAGACATCTTGCGGCGTGCACGCATCGCCGTCATCGCAAGGAGTATAGTCTTGTGCGGCAGGGTTCGAACACTCTCCCGTCTGAGGATCGCAAATTCCTGCCACGTGGCACGCGTCGTTCGCGTAGCACGCGACTGGATCCATTCCGACGCAGACGCCGTTGACGATGACGTCGGTCTGCGTGCAGACGTTGCCGTCGTTGCAGGCTTGGCCGTTGGTGAGCGGGTCACAGGCGTCGCCGAGACCGTCGCTGTCAGTGTCTTGCTGGTTTGCATTGGGAACGAATTGGCAGTTGTCGTTGAGGTCGGTGACGGCGTCGTTGTCGTCATCGACGTCGCATTCGTCGCCGTTGACGTCGCCGTCGTTGTTCATCTGGTCAGCATTGGCGACAAAGGGGCAGTTATCGAGCGCGTCGCTGATGCCGTCCTGATCGGTATCGGTAGCAAGCGCCGCAGGAATTGCGACGACCGACAGAATCATGCACAGAATAACGAAAATGCTCAGCGATTTGTTCATCCCAACCAGCCTCCAAGACTGACGATAGACTGCAGAACAGAATATTCATTTAAAAGCGTTTCCCGTTACAACGAATGAAAAGCCACATAGAAGGAAACTTTAAAAACTCGAGAGCAGGAGACTAATACTATAAGCCGACGTCGCATAACCCGGTAGTGCGGCGGTCTTGAAAACCGCTTCCGCAAGGAATTGCAGGTTCAAATCCTGCCGTCGGCGTTCATTTCTTCTTAGAAAGATCTTCTGCGCGCTCCAGCTGGCCGCATTGCAGGATGTAGTTGCGCGCAGGCACCCGCCAGTCGACGCGCGACTCGATCGCGGATGTGAGGACACGCGCGCTGTAGTCGCAGAACGATTC
>JBGPHE010000025.1:0-11923 GCA_041484255.1 Candidatus Nanoarchaeia archaeon
CTGAGTTTGCCGCGGCGCATACTGCGCTGCAGCGCGGCGACATCGGCGAGCTCGTCTCGCTCCAGGAGCGCATCCACTTCGGCATCCCGAACTTCCCGCCCTGCTACGTCACGCCTGAGCATTCGGGCAGAGGTATCGGGCTCGAGAACGGCATTCACACGTTTGACCGCATTCAGCAGTTCACCGGCTCGCGCATCAAGCAGATCGACGGGCTGACGACGAGCAACCAGCACCTGCACGGCGCGCTTGAGGACTATGTCGCAGGCACTGCCGTCACCGCCAACGGCAGGCGTGTCCCGTTCTCGCTGCGCTGGACCGAGGACGCGGAGGAGGATTATGTTTTCCAGATTAACGGCACCAAAGGCATGCTTAAGGTCGAGGGCTTCAAGCAGTGCACGCTCACCAAGCGCGACAAAGTATCGACGCTGTACGCGCATGATCCTTCCGCGAGCCTGCGCGACCGGCACAAGCCAGGCATCCGCGCCGAGCTCGAGCACTTTGTCCAGTTCCTGCACGGCAAAACAAACCAGAACTTCTTGCTTGACGCGCTGGACGCCCAGCGGGCAGTCGAGCTGATTTACGCAGAAAAATTCTAATTAGATTTCGGGCATTCCGTTTTTGCCTATGCCGCCGTCGGTGTTATTGCCGAGAATGATGCCAGTCTCGTCGATGTAGAAGCTTCTGATGCCGGTGCGCTTGTAGACGACGGGCTGGGCAGTGTCATTCCATGCATGCACGCACATCTGGTCGTCGTTCGCGGTGGTGCTGTCAAAGCAGTGCTTGCACAGCGGGTGGTTCTTGTATTTCTCCGTGCACATGTTGTCAGGAACCGTCGTGCTGATCTGGGTAACCTGCGGCGCACGTATCGGCGCGGGCATGTACTGCTGGATCGCGCTGCCCCGAATCATCATGCCGCTCATCGCGGGATACATCAAGGCGGAGATACCTGCAAGTGCGACGATAAAGAACGCTGCCAATACGACTCCCTCTTTCATGTATGAATACTTGTAAGGTCGAGTATAAAAACGTTTCTCCCGCAACATTAATATAATTCTGCACGAACAGCATGCTCATGGATGGGGGAGAACAGCCGCTGACCACGCACGAGCAGCGCCAGCTGAAAAAACAGCAAAAGCTCGAACAGCGTCAGCAACAGAGCTCGGTCGCGGTCGCCGCCAACAAAGGCAGGCAGACCAAGACGTACGCCATCGGCGCCGTGCTCGTCGTGCTCGCTCTTTTCGGTCTGTGGAAATGGTCATTGTCAGGCATCACGGGCGGTGTTGTCGTCGATATCGGCGACCATCCGACCATCGGCCACGGCGCGGTGCCATTCGTCATCTTCGGCGACCTGCAGTGCCCGTTCACGCGCCAGTTCTGGCAGGGACCGTTTCCGAAGATCCTCGAGAAATACGGCGACAAGCTCAACATCGCGTTCTTTGCCATGCCGACAGGAAAGCACAATTATGATAGAGCTTCCGCGATGGCTGCCTATTGCGCAAACGACCAGGGCAAGTTCTGGGAGTACGCGAAAACCGTCTTTGACCGCCAAGGGGCGGCGACGAACGACAACCTCATCGACTACGCGGGCGAGCTCCAGCTTGATTCTGCAGTATTCCGCGACTGCCTGACGTCGGGCAAGTACAAAGACAAGGTCGAAGCGGACTTCGAGCAGGGCAGGAAATTCAACGTCGTCCAGACGCCGACCGTCGTTGTCGGCACCCAGCCATTGAGCGGCACGCTCTCGTTCGAGGACTATTCGCGCTTTATCGATTCTGCTATTGGTACTACTAAATAGTGGTTAAAATAGAAAGGTTTATATAGTCAATTCGCGTTTTCTCGTCTATGAACATGAGCGGAAACGCGCAACTCAATGGGCTGACTGGCAAGGTGAAGATTGCCAAGAAGATTATCGACTTCTTACCTGCCCGCACGCTCTACGCGACGGTCCAATACACGCCGGAAGGCAACTATGTCGCCTGCCTTTCCGCTCTGCCGAACGCCGACGCCATCCCGTTCTTCCAGGAGCGCGAACTGGCGGTCAATGGCAGAGGCGAAGGCGTCATCACGCTGGGCGACTTGTGCGAGGACGCAGGCATCTCCGGCGATCTCGAATGCTTGTACGACAGCGCGCCCAAGCGCTGGGACGGCGTGCCGCACCTTATTGAGCTGTGGAGCCCCCACGCGCTGAGAAAGCATGCCGAAGCCCAGCTTCTCGAGGATCCGGAAACGAACGGCCCGCGCTGCTTCTGGACGAAACCCGCGTAACAGAAATCTTTTTAACCTCATCCGTTCCCGTTTCTCGCATGGCATTGAAACAGCCCGCATCCATGGACGAATGCATCTACTTCACGCGCCGCCTGAAGCCCGCAGTCGTCGCCTGGGTGATGAAAGGTATGTGCCCGAAGTGCAAGAAAGCATTGATGGGCAAGCCCCGCGGAGACAACGGCAAGGTCAAAATCCGCGCCAAGGAATACGTCTGCCCTGCCTGCAGCTTCACGATGGGCAAGCAGGAGCACGAAGACACGCTCACCGCAAGCATCGAATACACCTGCCCGAAATGCAATACTGCTGGCGATATCCAGATCCCGTTCAAGCGCAAGAAAGTCAAGCTTTTCGACGAGGAAGAAGGCAAGGAAAAGATGGCCGAAGCCCTGCAGTTCCTCTGCGCGAAGTGCAAAGAGAAAATCAACGTCACGAAGAAGATGAAGTAATCAGTCCGCGCCGAGTTCTTCAGGCAGTTCCCAGACGTCCACGTCATCGCCAGACTTCTTGCCGTACTTCTCTTCCGCAGTCTTGACGATGATATTCGCGACAATCTTCGGGTCGATGCCTTGGAAATCGGTCATTTTCGTCGCGGTCGCGCCCGGATTGACGACATAGACGCGCATCTGCTTCGGCAATTCCAACGCGAGCGTCTGGGTGAAGCCGCGCACGCCGAACTTCGTTCCGCAATACACTGTCAGTTCAGGATGGCCACGTTTTCCTGCGCCGCTCGCGATATTGACGATAACTGCTTCCTTCTGTTTCTCGAGAATCGGGAACGCGTGCGAGGTCATTTTCATCAGGCCGGTCAAGTTGGTGCTTATTTGAAACTCAATGTCGTCCGGCGTCTGCTCCTTGAACGGCTTCCATTTGATGACGCCTGCATTATTGACGAGAACGTCGAGCTTCTTGAACTTCTTCACAATGGCCGCGAGCGCTTTCTTGATTGACGCGTCCTTGCGCACGTCCAGCGCGACCAGCAATGCGTCGCCGTGCTTTTGGCACTCCTTGAGCACTGCTTCGCCTTCCTTTTTGCCGGAATGATACGTGACCACGACTTTCGCGCCTTTCTTCGCAAACAGCACTGCCGTGTCCTTGCCGATACCCGTGCTCGAGCCCGTGACCAGCACGACCTTGTCTTTCAGATGCATGTGTCGTCGTGCGCAGAAAGGGTATAAAATGCTTTCCCAGCGAGGCAATCTTTATATATCATTGACGGTGGACTTCATTGTATGGCAAAGCCGACGTTTTACATCACCACGGCGATTGATTATCCGAACGCCAAGCCCCACCTGGGGCACGCCTACGAGAAAATCATAGCTGACGCTCTGGCGCGATGGCACAAGCAGCTTGGCGAAGACGTCTACTTCCTCACGGGAACGGACGAGCACGGCAGCAAAATCGAAAAGACCGCCGCAGCGAACGGCAAGACGCCCAAGCAGTTCGTGGACGACATGGTGGTCCACTTCCAGGACTTGCTGAAAAAGCTGAACATTTCCAATAATGACTTCATCCGCACGAGCGACACGCGCCACGCAAAGGTCTGCAAGCAGATTTTCCAGACCGTCTTAGACAAAGGACTGATTTACAAAGGTACGTACAATGGATTGTACTGAACTGGCTGCGAGACGTTCTACAAGGAGAAGGACTTAGTTAATGGATTGTGCCCTGCGCACCAGAAAGCGCCCGAGAAAGTCAGCGAGGAATCCTACTTTTTCAAGCTCAGCGAGTTCCAAAGCTTCCTGCTCAAGCACTTCGAGCAGAATCCGCAGTTCCTGTTGCCTGAATTCCGCAGGAACGAGGTCGTCAACCGCCTGAAAGAAGGCCTGAAAGACCTCAGCGTCAGCAGAAAAACCATCAAATGGGGCATTCCGCTGCCGAACGACAAGTCGCACGTCATCTACGTCTGGTTTGACGCACTCTTGAACTACATTTCCGCGCTCGGCTATCCTGCTGGAAGCAAGTTCAAGAAGTACTGGCCTGCCAATGTCCACGTCATCGGCAAGGACATCGCGTGGTTCCACGCAGTCATCTGGCCCGCAATCCTGCACGCCGCGGGAATCGCGCTGCCCAAGACCATCGACACGCACGGTTGGGTCAATGTCGGCGGCGAAAAGCTCTCCAAATCGCTCGGTAAGGTCATCGAACCGCTCGCATTCATCGACAAGTACGGCGCAGATGCAGTCAGGTACTTCTTCCTGCGCGAGATTCCTGCAGGACAGGACGGCGACTTCAGCGAAGACGCCTTGATCGCGCGCGCAAACGCGGACTTGGGCGACGCGCTCGGTAACTTGCTCCAGCGCACCTCTGTCTTGGTGCACAAGAACTTCCAAGGAGCCATCCCAAAGCCCGGCACGTTCACCGCCGCCGACAAGGCATTGGTCGCGCACGCCGACAAAGTCTTTGCGGAAGCAAACGCATTGATGCAAAAGTACGAATGGCACCGCGCCGCCGAAGTCATCTGGACATTCCTGCACGCCTGCAACAAGTACGTGAACGATTCCGAGCCGTGGAAGATCGCGGACCAGAAGCGCCTCGGCACCGTGCTGTACGTCATGGTGGAAAGCCTGCGCATCGCAAGTATCCTGACCTGGCCGTTCATCCCTGCATCGGCGGAGAAAGTCAGCGCGCAGCTCGGCCAAACGCTCGGCAATTTCAAGAAGGCGACGTTCAAGCGCTCCACAAAGGGAACGCTCGGCCAGCCTGAAATCCTGTTCAAGAAGATCGAGACAGCTCCGGCGTTGCGCAAAGCCGAAACGCCTGCAACTATCGAGCCGTTCCGCAAGCTGATGCTGCGCGTCGCCAAGGTCGAAGACGTCCAGCCTCACCCGAACGCGGACAAGCTGTATGTGTTGAAGATCAGCCTCGGCACTGAACAGCGCACGCTCTGCGCAGGACTGAGAAACTACATCCCTGCCGACCAATTGAAAGGCAAACACATCATTGTCGTCGCAAACCTGAAGCCCGCAAACCTGCGCGGCGTGGAAAGCCAAGGCATGATGCTTGCTGCTCAAGTCGGCGACAAGGTTGTTCCTTTGGAAGCGCCGAAGTCAGCACCCGGCTCAGACGTGTACGTCGACGGCATCCCGTGCGACCACGACCAAATCACGATTGACGACTTCGCAAAAGTCAAAATCACGACCAAAAACGGCAAGGCAGTCTACAACGGCAAGCCTTTGAAGACCAAAACCGAAGAAATCATCGCGAACATCGGCGACAATGCAACCGTCCGCTAAGCTTACCTGGCTCGCAACCCTTCTTTTCCCTGTCGTCATGCTGTTGCTGTTCGCAAACGCGCTCTTGTTTGACACGCAGACGTACCACTCATTGCTCCAGCCGGGCGCGTACACGACTACTCTCCAAGTACTAGACTATTTCCACGGCAAAGCGCCCGTTCCGACCCTGTTCAACGCCGCAGAGCAGTCGCACCTTGCGGACGTCAAGCGTGTTATCAATACTATAGAGTGGCTCGCGCCGCTCGTATTCTTGATCTGGCTTGCGCTTTTACCGTTCACCGAACTGAACACCGTGCTCGTGCGCGGCTTCCAGATACTCCTATTGATAGTCTTCCTGCTCGTTGCCATCCCGTTCGACACGGTCTTCACGCATTTCCACCAATTGTTCTTCCCGCAGGGTAACTGGATGTTCCCTGCGGACAGCATGCTCATCCTGCTGTATCCTGCGTCGTTCTTCCAGGCGTTTTTCACGCAGATACTTGCCTTGACGCTCGTCTTCTCGTCGGTATTCGCCGTGTTCGGACGTATCTCGCTAGTCCAGCACAATAATCCTTAAATACCATTTGCCATTCTGCAAGAGTAACAGATAACTACTATTCAAGAGGGGGAGTGTTGCTATGAAAAACTCGAGGCTTGTTGCGTTTCTCGGAATGACTGTTTTGCTGATGCTTGTCGCGGGCTGCGCGGATATCCTGCCGCCCGGCTGGAACAGCTCCAATACGTCGCAGTCGCCGACCAGCGCAGTCGCTGTCGGAGCGAACGACACCGTCCTCACGCAGACCGAGCCCGTCGCGGCAAGCGCCGCGCCCGCAGAAGGCGACAAGAACAGCCCCCGCAAGACCGTCGTCGAAGGCGACCTCGTGAGCTTCCCCAACCTCAAGGCCACCGACCCCGACGGAGACCCCATCACCTACACGTTCACGCCGCCGCTCGACGCGGCAGGCAAGTGGCAGACCAAAGTCGGCGATGCCGGCGAGTACCGCGTCACGGTAACCGCGTCTGACGGCAAGAACAGCGTCAGCCAGGTCGTCACCATCCAGGTCAACCCGAAGAACAGGCCGCCGACCATCCAGCTCGCCGAACAGGAGCTGCACGTCAAGGAAGGCGACACCGTTACCATCCAGCCCACCGTCACCGACACGGACGGCGACAAGGTTACCATCACCTACGGCGGATGGATGTCTGCGCAGAACCGCGCCACGGGCTTTGACGACGCAGGCAGGCACGAAGTCGAAATCATCGCATCGGACGGCAAGGCGACCTCGCGTGTCACCGTGCCCGTCTATGTCGAGAACGTCGACCGCGCGCCCACCGTCGAGCCGATCAACGACATCATCATCAAGGAAGGCGACAAGATCACCGTGAACCCGACCTCCTCGGACCCGGACGGCGACCGCGTGTCGTTCGTCTACAGCGCGCCCATCGCGCCTGACGGAACCTGGAAGACGGAGAAGAAGGACGTCGGCAAGTACCGCGTCAATGTCACGGCAACCGACGGAACGATGAGCGCCGCCACCAGCTTCATGGTGTACGTGCAGTCGCTCAACTCGCCGCCGGTCATCCAGGCGCCCGACACGCTGTCGATCGACGAGGGCCAGACGGTCACATTGAACCCGACCATCACGGACCCCGAAGGCGACGAGCTCACCATCACCTACACAGGATGGATGAACACGAACACCTACGCGACCGACTACGAGGACCAGGGAACGCACGTGGTGACCATCACGGTCAGCGATGGCATCAATAATGTCAAGAAGGACATTGCCGTGGTCGTGAACGACGTCAACCGCGCGCCGACCTTCGGCTCGGACGCGTTCAATTAAACAGTTTTATTTTTTATATTCCTTTTTCTTTATTTTTCTTCAAACAACGTAGAAATCAGTCCGCTCAATACTTCTTCAGAATCTCGACGGCCATGTTGTGGAACGCCTCTGCCTGGCTCGACTTGTTCGCAGGAAGCGTCGCGTCGTGGATGCTGATGTCGATGACGCCCGGAACGCGGGTGATGCGGATTTTGTTGAACATTTTCTGCAATTCCGCGACCAGCAGGTTGTAATCCTCGCGGTGGTCGTCAAACTGCGTCTTTGCAAGGTGGAGCTTGATGACCAGCTCGAACGTGTCCCGCGCCCAGTTCTCCTGCCAATACGGCAGCGTGGTGATGACGTCCGCGATCGAGTTGCCCATATTCTCCAGCACGATGCTGGTGACGAACGTGGTCGGCGGCCAGAACTTCTCCCGCTGGAACGTGGCGCTGCCGTGAATAAAACGAGGTATGCCGTTGATCCTGCCCATGCGCGCACCGCCGCTTTCGAGATATTTATACCTTTGTCTTCTCCAGCACAACTATCATTATATAATTCGGACGCTTCACAACACGTATGCTTCTCCAATCGCTCCGGCTCAAGCATATCCGCAGCTATACTGACGAGAAAATCACGTTTCCTGACGGCATCGTGCTGCTCGCGGGCGACATCGGCGCGGGAAAATCAACCATTCTTCTGGCCATCGAGTTCGCATTGTTCGGGCTGATGCGCAGCGAGCTCTCCGGCACGGCGCTGTTGCGCAACGGCAGCCGCGAAGGGCTGGTCGAGCTGACGTTCTCGCTGGACAAAAAGACGTACACGATCGGCCGCACGCTCAAGCGCAGCAAGACCAGCGTCGAACAGGACGCAGGCTACGTCATCGAAGACGGTTTACGGCGCGAAGCCACTGCCATCGAGCTGAAAACAATCGTTTTGAACCTGCTCGGCTACCCGCCCGAGCTCGTCACCAAGCACAAAAGCCTGATGTATCGCTACACGGTGTACACGCCGCAGGAAGACATGAAGAAGATTATAACGGAAGACAAGGAATCGCGATTGCAAATCCTCAGAAAAGTGTTTGACATCGACAAGTACAAACGAATCGCGGACAATGCCGCAGCGTACGCGAAGGAATTGCGCGGCAATATGCGCGACTTCGAAGGCAAACTTTCAGATGAAGCCCAGAAAAAACAGCATTGGGCCGAGAAACACAAGCAGTCCGAGACCGTGCAGCACGCCTTGCTCGACATCCAGCCCCGTTTGCAGGCCGCAAAGCAGGCAGTCGCGCAGCAAAAGACGGCTCTTGACGCGCTCGAACAGCAGCGCGCGGCCATTGTCCAGCACCGCATCGCATTGCAGGCAGCGGAAACCGAACTTTCCTCGCTCGTGCGCAACAAATCGCAATCCCAGACAGAATTGACGCAGATGACTGCGCTGCTCGCGACACAGCCTACGCTTCCTGCGCAAACACCGGAAAGCATTCTGCAATCCGTCCAGCAAAAACAGCAGGAATTGCTGCGCATCGACGCAGAACTGCGCACGCACATCACCGCGCACGCCGAACTGCGCGCGCACAAACAGCTCAGCGAACGCACGATGCAGAAAATCCTGGACATGGCGCAGTGCCCGACCTGCCTGCGGCCCGTCGATGACGCGCACAAGCACGCGTTCGCGCAGCAGGAACAGCAGAAACTCGCCGATGCCGCTGTGCAACTTGACGCATACGCGTCCAAAGTCACCGCGCACGAGCAAACCAAGCAGCGCGCCCAGCAGGACATCGCGACATTACAGCAGCAGCACGCTTCCGCTCGCGAAGCCCACATCAAACACCAGCAGTTCCAACTCAACCAGCAAAGAAAAACACAGCTCGACACGCGATTAAGCGAGATCGCGCAGTCAATGACTGCCGCAGACGCGCGCAAACAGCAGGCCGTTGCAGCGCTGCACGCAGGAGCCGCGCTCGAAACCCAGTTCCTCGCGGAAAAAGGCAAGCTCGACACGCTTCACCACCAGGAACAAACCGTTGTCGTCCAGCACGCCACGCTCATCGAGCAGGCAAAACAGCTCCGCGAAATGATCCAGCTGCTCGAAAAAGACCTCGAAGCAAAGAAACACGCACGCGCACAGCTCGAACGGCTCTCAGTCTTGCACCAATGGGTCGGCGACTTCTTCTCCAACCTGATGACGGTCATGGAAAAGCACGTGATGACCAAGGTCTACCACGAATTCAACGGGTTGTTCCGGCAATGGTTCGGGTTATTGATCGAAGACGACATCCTTGTCGGACGCTTGGACGAAGAATTCTCGCCCATGGTCCAGCAGAACGGCTACGACACCGAGGTCGCGAACCTCAGCGGCGGAGAAAAGACCGCGTGCGCGCTTGCATACCGCCTCGCGCTGAACAAAGTCATCACCGCACTGCGCTCCACCATCCATACGAAGGACCTTTTGATTCTTGACGAGCCCACGGACGGCTTCAGCGCAGACCAGATAGACCGCATGCGCGACGTCCTGGACCAGCTGCGCGCCCGCCAAATCGTCATCGTGAGCCACGAGGCAAAGATCGAAGGGCTCGCCGACCACGTCCTCAGGGTAGTGAAAGAGGAACATTCCAGCAGGGTTCTCGTCTGACGAAATCGTAAGGTATAAATAGGAGTAAAGCACCGAACAGCGCGGTGAGCGTCGTGAAAAAGCTGGTCTGGTTATTTGTATTCCTCATGGCAGCATCCGCTGTCTCCGCCGGAAACTTCTCGGTCGAGTTCTCGCCCGCACACCAGTCCATCAACGAGAACGAAATCGCGCAGTACAACGTCACGATTTTCCACGACTATTCCGAAATCCAGTTCTTTGAAATCTATTCACCTGAAGTTTTGTGGGACATCCGCACCAAAGACGCACTGCAGATTCAGCCCAACACCAAGTTCACGACCACGCTCAACATCCAGCCGCTCAATATCAATCCCGGCCTGTACGGCGTTCCTATCAATATCAAGCGCACGGGCACGAACGAGTTCAAGAAAGCGCTCCTGTACATGGAAGTGAACGGCCCGCCGTCCACGACCATCTATCTTCCCGCCATCCACGGCACCGCGGCGATTCCCGCATCCATCGACCCGCGCGAAGACGTCATCATCACGGTCAATCTCGACAACCAGAATCGCAGAAACCTCACTGATTTGGACGTGAAAGTGCGCAGCGCGGTCATCAACCAGGACTTCAAGACCACGCTCGACCCTGCGCAGCACAAAACCGAGCGGTTCGTCGCGCACATCGACCCCGCGACCTCACCGCAGCACGACGTCCTCACCGTCACCGTCATCGCAAACCAGGGCGGCAAGGGATTCCAGTTCGATCTGCCGCCGGTCGAGTACAATGTCCGCTCGTACGGACAAGTCACGCCCACCATCCAAGTCACGTCCGCGTTCCTCAAGAGCACCCAGCTCATCAGGTTGTCAAACAATGCGAATATTTTGATCGACGAACCCTTTGCGCTGCCGATGCCCTGGTACCAGCGCTGGATCACCAGCTCTGACCCGGCATCCCGAACCGAAAACGGCGCATTGGTCTGGGACGTCACGCTGAATGTCGGCCAGTGGACGCTCATCCGCGTCACCACCAACTACCGGCCGGTCGCAGGAGGCATCCTGCTCATCATCATCATCTTCGTCCTGTACTACATCTTCCGCAGCCCGCTCACCATCAGGAAGTCCGCGACCGTCATCAGCACGCGCGAAGGCGGCATCAGCGAGCTCAAGATCCTTTTGGAATTGAAGAACCGCTCCGGCAAGCCCATCCACCAGACCTCGGTCGTTGATTTGGTGCCGCGCATCGCGGAATTGATGAAAGAGTTTGATGTGGGGACCCTGACGCCGACCAAAATCATCCGCCACGAGCGCAGGGGAACGATTATCAAATACGAAGTCGGCGACATCCTGCCGTACGAAGAGCGCGTCATCTCGTACAAGGTCAGATCGACGCTCAGCATCCTCGGCGGAGTCTCATTGCCGCCCGCGGTATCCAGGTTCGTCACCGCCAAAGGCAAAGAACGCACGACCGGCTCGAAAGCGGCGAAGATAGAATTCTTGGGCTAAGTGCAGTCCCGATACCTTTTTAAGTCGGGGCGTTTCCTATCGTCGTATATCCCCGCGTAGCTCAACGGCAGAGCATTCGGCTGTAGAGCAGTCGCCCGCAGACCACGGCGCACGCCAAGGTATGACAGCGGGTCAGCCGCGTTGATCCCGAAAGGTCGCTGGTTCAAATCCGGCCGCGGGGATTAACTTTAGGTATAGCCCTTGGGCTGTTAAAAGATTTCTGCCCCAAATATTTATAAACGAAGCGTTACTGTGGTGAAATTATTGGTCGATTAGGGACAGTGGAGAAAACAAACATGAAATGGAAGAAAAGGCTTTTTAGAAAGAACAGAACAACATACAGCAGAAAAACCGGAAAGAAAGCGGTCGGAATATAAAAAAGGAAAACGCATTTAAGAAACAAAACAACCACTAATAAATATTGCGCGTATTGCAATTAGTGTAGTTGTGTGTGTTTTTTACGTATAGGATGAGAATGTAACCAATTTTCGTCGCTCCGGCCGCGGGGATATTTTTTTATTCTTGCGGA
>JBGPHE010000026.1:0-11649 GCA_041484255.1 Candidatus Nanoarchaeia archaeon
CGTCAGCACAATCTTCTTCGGCGAGTACGGAAGCATCATTCCGGCAAAAATGCCGCTGCCGGTCTGGAACTGCGCCATTTTCGCCATGTGCTTGGACTGCCACACCGCATACATGTCGTACACGGAGATGAGCAACAGCAAGACAATGCACGTCAGCGGCGTCAAGAGCGGCACAAAGATGACTGCCAGCCCGCTGTAAATAAACAATTCAGTGATATTGTGTACGATAACGTTCGGACGGAAAATCTTGAAAGACGCAAGCGCGAACGCAAGCACGAATGCCACGCCGCTCGACATGAATGCCGAGAACGCGATGTGCAAACAGAGCAAGACTGCGAGCCAGAACCACAATTTCCACAGCATCACCTTCTTCCACCGGATGATGAGCAGAATCAGGACCGTGCCGATGATTAATGCGACCAGGATGTACACAATGGACAACGAAGGAGCAATATCCGGACGCTCCATCGCATAGCCTGCGATCGCGGGAAGGTCTTTCCATTCAACCTTGCCGCTTTCCGCGGACTTCTGCGCGTCAATATACTGGGAAATGACGCCCAGTCCGATGACTTGCGCGGCCAAGAACATGCCGACCAGCAATAACGTGACGGTCCAGTTGTGTTTCACAGTGCAACCTGCAGCGAAAGCTTATATAAATCTACGCTTTCGTTTCAGGAATGAAATATCTGAATACCGTCTCGCTTTCGGTCTTTGCCAAGCCTGCGGAAGGCGAAGATGTCGCCGCAATACGCGAGGCGCTCATCGCGCTTGTCCCGTTGAATCTCGCCGAGCAGAAAATCGCGGTCAAGGACGAGGCCGCGCAGGGATTCAACGAGAAAAAGATCCATATTCTCTCCATCACGCTCACGAAAACAGCACACTGCAACGCCTTCCTCAAGGAAATGTTAAATAGGTTAACAACGGAGCAGAAAGAGCTTTTAGCCTCGCAGAAAGACTCCCGTTTGGACAACGAATTCAACTTCTTCATCCGCCTGGACAAAGACCGCTGGCTCAACCGCGACCTGTCCCTCACCGACTCCGGCAGGTGCTTCCACGTCAAGCTCAATCTCGCAGTCTTCCCGGCGCGCAGGCCCGATGCGCTCGCGCTCGTGGAGAAGATTTTTAAACCCGAATAGTCCCCAAGCGAAGCATGGCGACCATCGACCCGTGGGGCGCAGAGCTCCAGGCGGACTATGAAAAAATCGTGAAGCAGTTCGGACTCGAACAGTTCGACCCCTCCCTGTTTCCGCAGCCCAGCCGCCTGATGCGCCGTGGCATCGTCTTCGCGGCCCGCGACCAGAAAGTCATCGCGGACTGCATCAAGCGCAAAAAGCCCTATTACGCGCTCACCGGCATCATGCCCTCGGGCGACAAGCTCCACTTCGGCAACAAGATGGTCGTGGACCAGATGCGCTACTTCCAGGAGCACGGCGCAAAGACCTTCGTGCTCGTCGCCGACCTCGAAGCGGCCGCGACGCGCGGCGTCACGCTCGAAATGGCCCGCCGCAGAGCGCTCGATTTCCATATTCCCGCATACATCGCGCTCGGTCTCGACCCTAAAAAGACCACGTTTTACTTCCAAAGCGAAAACAAGGACGTCCTGCACCTCGCGTATGAAGCCGCCCAGCACATCACGCTCAACGAATTCCGCGCCGTGTACGGCGCGGCAGACCCGAGCCGCATCATGGCAGCGGTCACGCAAGTCGGCGACATCCTCTTCCCACAGCTCGCGGAGCGCATGCCGGGCGTCATCCCGGTCGGAATCGACCAGGACCCTCACATCAGGGTCGCGCGCGACGTCGTCGCCCGCACGCGGAAGGAGCACGACTTCATTCCGCCTGCCGCGGTCTACCACAAGTTCACGCCTTCATTGATGGGCGACATCAAGATGAGCAAGTCCCAGCCCACGGGCAACATCGACCTGCCTGAGGACACCAAGGACGCCTGCAAAAAAATCATGCGCGCCGTCAGCGGCGGACGCAAGACCATCGAAGAACAGCGCAAGCTCGGCGCAGAAGTCGAGAAAGACATGGTTTTCGAGCTGCTCAAGATGCATTTGATCGATGACGACAAGGAGCTGACCAAGATTTACAACGAGTACAAGAGCGGCAAGATGCTCACTTCTGAACTGAAACAGATCGCGTGCGAAAAGATGACAGCGTTCATGGACGACTTCACCGCGAAGCTCGAAAAAGCGCGCGCCAAGCTGGACGCGCTCACCTTTATCACGTTCCGATAACCAGTAAGATTTATATACGACAAACCTTCCAAACAGCCTATGGCAAAGAAAGGCGACCACGCGCACAAGCGCGCACGAAAAGACGTCCATCCGGACTTCGCAGACAACCAGCGCTGGGCGCCGCTGACCTCAGGATTCATGGTCGCCAGCATCATCGGATTCTTCGTCTCGCTCCTGTACATCACCAAGTTCAGCGTATCCTTGGCCTTCGCGTTCGCGACGGTCTTCTTCTGCATGTTTATTGCGTGCATCATCTCGATGCGGCGCGCGTCACCGGACGCCCAGCTCGCGGCACGCCCGATCAAATAAGGTACATACGGGGGGATTGAAATGAAATATATCGGATTGATTTTTGCAGCACTGCTCGTGTTCTTGGTCGCCTGCGCTCCTGCGCAGACCATGCCCGCGGCGCAGCCTGCACCGGCAGCGCCCGCAGCGCAGCCTGTCGCACAGCCGGGCCCGACTCCGGTCGTCACCGCGCCTGTTCCGACGGTCTCGAAGGAACTGCAGGACCTGCTCAGCCGCGCAGACCAGCGCGTCAAGAGCTACAAGTATCTCGAGCTCATCCTGCCTGACAAGAAGCAGCCAGACACCATCTCGGTCAAGGGCTCCAAGGTCAAGGTCAAGCTCTACGAATACGAGCCGTACATCCCGAAGGAATACTTCGACACCATCTACCTCGACACCGCAACCCAGACCGCAATCGGCAGGTGCGAAACCAAGGCGAGATGCGTCTGGGCGCAGGGCGACAACACCAAGCGCGCATGGACCAACCTGGACTACAACCAGTTCCGCAGGAAGACGCCGTACGAGTTTGTCAAGGAAGTTCCCTCGACGGCGACCATCATGGGTCCCGAAGTCCACTTCAACCGCGGCACCACGCGCATCCAGTACGATGACGCGGGCAAGCTCGTGGACATGTGGATTGACGACAGCTACGGCCTGCCGGTGGAAATCAGCATCACCACCAGCGACGGCAAGGTTACGTCGTACAAGTTCAACGACATGACCTTCAATGGCCTCGCTGACCGTGACGTGACCGCGCCCGCATTGGCGTAATTTTTTTCTTTTCTTATTTTTCTTTTAGAATTCGAGTGCTTTCTTCTTTTCTTCCACGATCTTCGGAGCGCCGCCGCCGTGCCACGAGAATCTCGGGCGGATCTGCATCGGATACATGCGCTCGTTGACGTCATCTACTGCGATGCACGCGCCTGCCGTGCGCGGAAGGACTGCGAGCTCCTTGTCCAATGAGCCGCGCAGGTAACTCTGAATGATGGTGCCGAGCGCGTCCGTGTCCACTTTCGCGGTCAATCGGTGCGCGAGCACGATATCGGACTGCGTCATGGCGTCCGTGTGGATTTTGCCCGGCTGCTGCGTGGCCATCACCATCGCGATTCCGGGTTGACGGCCTTCGCGAAGCAGCGTGATAAGCGCGTCTGTGGCTGCTGTTTTTCCCTGCGCAGGCAAAAACTCGTGCGCCTCGTCAATCATCAGCCACACGATAGGCATTTCTCTGCCGCGCAGCTTTTCCTCGTTCTCCTCTTCCTGCGAGACAAGATAGTGAATCGCCGAGTGGATGCTTTGGAATTCCTCGTTCTTCCTGACCGCCATGCGCTCCATGAAGAGCCGTTCTGCAACGAGTCCGATGACCAAGTGCTTGATTTTCCAGCCATTCGGCATCACTGCATACGGCGAAAGGTCGAGAATCGTGATCTGGCCGCCCTTGACGATTTCTTTCAACGGCGTCGCTTCGCGCGAGAACACTCCCCACTGCTGCACGCTCTTGAAGCGGTTCAATGCAGCGTTTTTGAGGTGCTCTTCCTCGCGTCCGTCTGCTTCGATGGCCTCAACAATGTCTTCCACGTCATAATCGTCGCGGTCTTTCTGCAGCGTGAGCACAATGCGCGCGATAAAGACCGCCAAAGGCTCGTCCGGGTTGATGCCGAACGTGAGGCACCAGTCCTCAGGCGACAATTCGTACGGCCTGATCGAGAACGGAACGTCAGTCGGGATGCCTTCTGCCTTGTACTGCTTGAAAAAGCCGACCGGCGTGAAGATTTTGACAGGAATGCCCTTGCCTTCCATGCCCCACTGCTTCAGCAATGTCTCGTCTTTGTGATTGGGATACTTCATCGTCCAATAAATGCCCATCGTGTCGAGCATGACGACCGCGAGCCGCGACTTCTGCTCTTCCGGCAGGTTGGCGATGCCCTCGGCGATGACGCCTAAGCAGTATGATTTTCCCGAGCCGCGCTTTCCGCAGACGAAGACGACGTGCGCGCGGTTCAAGTCCAAGAAAATGTTCTGCGCTAACGCAGTCGTTTGGCCCATCTGCACGTAGTGCTTGCCGAGCAAGACCGTGCCGAGCGTGCCGTACTTGTCGCGCTCAGCCTCTTCTCTTCCAAGAATAATTTCGTATGCCATCCTCTTTTCAGAGGAAAAGGTGGCAGATGAGTATAAAAAGGTTTATGCGCGGCCGTTATTCGCGTGGCGACGCGCAATATCTGCGCAAATCCACTTCGCGCCGTCGGCAAAGTCCTTGGCGACATAGACCTTGTCCGGGTTCTCTTTCGCCAACGCGTGCGCCTGCTTGATATCGCTGTGGTCCTTCACGTCGCTCGGCACGAACACGCCGGTGCCCTTGGCGCGCAACGCCAGCTCGATGTCCGCTTCCACACGATCGCCGATGACATAGACCCTGCACAGTTCGGGCGCAATGTGCCAGAAATCCTTTGCCGCTTTCTCAATCATTCCCGTCATGGGCTTGTAGTCGCGGCATTCGGCGAAGAACTTCTCGTTGAAAGGAACGTCAATCCCGTACTTCTCCCGCGTTTTCACGACATAGGCATCAGGAACGTGGGCGCAGTAATAGACGCCATCAAGCGAAACATCTTGCTCTTTGAGCAGTTCCACGACGCGTGCATTGGCGCGTTCCACCGCGGTGATGTCCATCTTGCAGCGCGCGGGCCCTGACTGGTTCGTGACCATCACGAGCTTGACATCTGCATCGGGAATGCCGCGCAGGTGTTTGATGCCCTCGACAACGCCCGGCATCAGCTGGAACTGGTCCAGCGGGTGCATATTGCTTCCAGGATACTTACCCGTATCAAACAACAAGGTACCGTCACGATCAATGCCTATGAGAATCCTTTCCATGTTCACAGAAGAGGCACCCGAGTGCGCAATAAAAAGCTTCGGGACGAGAAGACCGGATAATAAAAAAAATGAAAAAAAGAAAGGTGATTACAGCTCGGCAGCCGTCACGATGTCGACAGGGGCGTTCTTGACCTTGCTGTCCATCGCGACGATGTGCTTGACGCCCGCCTTCTCGGCGACGTCGATGATGTCCTGATCAGCCGCGCCGTCGAACACGACCGCGTAGACGCCCGAATTCAGCGTCTTCAAAGTCGAGCCGAGCTCGGTAAAGGGCACTTTGCCCAGGACGTTCATCTTGGTGTCAAGCAGGTATGCGCCGCGCGTTCCCATCAGGTTCTCGAGCATCGAGCCGAAGCGCTTCTTCTCCTCGATGTTCAGCTTGCCTGAGACTGCGGGCGCGGCTACGGGAGCCGGCCTGCGCTCCTCGCCCATCGCGGGGCGCGCGAGCGGCTGCAAGCGCTGCGGAGCAGCGGCGCGCACGGGCGCAGGCTGGATGCGGTTGGTCGTCTCGCGCAGCATCGGCCTGCGGATGCTCTGCGACGTGTCGTTTGCCGCGAGCTCCAGCTTGGCCTGTTCGATGGTGATGCGCGAGCGCAACGCCTTGTGGATTTCCTTCTTGGCGAGCTCCTCGACTTCCTTTCCGTCGGGTGCGCGCGCCACAAAGTCAATCTCGGCGATGTTGATGAGCTCCTTCAAGATGAGGTTGCCCCCGCGGTCGCCGTCCAGGAAGACGACGATGTCCTTCTTCCTGCTCAGGTCGATCACGGTCTGCGGCACCTGCGTGCCGTTCATGGCGATGACTGCCTTGAAGCCGTTCTTCAGCATGCAGAGCACGTCAGCGCGGCCTTCGACGACGATGACTTCGTCGGCGTCGTCAATGCCCGGTCCTGCGGGGCAGCGGTCGCGGCCGTACTCGGTGATTTCCATCACGCGGACGGAGTGCGCCACTTCCTCGGCAAGCTCCTGCGAGTCCGGCATCACGCTGTCCACCATGGTGCGAAGCAATTCCTTTGCGCGCTCCACGACGAAACTGCGCTTGCTGATGCGGACGTCTTCAATATTGGCAACTTTCAACTTCGCGTTGCACGGGCCGATGCGCTGGATGATTTCCAGCGCTGCCGCCACGATGGCGGTTTCTGCCTTGTCGAGCGAAGAAGGAATGACAATGCTACCCTGCGTCTTTCCGCCGCGGGTCTCAGTATTGACTTCGATGCGGCCGATCCTGCCGGAGCGCTGCAGCTCTCTCAGTTCGAGCTCTGCGCCAAGAAGGCCTTCGGTCTGGCCGAAGATCGCGCCGATAATGTCAGGTCTGTCAACGACTCCTTCAATGTCGATGCTTGCGTTAACGATATACTTCGATGAAACAGGACTGATCTTTCCCATGGTAATACCCCCGATGAATGTTATTGGAGGCAGTCGAGAACCGATTCATCCCAATTGCATCTGGAAACTTGCTTTTCTGGCTTATTTCCGGCTGCTTTTGGCTTCTTTCCCCTTCAAACCGAAGGAATATGGATGGATTGTGATGATTGGTTCTTAACTGTCTCTATTCGCTGTTCTGCCTTGTGTTAAAAGGTTTGTCGCCACGCCATTAACCCCCCGGGCTCATTGCTTGGTTTTCCGTCAGCTCCACGGGGTTCTCTCGATAGCGGGCTTGATTAGGACCTTTTAACCTGTTGAAACTATATGTTTCAAGTCTATATAAAGGTTCGTATATCATTTATATACTCCAGAGGATAGGTATAAATAGGGTGTTCTTTTCGTATAAACCATGGTTCGCCAGCGCAAGACCACGGATGACAAGACCTTCAAGGCAGTTTTTGATAATTTCACGAATGTCACTATTCTTAAAATGATTTCCAAAGGCCAGCTGGACGGCTTGGAAGGACCGATTTCCATCGGGAAAGAAGCAAATGTCTTTGCCGCGCAAGCGCAGCGCGAGCGCGTTGCCGTGAAGATTTACCGCATGGCGACCTGCGACTTCAACCGCATGTACGACTACATCAAAGCCGATCCGCGCTTTCCGGCGCTCGACAGGAATCGCAGGCGTGTCGTTTTGCTCTGGGCGCAGCGCGAATACCGCAACCTGTTTTTGGCCCGCCAGGCAGGCGTGCGCGTTCCGACTCCCCGAGCAGTCATGAACAATGTCTTGGTCATGGAATTCATCGGCGACGAAGACGGCCAGCCGGCAATGCGCCTGAAGGACGCGTGGCCCAAGAAGCCCCAGGAGTTCTTCGACACCGTCGTGAAATACATGCAGAAGCTGTACAAGGCCAAGCTGGTTCACACCGACTTGTCCCAATTCAACATCCTCAACCTCAACGACGAGCCCGTCTTTATCGACCTCAGCCAGGCGACGACGCTCGAAAACCCGAACGCGGAGGAATACCTCGCGCGCGACATCAAAAACGTCTGCGCGTTCTTCACCAAATACGGGCTCGATATCGACGAGGAAAAAGTAATGCACCAAATCACCGGCAGGAAGCCGATTCGCAAGGTTTAAAAGAAACCTATCTCCCGCTTCACATATCACCTCCCTATGACCCCCCAAGACATCAGCGAATTTGCCTATGAGCTCAAGATCCCGAAAGAACGGGTCGCCGTGCTCATCGGAAAGAAAGGCGAGCTGAAGCGTCAGCTCGAGCGCGCAACCAAGACCAAGATGGCCATCGACTCCGACGAAGGAGACGTGACCATCACGGGCGGAGACGCGCTGCTGCTGTACAGCTGCCGCGAAGTCGTGCGCGCAATCGGCCGCGGCTTCAATCCCGACATCGCAATGCAGATGCTCAAGCAGGACTTCGGCATCGAACTCATCAACCTCTCGGACTTCGCCCGCAATCCCAACGACATGGAACGGCTGCGCGGGCGCGTCATCGGCGAGGGCGGAAAATCACGAAAGACCATCGAGGATTTGACGTTCACGCACATCAGCGTGTACGGCAAGACCATCGGCATCATCGGCCAGTTCGAGCACATCCCGAACGCCCGCAAAGCGGTCGAGGCATTGCTCGCCGGCAGAAAGCACGGCACGGTCTACAAGTTCCTCGAGCGCAAGAGAAAAGAGATGCGGTTGCATCCCACAGTGAGTGCAGACAATGGCTAACCCGATCGCAGAAAAGCTGGCAGAGAAGCAACGCGCAGTTTCCGTTGCAGAATTCTTCGAACGAAACAGGCACCTGCTCGGCTTCGACAATAAGCGCAAGGCGCTGCTGACCGTCGTCAAGGAAGCGGTGGACAACTCGCTCGATGCTTGTGAGGAAGCCCGCATCCTGCCCGAAGTCCAAGTCCAAATCATCGAAATGGGTCCCGAGCGCTTCCGCATCATCGTGGAAGACAACGGTCCCGGCATTGTCCGGAAGCAGATCCCGAACGTGTTCGCGCGACTTCTTTACGGTTCCAAGTTCCACTCCATGAAGCAGGGCCGCGGCCAGCAGGGCATCGGCATTTCTGCCGCGGTGTTGTACGCGCAATTGACGACTGGCCGTCCGGCGCGCATCACGTCGCGCATCGACCCCAAGCATCCAGCCCACTACTTCGAGTTGCACCTCAACACGATCAAGAACGAGCCGGAAATCGTCAAGGACGAGGAAGTCAGCTGGAAAAAAGAGCACGGCACCAAGATCGAGCTGGACATCGAGGCCAGCTACCAGAAAGGAGACCAGTCGGTCGACTCGTACTTGAAAGAAACCGCGATCGTCAACCCGCACTGCACCATCATCTATACCAATCCCAAGGCAGAACAGCTCATTTTCCCGCGGGCGACCGACAAATTGCCCAAGGAGCCCACGGAAATCAAGCCGCACCCGTACGGCGTCGAGCTCGGCATCATGCTCAAGATGATCAAGGGAACAGACTCGCGCACGCTGCAATCGTTCTTGATGAACGAGTTTTCCCGTGTCGGCTCGCAGACCGCCAAAGAAATCTGCTCGAATTCAGGATTGCAGACCGACATGAAGCCGCGCGAGCTTGAATTGGCGCACGTCGAGAAATTGATGGAAGGCATCAAGAAAACCAAGATCATTGCGCCTCCTACTGACTGCATCGTTCCCATCGGCGAAGAATTGCTCGAAAAAGGACTGCGCAAAGAAGTCGCCGCAGAGTTTTACACCGCCGTTACCCGCTCGCCTGAAGTCTACCGCGGTATTCCATTCGTTGTCGAAGTCGCTTTGGCGTACGGCGGACAGCAGCCCGGCGATCAGGCGGTTCGCGTGCTGCGTTTCGCAAACCGCGTTCCTTTGCTGTACCAGCAGAGCGCGTGTTCGGCGTTCAAGAGCGTTTTGCAAACGAATTGGAAGCCGTACGGCATGCAGCAGAGCGGCAGCAATGCGCCTGTCGGCCCCCTGACAATCATCGTGCACCTTGCTTCGGTCTGGCCGCCGTTCACGTCGGAAGCCAAGGAAGCAATCGCGCACTATCCCGAAATCATCAAGGAAATGAAGCTCGCGCTCCAGGAAGCAGGACGCCGCCTCGGAGCATACGTCAACAAGAAACGTAGAGTCGGCTTGGAACGCGAGCGCGTCAATATCTTCGAGCGCTACATCCCCGAAGTCGCAGACTCGCTGTCCATGCTTTCCGGCGAAAACAAGAAGGCGATTGAAACTCAATTGGCGCAAATGCTCGCCAAGAACAAGGAATTCATCCAAGCGAACGCCGCCAAGACCGCGGACCGCGAGGAATCCGACGATGACATCAAGCTCACCGGCTCTGCGGAGCGTGACGAAGAATGAGCGACGCCAAAAAGAGACTGCAGGAAGTGGGCAAGGAGCTTGTCGGCGAAATCAAGAAAGGCCAGCAGCCCCGGTTCGACGTCCCTGTCCGCGCTTTGAGCAATGTCGTCTACAACGAGAAGACCCGAACGCTGGAGCTCGGCGACAAGATGGCCGAGCGCTCGTTCTTCAATGTCGGCCACGTCAAAAAGTTCGTCCAAACGCTGGAAGTCGCCAAGATCGCCAAGCAATTGCTCGATTTGGGCAAGCACGCCTCGCTTAGGGACGTGTTCTACATGGCAAAGCGCACCCTGCCCGGCACGAACACCAACCTCGTGGACGAGCAAAGCGAGTCTGACAACGCGATCGAAGACCTCGAACTCGTCACTGCATTTTCCCGAGAACAACTCAACATCAACGCGAACAAGAACGGCTCGGTCGCAGGCCACGTCGTCATCGAAGACAAGGGCGACACCATCGACTGGGCGCGCATGGGCTCGGGCGGATGGTCCATCCCGTCGAACGTCGAGGAGATCACATTCAAAAAAGTCGAGGCCAAGTACATCCTGTACATGGAAAAGGCCGCGATTTGGGAGCGCCTGCACGAAGACAAGTTCTGGGACAAGCAGAAATGCATCATCATGTCCTCGCAGGGCCAAACCACGCGCGGTATTCGCCGCCTGCTCAAGCGCCTCAGCGCCGAACACAAGCTGCCCATCTACGTGCTGTGCGACTACGACCCGTACGGAGCCTACATTTACTCCGTGCTGAAGTTCGGTTCCATCAATCTCGCGCACATGACCGACAGCCTGACGCTCGGCGACGCCAAATTCCTGGGCATCACGTCCGGCGACATCGAGAAATACGGCCTGAAGAAGCACTTCATCAAGCTCAAAGACGTCGACATTGCGCGTTTAAAGCAGATTTCCGAATACGACTGGTTCAAGAACAACAAGGCATGGCAGAAAGAATTCAAGGCCATGAAAGCCTACGGCGCCAAGGCGGAAATTCAGGCGCTGAGTGCTCGTGGTATCACGTTCATCACCGATACGTATCTTCCTGAGAAGATCAAGAACAAAGACTGGATTGAATAGTTCTCCTAGATTCCGCGCTTAATCATTTCTTGCAGGTCTGCAGGCAGTATTACGAACAGCTTCCCGAGCTCGTGCTTTTGCAATACTTCTGCCTTGGGCGCCGCGTCATTGAACCGCGCGCGGGCATAATTGTAGTAAATCGTGTCGCACGCGCTGAACACTTCGGGCTTGAACCGCTGCATGCTCTTGTGCAGCTCCTGGTACCGCTTGCTGTGGTCGCCGACAAACGGCGCTCCTGCGACATTCGCGAGCAAATGGCTCATCGACTGCTTGCAGAACTCGAAAAACGACTCCTCCACGGCTTTCTCAAAATCATCAACCTCGCGCTGCAGCGCAAAGTCGTCTTCCCACGCGTCGCGCATCGCGAGACGCTTCTCGTATTCCGCGGTATCGCCCGGCACGACAATGGTCGGAAGCGTGTACTGCGTGATTTCTTTCTTCGCCAGCGTGA
>JBGPHE010000027.1:0-11170 GCA_041484255.1 Candidatus Nanoarchaeia archaeon
GTCAGAAGCGTCCAGCAGCACTTTCTCGAAATTGTTCGTGCCGAAATCGTGCCGGATGATCGCGACGGATAAGATGCCGCCTGCTAAGCCTGCGACAAAGTACGCCGCGACCTCGGGAACGCCGTGGATTGCGTACCGTAACACGGAAAGCGAGCTTGCCTGCAAGTAATGGCTCACGCGGGTGAAGCCGACTTCGTCGGCAAAGGGCGCGACGTGCGTGCGGATGAAGTTTCCGACCGCGGCGCCGATGACGGAAGCGTTCCACGTGAGGATGAAGATTGCGCCCGAGCCGTACAGGAACGAGAACAGGATGCAGAAGATGAGCACTTTGACGTTGTTGAGGAAAATCTTGTTCATCAGCCCGATCTGCACTAATCCGCCGGTGACCTGCTGATTCAGCGTGGTGATCGTGTGGGCTTGGGAAGTGAACAGCTTCGCCGCAAGCGCGGACGGCAGGATCATGTACCAGAATGAATACGAAATCACGAAGCCGAGGAAGAGCGACAGGAAGAACATGATGGCCTTGCTGTGCTCTTTCAGGAGTGTGCGTTCTTGGCTGAATATCAAATCTTTCTCTTCCTCAAGCCGTAATGTCTGATACATGAGCGGCAATGCGGCCATCACGGTCAGGAAGACCATGACAATGCTTGCCTGTTCTTCAAAAATCCAGAGCGAGAGGAACAATCCGAGAGATGCGTACAGGAATCCGAGCAGGACCAATACCCAAGGCTGGCGCTCTGCGCGCAAAGGATTGGACAGGGACTCCAGGACCATGCTGTCGTCAGGCAGTTCTTGGGTATAAATACCTTTTGCTCTCGACGCAAAACGCGTAGATTTATAAACAAACAACGGAGACTTAGGAGCATGGAATATGAGCAGTTGCTGAAGCGCGCAAGGGAGCGTTTGCCGCCGTCAGTCGTGGAGCGCGAGCGCTTTGAGATTCCCAAGGTCAAGGGCCACTTCGAGGGCAACAAGACCATCGTCAGCAACTTCACGCAGATCGCGTCGACACTTCGCCGACCCGTGGAGCACCTGCTCAAGTTCATTCTCAAGGAATTGGCGACGCCGGGAGACGTGTCGCGCGCGGGCCTGCTCATTTTGGGCGCAAAGGTTCCCGCAACGCGCATCAACGAGAAAATCCGCGAGTACGCGTACGAGTTCGTGCTGTGCCCGCAGGACGGCAAGCCTGACACGGACATCATCATGGAGGGCGAGTTCGCCTTCCTGAAGTGCAACGCGTGCGGCTACAAGCACCCGGTCAAGTCAAAAATTTAGTCACGCTCCTATGATTGTAAAAATCCATAAACGGGATGACAGGGCTATCCTCGCAGTCTGCGACTCAGACCTGATTGGCAGAAAGTTCTCCGAAGGGGACCGCCAGCTTGACCTCACGAGCGACTTCTACAAGGGCGAGGAGCGCGACGACAAGGATGTCGGTGACTTGATGCGCAACGCGGACATCGTCAACCTCGTTGGGCCGAAGGCGGTTGCCATCGGCATCCAGGAAGAAGTCATTACGAAGGACCACGTGATGACGATCGCAGGCATCCCGCACGCGCAGGCATCAATCATCCACGAATAATCAACGCGAGAAATAGTTCTTCAGCGGCTCGACCGCGATTCTTGACCAAGCTTCGACGCGGACATCCTTGGATGCGACAAGGCGTTCGAGCTCGGAAACGTGCACCCAGCGTCCGTTGATGAGCGCAGGGTCATTGAGCGCGACGTCTCCGGTCGTTTCAACGATGCAGAGCACGCCGAAGTGGACTTGGTTCACCGCGTCTGATTCGTCATTGATGTAGCCGATGACGCGCGGCTCGCCGAATGTGCCTCGTGCTTCTTCCTGCAGTTCGCGCACGCGGCTTGCGAACAGCGGGTTTTCGCCGGCGTCGCACGGCTCGACGTGGCCGCCAAAGCCCCAGGAATACAAACCGTGAAGCCGGGAGTCGCCGGTGTTATCGTTAGAAGCGCGCTCGTATGCAAAGACGCTCTTCGTTGCGGGATTGACGATCGCGACATAGCAAATAGGTTGCTTGAACGAGGCGTTCACTTCGGCATCGCCGCGACGCATGTACTGGTGGTGCGCGAGGATGCGGGCGACGAAGTCCGTTGCCGTCGCGGAAAAGCCCTCGAAGTGCTCGCTACCCAGTAATTTCTCGCGGGGCACGACCATGACCTGCTTGTCCATCTTGTGCATCTTACAGCATCCGCTTGTTTTCGAGAAAGCGCTGCAGCGGCGCAAAGCGCGGCTCGGGAATCTTGTCTGCGTCGCACCATTGCAGTTCCGCGATGTGGTCGGCGTCGTTTGTTTTGAGGTCGCCGCTCACGAAATCGGCTTCGACAAAGATTGTGATGTAGTGCTTCTGCTCGGCGTGCATGACGTCGTTCGTGATGCCGATGACGCGGGCATTCTTGATGGTGATGTTTGCCTCTTCGTGCGCTTCGCGCGCGGCAGTCTGCTCAGGCGTCTCGCCGAACTCCATGTGGCCGCCGATCAGACCCCACGTATCGTTGCCGTGCGCGTTCTTGCGACGGTGCACGAGCACTTTGTTGCCATTGCGGACAAAGACGCCAACTCCGACGCCAGGCCTCATCCAAACCACGCTCCGAGTCCGGTTTGCTTTTCTTTTTCCTTGCCGAACACGCCTTCGATGCGCACTTGCAGCAGTTCAATGGCTTGTTGTAAGTATGCAGACACTTCGTACTTCTTCGCAAGAGAAATCGTCGGCTGCAAGTACTTGATGACCGAGCCTTCGGAAATGGTAAACAGGATTTTTCCTCCGCATTCCGTGCATTTGCCGACAAGCGGAGGCCGCCTGAACTTTTCGTTGCAGTTGACGCAGCGGAATTCCTGCATGCCGAACTTTCTGAGGTTTCCCTTTGTGTCTTTCAGGAAGTGTTTCTCGATCACGAGCCGCGCGACGTCTGATTTGTCCACTGCGCGTAGTTTCTCGGCGAGTTCCATCTGTCCGCGGAGCTTTTCTTCCATCGAAGGGAGAGTTTTGTACGCGGAACACCTGACCGTCTCGTTCATGTCCGTAAAATCGTGCGTGAATCCGAATCCTTCGTACTGTTCGGGCTTACCGAGCAGCGGCTTGATCTGCGGAATCTTGACTTCCCAGGGCATTTTGTACAATTGCGCTGCTTCGTACAGCTCGAGCGGGTACTTCCAGGCAATGTCGATGTCCAAAACCATGTCGTCCACTTCTGCGGGCGCGAGGATGGACGTCAGAACCAAGGGCGCGTCCATGGTTGCGCCGCGCGTGCTGGGCAAATACTTGCCGGAAAAGTTCAAAAACGCGTCCATCAGCAAAATAACACAGGCTTCGTCGCCGTCGCAGTCGCGTCGGGTAGCCGCGTGTAAGTACGGGTGCGCGAACATGCCTTGTGTTTTGCTGAATCCGATGATGCGGCACACCATTCCTGCGGACGTGTGCGGCGCAAGGGCGACCGTGAGCTGCCCGACCAGGTCTTCGGGCTTTTGGATGCGGTAGAACGGCTGCAGGCCGTACAACGACACGAGTTCGTCGTCGATGAAATGCGCGATTTGCGTAAGGACTTTAATCGCTCCTTCGTCAGGAGAGACGTCGCAGTCGGGCAAAATCAGGTCCTGCGGCCTCAATTCGAGCACTTGTTCGACCGTTTCGAGCGGCTTGCCGTACGAGTCGTGCGTGTAGCCGAGCTGGATGAGCCTCGCGACAGACGTACCGACTTCGCGCGGCTTGAAGTGCGTGACAGGAAGCTGTGTCATGTCGTAGCGCGTCGTGCCGTCCTTATTGACCGCGATTTCGTGCTTTGCGCGGAGAATGCCTTTTGCGAGGTGTTCGGGAATGTGTTCTTTGTTGCTCGTTCCTTTCACGCCTTTGATGAGTTCGGGGTACGAGCGCATGCCGACTTTTTCGGCGGCTTTGGCGAAATACTGCTTGATGTCAATGGCGAATTCGTTGTGCGACCTGCACTCACCGTGTTTGGTACAGATTTTTTCCGGCATGAACACGTTGCAGAGCTTGCAGAACCACAAGCGCGTGGCTGGCTTGTCGCACATCTCGCACATCGAGAGCACGGTCTGCTTGCCGCAATTGCCGCACTGGTAGCGCGGAAATTCTGCTTTGATGACGCCTTTGTCCATCGCGCTTTGGAAGCTGCGGAACTTTCCGCCTTCGTCGCCGACGGGGAACAGGCAGTGCGGCGATCCGGTGAGCTTGCGCATTTTCGCCTTTTCGGGGCGTCCCATGCGCGCGCCGATGAATGTTCCTGCCTTGTCGCGGATGACCATGGGCGCGAGCAGGTTGACGAGCTCGAGCGCGGCTTTGCCGGCATTTGCGTCGATGATTGCGAGCAGCGCGGCAGCATCCTTGACCGGCCAGTTGAGCGTGGTCAGCAGCCCTTGCGCGTGGTCGGCGTCGATGACGACGTGCTCGTTCAGCACGACCGTGTGCGGCACGCCCAACAGTTCAAGCACGCGCTTCGGCGCAGCGATGTTCGGCAGCACGAGCTTGCTGATGGTCTTCTTGTCCTCGTGGAAGTGGACGGTTTTCTTGTCCATCCATTGGATGAGCGAGCGCAGGTCTCCAGGCTCAATGGTGCTCCAGAAGTACGTGTACGCGGAGTGCAGCGGGATTTTCAAAGCGTTGCTGAGCGCGACTGCTTCGTACGCGGGCGGAACGATGCGCATCGGGTCGGCGAGCACGGCGCGCATGCGCTCGACAGGAACGCCGCTTGCGGCAGCGATTTTCTCTGCGGAAACGTCGCCGTGCAGCGCGGTTGCGGCTTTTTCGAGCTCGCGCATCCACCATTCGGGGCAGTAGCCGACCGGAACGAGCATGTGGGCGCGGTTGAGGAAGTCGCCGTAATTGACGAGTTCGTCGCCGAGGAACAGAATCTCGAGAATTTTGCCTTCCACTGCCTTGTAAGCGTCCATGCTCTGCACGTGCACGACCGAGCCGTCGACGAGTTTGACGATCGGGCCTTCAATCGTGTCGCACGCGGTGATCGCGGTTCCTTTTTTGGGGCGTTCGGTCTTCAGTTGCGTTCCCGTTGCGAGATAATCGGTCGTGATGCGCATCGTCGCGGGATGGACGCCATCCGTGGAATAGCCGGACATGCGGCTCCTGCCATAGCGGAGCCTGAATCCGCCGGTGCGCAATGGGTGTCCGAAGATCGGTCTGCCTGCGACCAGGTCTGCGAGGTAGCTGAAGTCGGGAGAAAGTTTGGAGATGGACGCGCTCGCGTCCTTCTTGACGTCGCCCTTGGACTTGATTTCTTTCTGCAGTTTCAGGTATTTCTCGAGGAAGTCCCAGTGGCCGAGGTTGAAGTCCTTGCCCCAGTTGTTCAGTTGCTTCCAAATCTTGGGCGCTTTGAGCGGGATGCATTCGGTCATCATCAGGCAGAAGCCGGAACGGACCAAGTTGGTGGGGATTCTGGGCAGGTCTTTGTGGTTGGAGACTTCGAATTTTTCAGAAGGTTCGCCGCCGACCTCGATGGGCATGTGGTGCATGAGAAACTCGATTTCTTCCACCGCCGGGAAGTATTGGCGGGGCGCGACGCGCTCGCGGTAGTCGGTCATTTCGGTGTACGTGCGCTTGATTTCGTTTTCCTGCGCGTCGTACACGTCGTAATTGAACATCTTGCGCACGTAGTCTGCAATAACAAGACAGACCGTGGCTGCAGTTCCGCCCGCATTCCTAATCGGTCCTGCGACATTGATGCAGAAGTATTCGCCGCGGCCGTCCATGCGCTTCTTGATGTCGATGCTGACCATGCCGTCCAAAGGAGACGACACGACGCCCACGGTCACGTACGCGAATCCGGTGCGGACGCCGATGTCCATCGCTTCGTGCTGGTCTTTGAACGTGCAGAACTTTTGTTGGGCGATTTCGCCCGCGATCGTGAGCGCGACGCGCCAGTCGAGCGCGCCGTACTGCTTTTCGAGCTCGATGATGCGCTCGACGACTCCGGAGTTGGCGATTTGCGGCGCAACGACTGAGATCAAACCGGCGACACGCTCTGCCATGTTCTTTGCGAGCTTGACTTCGACGTGGGGCTCAGGGTCGTAGCACTGCACGCGCGCTGCCATGGCAAGCGTGTGGGCCTTGTTCACGCCGTCCTGGATGGAGGCGAAGTACTCCATCATCTTCGGACTAGCTTCCATCGCCAAACCTCAGCGTTTTCACGGCGCGCGTCTGCAGATTGATGAGCGGAACGCTTCCCGGGTCGGGCTCGTGGCCCATTTTGTCCTGGAACGGCGTCTTGGCCTGGAAGCAGCTGCCGGAAACGATGGTGACGCCGCGATACGTGGCATTGTTGCTCTTGTGGATGTGGCCCGCGATGAACATGTCCGGCACTTTATCAATCACGAGCGGATCTTTTTCCGGGTCGGGGATGTAGAGCGTGGAGGAGTGCTGCGGCGCCAGGTGCCTGCGCTGCAAAAGGAACTTCATGATGAGCGCGGTTCGGTCGGAGATGTTCTTGCCGGAGTTCTTGATGCTCGGCACGATTTCTCCGTAGTCGTCAAAACTGTAGCCGTGGTACAACAAGACGTCGAAGCCGGGGAAGTGTTCAGAACTGTGGATGTTGACGATGCACGGGTTGCCGAGCAATACCGCATTCGGAAGCGTGTACATCGCCTTGGCGTAGATGGGCGAGAGCGGCAGCTGCGGTTCGGAAATGCGGCCGACGTCGTGGTTGCCCGGGCAGATGATGAGCGCGATGTGCTTGGGAATTTGGTGGAACAGCCGCGCGGCCTCGTTGTACTGCTCGTAAATATCGAGAATATCCAATTCTTTCTCCTGGCCAGGATAGATGCCGACGCCGTCCACGAGGTCGCCGGCGACGAAGACGTAGCCGACTTTCTTTGCGAGCTCGCGCTGCTGCTCGTTTCCGGTTTCTCCGCGGAGCCAGCGCACGAAACGGTCGAATGCGGCGTGCTGGAACAGCTTGGAGCCGACATGGACGCACGACAATACGGCCGCGTAGACTTCGTCGGGCGACTTCTTGAGCTCGCCCGTGAGCGGGATGTCGGGAATGATGATGGAATTCGCAAAGACGATCTTGTCGCCCGTGCTTCCGGTGATGCCGATGACTTCGTCGAGCACGAGGTCTTTTGCCTGCGCGAAGACGTCCTGCTTGTTCTTGCTGAACATGACGCGGCTGGTGCCGCTCGGGTCTTCGAGCGTGAGCATGATGTTTTCGTTCTTGGTGGTCTGCTTGTCGAGCACGATGCCGATGAGCGAGACGGTCTCGCGGTCCTTTTTTTGCGCAAGCCGCCCGATAGACGTCAGATTCTGCAGTTCGGAGCGCTGCTGCAATAATTTCTCCAATGCTTTGTAGCGCGCGTTGAAATAGCTGATGAAGTCCTGCGGCGTGCGCTTCTTGTGGGGCTTGTCTTTGTACTGGAAGACGACCTTGACGCGCGAAAGATAGGAGTTTGCGGGCTGCGCGAGGGTCTGGAGCTGGCCGCCGGGCGTATCAATGTCTTGCGACGCAGAAGCAGGCTGCAAAAGCACGCTTGCCGGCACGCCTTGCTGAACTTGCTGATAGAGGCGCTCGACGTGGTCTGGCTGCGACAGTGCTTGCAATAATTCAGGCTTGACGAGAACGTGCTGGCTCAGCAGATACCGGACGATTTCCTTTTTCTTGAAGTCGAGTTCAGGGCTCATGGTGGGCAGGGAGCGAGAGTTCGTCCGCAAGCGTCTTGATCACTTGCGGCGTGATGTCAGGGTCGGTCGAGAGCGAGATTTCGCGCGTGCGGCCGTAGCGGCCTTTGGAAATCACCTTCATCTTGATGATACCCTGGAACTCAAGGTCTGCCACGATGTCGGAGATGCGGCGCTGCGTCAGCGGCCGAAGGCCTACACGCTCGCATAATGCTTGGTACAATTCGTAGACTTCGCCCGTGAATATCGGGCCTTGCTTTTTGGAGCAGATGGAATAGATTGCGTACAATGCGGTCTGGTACTGCATCGGCTGGGACTTGACGACCTCGAAGATGCTGTCGGTCTCGATTTTTTCCTCGGCCTCGTCGAGGTGCTGCACGCCGACTTTGGTGGCGCCGGAGCGCTCGGCGAGCTCGCCTGCGACGCGAAGGAGATTGATTGCCTTGCGCGCGTCTCCGTGGTCCCGGGCAGCGAATGCCGCGCACTTGGCGATGACGTCCTGGCCGCACGAATCCGCGGCGAACGCTTCGGCCGCGCGGTTCTTGAGGATGTCCTGCAGCTGCACGGCATTGTACTGCGGGAACAATATTTGTTCCTGCGTGAGCGAGCTCTTGACGCGCTGGTCGAGAATGTGCGTGAAGGATAGATTGTTCGAGATGCCGATGATGGCGATGCGCGCATGCTTCAGCTCGGTGTTCAGGCGCGTGAGGTTGTACAGCAAGTCATCGCCTTCTTTGTCGATGAGCTGGTCGAATTCGTCCAATACGAGCAGGATAATCTGCTTGCGGGTGTCAATGGCGCGGATGAATGCGGCATAGATTTCTTCGGTCGGCAGTCCGGTGAATGGCAAATTCGTGTTGAAGTGCTCGCGCGTGATGTGCGCGATCAAACGATACTGGGTGTCCGCGACTTTTTTCATCTTGCAGTTGATGTAAATCGGAAGCACAGGCACCGGACAGCTTTTCGCGACAACGGCGAGATCGTTCACGATCTTTTGCGTGAGCAGTGTCTTGCCGGTTCCGGTTTTTCCGAAAATGAAGACATTGGAAGGCACCTGGCCTTTCAAACTGGGCGCGAGAATTTTGGCAAGCTCGTTCTGCTGCTTCTCGCGGTGGAGAATGGTAGAGGGAATGTAGTGCGATTGAAGCGTGTCGCGGTTACGGAAGACTGATTTTTGGTCTAAGTACTTAACAAAAAAGTCCACCAACCCCTTTTCCTGCATGAGGCTTCCACGCGAAAGACAGGTATTTATACTTTTCTTTTGTGGAAAGGAGATACCCCACCCCATCGTTTCCAGTGGAACAATGGAAAGAGGTTGTTGTTTGTTGTTGTTTTTAGTGTTTTTATTATATATAAATGAAAATAATCATTCGTGAAGATAGTTTTCATATATTATATTATTATTTTCTATATTATAAATAATAATAATAATAAACAAACTTAAAAGTAACTATTATAATATATCTATTTAAATAGTACTATTATAAACACTATAAAAACACGTTCCGACGACAACAAATCATGTTTCCAGACGAAACAAAGGGGTCAGGCCCCTCTCAATAATCTGTTACTACTAATGAATACTCAATATTCAAAAGCTTTATATACCGCACCCTTCTTCTCCGCCCAGCGATACGTATACGCATCGGAGACACAACCACTACAGGGGGCCTCGCAACAATGATTGTCCAAAAGGATTTTTTGAATAAGCTCAAGGATTTTGGCCTCAACAGCTACGAAGCAAAGTTGTGGACTGCCCTCTTGTCGCGCGGCGTCGCCACTGCAGGCGAGCTTTCTGACATCGCAAACGTTCCCCGTTCCCGTTCCTACGACGTGCTCGAGTCTCTCGAGCGCAAGGGATTTGTCGTGATGAAGCTCGGCAAACCCATCAAGTACATCGCGGTTCCTCCGGCAGAAGTCTTGGAACGCGTCAAGAAGAACATCTCCGAGGAAGCTGAGAAGCAGTCGCAATTGATTGAAAGCTTGAAAACCAGCGATGTGCTCGGCGACTTGAACACCTTGCACAAACAGGGCGTCGACCTCGTCGAGCCCGCAGACCTCACCGGCGCCGTCAAGGGCCGCACCAACCTCTACAACCACCTCGGCGCGATGATCAAGGGCGCAGAGAAGACCGTCTCGATCATGACGACCGATCAGGGCGTCATTCGCAAGCTCGACTCGCTGAAGGGCGTTTTGGCCAAGGCAAAGGAGCGCGGCGTCCGCATCCGCATCGCTGCGCCCATCACCAAGTCCTCGCAGGCAGCCGCCAAGGCATTGTCTGCGTTCGGACAGGTCAGGCACCTGGACGACGTCAAGGCCCGCTTCTGCGTCGTCGACGGCAAGTCTGCCACGTTCATGGTCTTGGACGACGCGTCCATCCACCCGAACTACGACTTCGGCGTCTGGGTGAACACGGAATTCTTCGCCAAGGCATTCGACAACGTCTTCAACACGCTCTGGGAACAGGGCAAAGCGTTGAAGTAAGCCTCGGCAAACCAAACATTTTTATACCCTTTTAAACTCGTTTCTCGTATTCAACCAAGAGGTGGTTTATCATGGCTGTCGACGATATGGTCCTGCGCATCACGCTTGCAGTGATTGTGGGCACGCTTGCCGCAATCGTGTACTGCGTCCGTGTCCTGATCCTGGTGGAGCGCCGCATGGCGCGCATCGAGGAGCATTTGGACAACATTGCGCACAAGATTCTCACGGAAGAGCAGGTCATCGAGAAAGCAATGCGCCGGAAGCGCTAATGTTTCATGGCTCGCACCGAAGTTTCGAGCCTCGCGCACGCACATCTGAACGCATTTGCCGAACTGGTGCATAAGCACCAGCCTGCGCGAGCCCTTGCACAATTCTCCAAGTACTTGGACGCCCAGCCGCAGGACGTGGTGAGCGCGAACGCGTTCCACTACGTCACGCACGCGGTCGGCGAGGACGCTTCAGAAGAGCTCTTGCAGCGCGCGAACCACGCAAGAAGCCAAATCAACGCGTGCAACGCGCAGCTTGCGGCGTTTGCAAAGGCAAAATTGAGCAATCGCACCATCGTCGCGCACCCGCTCGATGCATTGAGCGCGTCGTTTCTGCAGTCCGCGAAGAGCGTCCGTTTTCTCAACGCAAATCCGAGCGCATTGCACGATTTCCCGTTAACAAAGCTCGAGGCGCACAAGCCCTTGGGCGCGACGCAAGCATTGGACAATGCAGACATGCTTCTCTTAGAACCGCGCGCCATCACGCCGGAAGGCGTTGTCGTGGAGCGCGGCGGCCGCTTGCTTGCAGAACTTGCGTCAGCGCGCGGTGTTCCTGTTTACGTGCTCGGCACGTCGTGGCACGCAACGCCGCAATGGAAAGCGTCGCGCACCGAAGAACTCGTTCCCGCAGCGGCTTTGACGGGCATTCTCTCCGAACACGGCATTTATGCGCACAAAGAATTCCTCGGACGCGTAGAAAAGACGTTCCCGTGGCTGCTTACTTCGCCTTGAGTTCTTTATCGATCTTCACGATCTGCCCTTCAA
>JBGPHE010000028.1:0-11085 GCA_041484255.1 Candidatus Nanoarchaeia archaeon
TGTGTCTGCCAACAACATCCTTACGAACGGCACGAACCTCAACAACGGCATCCGCCTGGAGACCAACGCCAACAACAACACGGTTGACGGCAACAACGTTCAGACGGGCGGTTCGGGCACGACGAACTACGGCATCTACCTGTTCACGACCGTTTCGCAGAACAACATCACCAACAACACGGTGAGCACGATCGGCACCAACACGAATGCAGGCATCCGCATCGAGGCGACCGCGTACGACAATCTGGTCGCGAACAACGTCATCCGCGCCCGCGGCACGACGACCAACAACTACGGAATCTACTTGTTCAACAGCGTGCAGGGCAACAACGTGACGCGCAACAACATCGTCACGAACGGCACGAACCTCAACAACGGCATCCGCTTGGAGAACAACGCCAGCAATAACACGGTCGATAGCAACATCGTCCAGACGGGCGGTTCGGGAACGACCAACTACGGCATCTACTTGTTCTCAACCGTGTCTGCTGACAACATCACCAACAACACCGTGAGCACAATCGGAACGAACACGAACGTCGGCATCCGCCTCGAAACAAACGTGTCGAACGTGATGGTCGTGAACAACGTCATCCGCGCGCGCGGCACGACCACGGACAACTATGGCATCCAATTGCAATTTATCGCGTTCGGTAACAACATCACGAACAACACCGTCTTCACGAACGGCACGAGCGTGAACGTCGGCATCAGGCTGTTCCTCAACGCAAGCAATAACACGATCATGGGCAACACGATCACCACTGACGGCACTGCCGGCAGCAACTACGGCATTTTTGTGTCGAGCGCCAGCGGCGACAACAATTTCACGGGCAACAGGGTGACTGCGCTCGGCACCACGCTTAACCACGGCATCCGCCTCGAGAACGGCTCAGGGAACAACGTCTTCAACACCACTAACGTCACGACCAACGGAACGTTCAGCTACGGCGTGTATGTCAACGTCTCAAACGACTCGACGTTCGACAATCTGGTGCTGAACAACCCCTCCCAGTGGATAAACGAAACCGCCGCGTCGTCCAACAACTTTACCAATACCACGTTCAACATGCCGAACGGCAGCATCACCTTGCTGCCGCTCATCGCGCTCGCGGGCGAGCAGGACATCACCAAGCTCAAGCTGAACACCTCGCTCAACAGGAGCTTCCTGAACGACCGCAACCTGACGCAGCTGAATGTCTCGGCGATCATCGAGCTGAGGAACTTCTCGGTCATCGACCCTGAAATCTTCGTTGACTTCGCGGACACCGGCTCCTATGCCCTGTGCCCCGCGACCGTCTGCACGATGCTGAACTTCACTGATACCACGTATACGTTCAACGTGACTGGCTTCTCCAACTATGCGATCCGGCCGCACACGCTGCTCAATGCCAGCAATGTTTCCGCTACAAAGACCAGCCTGCCGAATCCGGTGAACGTGAGCAGCAATCTCACGTATCAGGTCAACGTCACGAGCAACGGCAACGGCACGGCGCGCAATGTCACGGTCAATGACACGTACCCGAACGAAGTCATCTTCCTGAACGCCACGCCGTTCCCCGCCGCTGGGACGAACAACACGTTCATTGTCGGCAATTTGACGAACGGCTCGACGTTCAGCATCAATATCACTGTGCTCGTGCTCAACGTCACGAACGGCACAGTCATCAATAACACTGCGAATATCTCGTTCCAGAACGACACGAGCGGGAATCTCAGCGTGCTTGCCACTGCGAACACGACGGTGACGCAGCGCGCTGCTCGCTTGGTCCTGTCCATCAACCAGTCGTCGTATGAGCAGGGCACGGCGGCGAACTCGACGGATAACCCCGGCTTCGGCGTCAAGATATATATCGACTTCGAGGCGAGGTATGTGGACGCCTTCACCGGCGCGCTGATCACGGGCGGCACGTGCAACGTCACGTCAAACAATACAGGCGTTATCACGCTGCTCACGTTCAATGCGACCAGCGGCAATTACAGCGGCCTGCTCGACACGTTCACCGAGTACGACAACACGACGTACAATGCGAGCTGCGCCGCGCCGGACTATGCCGGAACGAGCACGAACGTCACGTCCGCGATCGTCTTCTGGAGAAACTGGCTCATCGAGACGCGGAACATCTTCTTCGGCGGGCAGAACAGCAATTTCACCAATATCACGACGTGGCTGTCGAAGGTTCAGCCGGTGGCCGCGGTCGGGGTTAATGTGACGGGCAACATCACCATCACGCCGAATGCGACCAACATCCCGTTCGGCACGGTGTTTTTCTGCGGCTCCAACCCTGCGGTCAATTGCAGCTTCCTCAGAGGGTACAACTTTATCGGGCCGCTCGGGCTCAAGGTGAATATCTCCGCGTCGCAGAACAACACGTGCGCGCTGTTCGCCTGCCTGGACATCTTCAACATCGACCTGGAGCCGATTTACGAGACCTGCGGCGATACAAGCCTCAACTTGACCACCACCCCCACGGTGCTGAGCACGAATACGACCATCAACGGCACGTCGCTGGCGCAGACAGACTTCCTCGGGTTCCGCGTGTTCTGCAACGCAGACCCGTCGGTGAATAACGTGACGAGTATCAATATCACGACGTATTATAATTACTCGGGCGAGCCGGTGAATATCGAGATGGTCCATGCCGCGCCGTTCACGGTCCTGCAGCAGGACGTGCTGAACTCGCAAACGCAGTCTGACTTCGTGCTCGGTCCGAACCAGCGGGTGAACCTGACGTTGAACATCACCTGGGAGTTTAATAACACTGCGGCAACGCCGCAGTCCGCGCTGGTGCTTGCAGTGATGCCTAACCTTGCGGAGTTCTCCCCATCCATCGTTGCGAACACCACGCGTATCTATAACTCCACCGGCCAGCTGTGGGCGTCGGACAACGCGTCGCTGGGCGCGCCGCGCGTCGCGACCGTGCTGAGCGGCGACGTCATCAGGTATACGTCGGAGACGTTGCCCGGGCAGACGCGGAAGAACGAGACCATCCAAACTGATTTCCGCCAGGCGCTCCGCGACAATGAGTCTGTCCTCCTCAACGCGACCGTCGATAAGCGGTGGGACGTGAATACCAACGACATCTTCGCGAGCACGGTGCCGATCGAGAATGTCACGGTCTTCACGAACTATACGCCGTTCCTGGTCGGCGTGCCGGTTGAGGAGTTCGGGTTCTTCGTCAACGTGTCGAATTTGACCGGCTTCTTTGATATCACGAACGCGAGCACGGTCAACAGCAACAACCAGACCATCGTCTTCCCCAAGCAGCGGTTCTCCAACGTCACGTTCGGCGTCAAGGCATTGGACGTGCGCGGGCCGCGCGTCATCAACATCAGTCCGGTGGCCGGCGCGGACTTCAATCTCACCGACAGCGTGCAGTTCGTCTCGAACATCTCCGACCTCGCGAACGTCTCGGTCGCGCTCATCAACGTGACTCTGCCGAACGGCACGGTGCTGCAGGTCCAAATGTCCAACACGACCAACCAGACGTTCGTCTTTAATTTCACCAACCTGACCCAGCGCGGCCGCTACAACTTCACGTACGTCGTGAACGATACGCTGAACAACCGCAACCTGACCGTGACGGGCTTCTTCATCCGCAAGCCGAAGAACGTGGTCGACATTCTGTTCAGTCCTGCGAATGTCCTTGCGAACTACACCGTGGCCGTGGCCTCAAACGCCTCAGGCCTGCTCGTGCTCAATGCAACGGTCAACAGCACCATTGCGCTCTTCCAGATCTTCAACTTCTCGGAAGCGAGCATCAACTCCATCATCAGCATCGGCGGCGCCATCAACGAGAGCGTGTTCCCGGAGAACGGCAATTATTCCATCGACGCATCGCTGTTCAACTTCTCGCTCATGAACGTGACGAGGACGGCGTCCACAGGAGACCTCGCGTACAAGTGCAGGTTCTTCAACTCCTCGCCCGAGACGTGCATCGACTTATGCCCTGAGGGCGACGCGCAGGGCCTGCCGGACTGCACGGCGCAGCCTGAGGGGCTGTGGGCGCAGCTGGCGAACATCACGCCCGGGCAGAACTACACGTTCCTCATCGCGAACGTCACCGACCCTGGCTTCAGCGAGTGGAGCAGCGCCCAGCGCCTGAACGAGATCAGCACCGCATCCACGTCGCCGGTCACGGCGGTCCAGCTGAACTTCTCGCCCGTCGTTGGCCAATACCTCATCCTCGGCTACGGCGAGCTCCAGCAGAACGCCACGGACGCGTTCCCGAATGCGGACGTCGGCTCGCAGCTGATCATGAACGGCACGGACATCATCGGAAACATGACGTGGCGGCCGGACACGTCGCGCGTCGGAAACCCGCCGGGCGATTACTTGCAGTTCTTCACGCACGAGCTCACCAATCTCACTGGAAACGACCAAAACATGAGCATGCAGTTCTTCGCGGCCAACGCGAGCCCGGTCTTTATCCGCCGCGCGCGGGCAATCGCGCTGCGGCTCAACAATAGCGACGGATTGACGAACGAGACCGGCGCAAACTTCGAGCAGATAACGCCCGCGAACATCTTCCACTCCATCGTCAACCTGACGTTCCGGCCGGTCGTCAATCAGACCGCGATCCTGATTGCGAGCGCGGAAATCCTTGCAAACAGCACGAATGACTCCATCTTCGTGCAGCTGACGATGAACGGCACGGCGGTCGCGCTGACCCGGTTCCAGGCGAACTCGCCCTTCGGCATCAGGCGCTTCGCGACGCACCTCTTCATGAATCTCACGGCGAACGCCACGCAGAACTTCACGATGCAGGCGCAGTCCGAGAACGTCGCCAACAAGTCAGTCAGGCGCGCGCGTGTCACGGTCGTTCCGGTCAATGAGGTGTTCGCCAACACGAGCGAGGGCATCACGTACACGACGTCCACGACGCCGCAGAACAAGACCTCCCTCTTCTTCAACTTCACCAACCAGCAGGACGCGCTGATGATTGCGAGCGCGCAGGTCAACATCAGCACGTGCACGAACGGCGAATTCGCGGAAGTCAGCCTCTTCGCGGACAACATCGACGTCGGAAACCTGACGTGGGGCTGCCAGGACGTGACCGACACGTACGGCTTCATGGTCGTCACGCAGACGAACTTCACGGCAGGCGCGCACACCGCGCGCATCGCGTTCCGCCGCGCGGCAGGAGTCACGGGCAACGTGTCGCTGCAGCGCGCGCGTGTCACGGTCGTGCCCATCGCGCTCAACCGGCCGCCGACCATCGCGCAGATCATCCTGAACTCGAGCGCGCCGCTGCTGAACGACTCTGATCAGAACCTGACGGTGTTTGTCATCAACGCGACCGACCTTGACCCCGACCCGGTGCAGAACATCACGGACTGGCGCCTGTTCAACGGCACGTTCCCCGCGAACAACGGCAGCATCGCATTGCTCAATATGCCGTTCGAGACCAACACGAACGGAAACGTGAGTGCGCGCATCCGCGGATACACGACTATTGCAAACAACGGCACGCTCGGCTTCGGCACCAACATCTCGCTCGGCCCCTCGTGGACGCCGAGCGGCCAGGTCGGCGGCGCATACGTGTTCAACGGCGTCAACCAGTTCATCAACACCACCAGCGCCAGCGACGGCGACGCGCTCAAGAGCTCAGACAACTTCACCATCACCGTCTGGTTCAAGACGCGCACCATCCCGGTCGCGAACATTTCGGGAACCGCGCAGTTCATGATATGGGAAGGCGGCAACAACGCCAACGGCTTCGGCAACGCGCTGCCCGCCGGCGACCCGGAAATGAGCATGGGTCTCGGCAAGATTCCTGCAAATATCTCGTCGACCTTCATCGGCAACGTGCTGTACTTCTACTTGGGAGACACGGACGAGAACTTCTCCTCGCAGATCCTGAACGTCAGCACGCCGTTCAACGACAACGCGAACTGGACGTTCGCCGCGGCGACGGTGTCGAACATGAGCACGCAGCCGGTCGCGGCGCTGTACGTGAACGGCGTGCTCGTCAGCACCGACCCGACCGCGGATATCACCCGCACCAATCGCACGAACTGGAACGCGACGCTCCGCATCGGCCGCCCCGGAGCCGCGGCGCGCTTCTGGAACGGCTCGCTGGACGAAGTGCTCATCTTCAACCGCACGCTCTCGCCCGCGCAGATCCTGCAGCTCTACCTGGACGGCAACCGTAGTCTCCACATGATGAACCTGATGAACAGCGAGCTGCAGGAGAACCAGACGTGGCAGGTGTGCGTGACGCCGAATGACCGCGCGGTCGACGGCAACACGACGTGCAGCAACAACCTCACCATCCTGCCGCGGCGGGACCACACCCCGCCCGCGGTGCGCAACGTGACTGTGATCCCTGATGTCATCAACCGCACGCAGAGCACGAACATCTCCGCGAACGTCACGGACGACTTCGCCGTCAGCGTCGTGCTCGCCAATATCACCTATCCGAACGGCAGCAGCACGCTGCTGCAGATGTTCAGCCAATCGATTGATTTGTACAACGTCACGTTCACGCCGCTCATCACCGACCCAATCGGCCAATACAACGTGACCATCATCGCGAACGACACGAGAAACAATATCAACAACACCGAGAAGATATTCTTCGCGGTCGACCGGAACTTCACGTTTATCGTAAACACAACGGTGTACGCGGCAGTGGGAGTCGTCAACGCGACATTCCGCGGCACAGTCATCAATGGCTCGCGCGACGCCGTGCAGCTGCCGCGCAACGACGGCAATGGCTCGTTCCTGTCGCAGATATTCAACGCGAGCATCAACGCAAGCTGGGAGACCATTGCATGGGTGAGCAACGCTATCGGCAACCTGCCGGGCAACGGCGTCGTGGAGACCGCGTTCGCGCAGGGCAACGCGAACATGACGGGAAACATCCTGCTGCTGCACTTCGACAACAATTCCGCGTTCGGCGAGAACAGGTCGTTCTTCTACGACTTCTCCGGGCTCAACAACAGCGGCCAGTGCGGCGCGAACATCCTCGACCCGTGCCCGACGCTCGGCACGGGCAAGATCAACAACGCGTCTAACTTCACCAATGACGTCGTCATCGTGAACGACTCGCCGATGTTCGACAACGACCTACAGCAGATTTCCATCGCGGCATGGGTCAACCCGACCAATCTGGACGGCGTCAACCCGCGTGGCATCGTTTCCAAGCGGCTCACCACTTCAGGCAACTTCCCGTATGATATCTTCTTCTTCACCGGCAACTTGGTGGATGTGGACATCAACGGCACGGACAACCGCTTCGCGTCGAACTACAACTTCACCAACAATGTCTGGTACCACATCGTGGTCACGTTCGACGGCGCGCAGCCCGCGGCGAACCGCGTGCGGCTGTTCGTGAACGGCAACATTGACAGGAACGCGACCGAGGCGGGAAACCGCATCCCGCGCATGGCAGGCTCGAACTTCACCGTTGGCCGCCTGACGGGCAACACGAACAACATCACCGGAATGATCGACGAGGTCACGGTCTGGAACAGGACGATCACCCCTGCGGAAGTCTGGGATCTGTACGAGCGCGGCGCGATGCGGCTCAACTTCACGGTGCGCAGCTGCCCGGACAGCGCGTGCGCGAACACGGCGTTCACGGACATTCCCGACACGTCGCCGCAGGAGTTCTTCCTGCCGTCAGGTCCATACTTCCAATACAACGTCTCGTTCGAGGCAGACAACATCACGCTCACGCCCGAATTGTACAACGTGACCATCACGTTCCAGCAACGAGTGCTGAACTTCAGCAACGTGTCGATCACGAAGACGGACTCGCCAGACCCGGTGAACGTCAGCAGTCTCTTGGCATATCAAATCAACGTGACGAGCAACGGCAACGGCACGGCGTACAATGTCACGGTCAACGACACGTATCCGCCCCAGGTCATCTTCGTCTCCGCGCAGCCGTCGCCGCTCGCGGGCACGAACAACACGTTCCTCCTGGGCAATCTCACGAACGGCACGCGCGTCAGCGTCAACATCACGGTCATTGTCCTGAACATCAGCGACGGGACGGTCATCAACAACAGCGCGAACGTGACGTTCCAAAACGAGACCGGCGGGCGGTTCAGCAGGGTCGCGACGCAGAACACGACGGTGCGGTTCCCCATCATTTTCCTGAATTTCACCACGCCGACGCCGGTCAACAACACGGTCACCGGAAACGCGAGCGTCACAATCAATGTGTCCATCAACAGCGAGGCAGGGCTGAACTCGCTCGTCTACAACTGGAACGGCACCAACTACACCATGTACAACAACTCGCTGGTGCTGTACATGAATTTCGGCAACCGCACGTCGCTCGGGGAGAACGACACCACATTCAGGGATATCTCGCGCTACAACCAGATCGGCACGTGCGTGCAGCCCAACTGCCCGTTCCTGAACATGAGCGGCATCTATGACGGTTCGGTGACGTTCGACGGCGTCACGCCGCAGCGGGTGAACATCTCGAACAGCACCATCCTGTCCGTTCCCGCAGACTCGACCATCATCGCGTGGATTAACCCTGCAGGGTTCGGCGAAGGCGGATTCGGCCGTGTCGCGGAATATTCCACCGACGGAAACACCAACGGCTGGTCGGTCTTCATCACGAACACCTTTGACGGCAAGACCAACGCGATTATCTTCACGCACTACGGCACCGGCATCGACGACTTCGCGTCGTCCAACAGCAACATCATCAACCTGAGCATGTGGCAGCAGATTGCGGTGTCGTACGTGAACGCGACCAACACCACGTCGTTCTATGTCAACGGCATCCCGCAGGGTACGGACACTACCATCGCCCGCCAGGTCATCAATACCAACGGCACGTTCTTGGTGGGCTTGCGCATGAACATGGTACGGCAATTCAACGGCACCATTGATGAGGTGCAGGTCTGGAACCGCTCGCTCTCTGCGTCAGAAATCCAGCAGCAGTTCTTCTCCAATGTGCAGAAGTACAACGCGACGCAGTGGAGCCTGTTCGTCAACCAGAGCAAGAACTCGACCGTGGGGCTCGATACCGGCGCATACACGTATTCTTCCTGCGGAGAGAACGTGCTCGGCGCGGTCAACTGCACCGGCGTGCGGAACATCAACATCACTGCGCAGATCACCCTGATCAACCTCTCGCCGTTCACCGGGCAGACGTTCCTGCTGAACGACACGGCGAACATCACGGTCAATGCGACCATCCGCGGCGGCCTGATCGGCACCGTGTTCGCGAACATCACGTATCCGAACGGCACGGTTGTGCAGGTGCAGCTGCTCAACGATACGGCGAACCTCTTTAACTTCACCTGGCTCAGCCTGATGCAGCGCGGCCGCTATAATGTCACCTTTATCGCCAACGACACGAGCGGCTCCATCACGACGCTGTCCATGTACTTTGTTCGCAGGGCGTATAATGTCGTGGACATCCGCTCGCGCCTGAACGACGAGGACACGGATATCCTCAACCTGACGTTCATGAATTATTCCGTCACGGTTGTCGGCAACGCGTCCAACATGCTGAACCTCTCGCTCCTCATCAACGACAGCCGCGTGAAGGCGCTGAACATCACGCTCCACAGCGAGCTCTCGCCCTATGACGTGCTTGACATCGACGACTGGATGGACCAGGCGCACACGCCGGAGAACACGTTCGCGACGTACGGCGTCGACTTTACGGGTATTAACTTCAGCAACCTCACGTTCACCGTGAACGCCAGCGGCCAAAAGCTGTCCAAGTGCGCGAACTGGAACTTCAGCGGCCAGGACTGCCTGGGCAGCTTCACGTTCTTCCAGAACATCTCGCCGGGATCAAACTACACGTTCACGCTCGGACCGGGCGACCCGGGCTTCTCGGAATCGAGCGCGGCAGTGGACATCGGGCTCGCGCCGTTCGACAACGAGACGTTCGGAATCGCGTTCATCAACAACAAGACATCGAATGTCATCTTCAAGCTGATGCAGACCAATGGCACCACGCTCGTGAACGACACGGTGGTCGAATCAGGCGCAAACGACCAGTCGCGCGTCTCCATCTCCGCGATCAACTTCACGCATTTCGCCATCGCGTGGTTCAATGTCGCGACCGGTAACGGAAGCAGGCAGATCTTCAACAGGACCGGCACGAACACCACGGGAATCAGGCGGTTCTCCACAGTCGTCGGGCCGTTCACCGACGTCTCGGTCGCCCAGCTCGGTGACCGTTTCCCAGTCTGCTTCGCGAACGACTCGAACAATGACGCAAGCTTCCAGATCTTCAACGACAGCAACGCAAGCCAGGTGGTCGGCGACACGAGCGCGGACACCAACATCGCGCCGGGAGCGGCATTGCAGAATCTGGTGTCGTGCGCGGGCGTCAACAGCTCGCGTTACGGCTTCGCGTGGTTCGACGACTCAACGAACGACATCACCTTCCAGTACTTCAACGAGACCGGCGGCAACCAGTCCGCGCCCGTGACGCTGGACGGCACGGTGGGCGAAACCGCGCAGGTGGCCTCGGCGTCGCTGGACGGCAACAAGTATGTCGTCGTGTGGTACGATTCCTCGGACGACGACATCACGTTTGCCATCCGCACCATCAACAACACGATCATTTTGGCTCCGACTGACATCGACCGCCAGGCGGGCACGTCTTCGCGCGTCTCGGTCGCGGCAGTGCGGCTCAACGATACGGTCATCAATGACTCGTTCGTCGTCGCGTGGTACAACCAGTCCTCGAACCGCATCATGGCGGCGGTCTACAACACCACGCTGAATAGCAGCGCGAACACGTCCAATGTCTACATTACGGTGGACACGCAGCCGAACGTGAACTTCCAGCTCTTGGAAGTTACCGCGCGCGACCCCATCACGGGCAACTCGCTCTGCCCGGGCAAGTTCGTCGTGGCGTACTCGAACAGCACGAACGCGAGCGTCTTCAAGGCGTTCGACGTGAACGGCTCGTCCTGGGACGGCATCTGCGGCCAGCCCGACCTGCAGGTGAACAGCTCGAGCATTTTCTTCAACGTCACCAACCCGCGCGAGGGCGAGAACATCACGATCAACGGCACGGTGTGCAATATCGGCACGAGCACGGCGAGCAACTTCAACGTGACGTTCGTGGACGGCATCAACGCGAGCAA
>JBGPHE010000029.1:0-10376 GCA_041484255.1 Candidatus Nanoarchaeia archaeon
GCCCAGACCGGCATCGGCGAAACCGTCAAAGTCCACAAGGCAGAAGTCAAGGAAGCGAAAAAGATCGTGATTGCTCCCGCGCGCGAAGGCATCATTGTCAAAACCAGTTCTCCGTACGTGTTCAAGCAAGGTCTTTTGGGCCGCGCCGTTGTCAAGGGAGACATTATCTCGCTCGGCGGCACAAGGCGCAGGCGAACCGCAATGTCCGGCTCGCCGTTCGACGACATCTTCAGCATGGCCATGGAAGACGGCTTTGGACTGGGCGGCATGGGATTCGGCTTCGGCGATTTGAAATTCGTCGTTGCGGAAACAGTGCCCAAGCAACCCGTGATTATTACTGACGCTACTGAAATCGTTCTGAATCCCGAGGCAATGCCTGTCGAGGAAGACTCGGTTCCCGGCGTTACGTACGAAGACATCGGCGGACTCGAAGAAGAAGTCAAAAAAGTCCGCGAAATGGTCGAACTGCCTTTGAAGCACCCCGAGATTTTCCAACGCCTCGGCGTTGAAGCGCCCAAAGGAGTGCTGTTGCACGGCCCGCCCGGCACGGGAAAGACCCTGCTTGCGCGCGCAGTCGCGAGCGAAACAAATTCGCACTTCATCGTCATCAACGGACCTGAGATTATGTCCAAATACTACGGACAATCTGAAGAGAACTTGCGTAAAAAGTTCGAAGAAGCAGAGAAGAATGCACCTTCCATCATTTTCATCGACGAAATCGACGCGATCGCTTCGAAACGCGAAGAAACGCGCGGCGAAGTCGAAAGACGAGTCGTCGCGCAGTTACTTGCGCTTATGGACGGCTTGAAGTCGCGCGGTCGTGTTGTGGTTATTGCCGCAACCAACGTGCCGAACATTTTGGATCCGGCGCTCAGGCGCCCGGGACGCTTTGACCGCGAACTCGAAATCGGCGTTCCGAACAAGGAAGGCAGGCTCACCATCCTCAAGATCCACACGAGAAACATGCCGCTCGCAAAAGACGTCAACCTGAAAGACCTTGCCGCGATCACGCACGGCTTTGTCGGCGCAGACCTGTCGAGCTTCGCGAAAGAAGCGGCAATGATTGTGCTGCGACGCGTGCTTCCGGACCTGAAGTACGACAAGGACGAGTCCATCCCTAACGAAATCCTCGAAAAACTCCAAATCATGAAGCAAGACTTCAAGGACGCCTTGAAAGTCGTGCGCCCCTCGGCGCTGCGCGAAGTCCTCGTCGAGATTCCGAACATCAACTGGACCGACATCGGCGGGCTCCAAGGCGTAAAGACCGAGCTCATGGAAGCCGTCGAATGGCCGCTCAAGCACCCGGACGCGTTCAAAAGGCTTGGCGTCAAGCCGCCGAAGGGCATTTTGCTGTACGGCGCACCTGGCACGGGCAAGACATTGATGGTGAAAGCCGTTGCGCACGAGTCAGAAGCCAACTTCATCTCGATCAAAGGTCCTGAATTGCTGAGCAAGTGGGTCGGCGAATCCGAGAAAGCCGTGCGCGAAATCTTCAAGAAGGCGCGGCAAACTGCGCCCACGATCATTTTCTTCGACGAAATCGACTCGCTCGTTCCGCGCCGCGGCTCAAGCTCTGATTCGAACGTCACCGAACGCGTCGTGAACCAGCTTTTGACTGAAATTGATGGTTTGGAAGACCTGCACGACATCATCATCATCGGCGCGACCAACCGCCCGGACATGGTCGACACCGCATTGCTCCGCCCGGGACGCTTTGACCGCATCATTTTGACTCCTGTTCCTGACAAAGCAGCCCGCCTAGAGATTTTGAAAGTCCACACCAAGGACATGCCGCTCCAGACCGTCGACATCGACTACCTTGCCGAGCAGACCGAAGGCTTTGTCGGCGCAGACATCGAAGCATTGTGCCGCGAAGCTGCGATGCTCGCGCTGCGCGAAGACATCAAAGGCAAGTCCATCACCGCAGACCACTTCGAGCAGGCGCTGATGAAAGTCGCGCCCTCAGTCACGAAGGACGTCGAGCAGATGTACATTGCTTTGCAAGACAAGTTCAAGTCGGCTCGCGCCAAGGAAATGAAGGCAGAAGCAAAGCCGCTGTATTTCGGATAAGCATCTTCTCGAAAACTATATATACACTCCTTCTGCTCGTTTATCGCTATGGTAACACAAGTACGTGCGAGGCATATTCTCGTGAAGACCGAGGGCGAAGCATTGCAGGCATTCTATGACGTCACGACCGGCAAGAAGGACTTCGGCGAAGTCGCCAAAGCCGTATCGATGTGCCCGAGCAAGAAGCAGGGCGGCGATCTGGGCTGGTTCGGACGCGGCATGATGGTCAAGGAGTTCGAGACCGCCGCATTCGCGCTCAAGCCAGGCGAAATCAGCAAGCCCGTCAAGACGCAGTTCGGCTGGCACATCATCAAGACGGAGGAAGTCAAGTAAATGGCCGCGAAACCCGGCGACCGCGTCAGCGTGGTCACCGCAGACGAGAAAGTCGAAGGCGTCCTGATGCCGGAAGAGAAGGAGTTTGTCGTGCTCAAGCTCGATACAGGCTACAATATGGGCATCGACAAGACGCGCGTCAGGGAAATCCAGGTCATCAAAGACTATCAGGAGAAAAAAGCGTCCTCTGCGCCTTCTGAACAGAAGAAAGGGCTGCCGACCATCGCAATCCTGCACACCGGCGGCACCATCGCGAGCAAAGTCGACTATGAAACCGGCGGCGTCATCGCCAAATTCGAGCCGAGCGAGCTCCTCGCCATGTTTCCCGAGCTGAAAGACATCGCGAACATCAAAAGCCGCCTTGTCCGCCAAATGTTCTCCGAAGACATCCGCTTCGCGCACTACAATATCCTCGCGCGCGAAGTCGAAAAGGAAGTCAAGGACGGCGCAGACGGCATCATCATCACGCACGGCACGGACACGATGCACTACACCGCGGCCGCGATGAGCTTCATGCTCAACAATCTCGGCGTGCCTGTTCTTCTGGTTGGAGCGCAACGCAGCTCTGACCGCGGCAGCAGCGACGCATTCCTCAATCTTGTCTCGGCAGCGCACTTCATCGCGCACAGCAAGGACTTTGCCGAAGTCGGCATCTGCATGCACGCGGACGAAAGCGACGACTGGTGCGTCATCCTGCCCGGAACCAAAAGCAGAAAAATGCACAGCTCACGCAGAGACGCATTCCAATCCGTCAACGTCGCGCCGTGGGCAAGAATGAACATCAAGGAAAAGAAGATTGACTTCCTCCGCACCGGCTACCGCAAGCGCGCCAAGACGAACGTCAGCGTGCGCCCGTTCAAGGAAGACCTCAAGGTCGGCCTGCTCAAAGTGCACACGAACATGTACGCGTCAGAATTCGCGGCATACAAAGGATTTGACGGCCTCATTATCGAAGGAACCGGCCTCGGACACCTGCCGCTGAACGAGCTTGACGATTTCACCAAGGAGCACACGTCAATCGCGAGCGCGGTCCAGCAGCTCATCAAGGCAGGAACCATCGTCGCAATTGCCACGCAGACCATCTTTGGCGGCGTGGACATCAACGTCTACAGCACCGGCAGGAAAGAGCTGGAACTCGGCATCATCGGCAATGAAACCGACATGACGCCCGAGACCGGCTTCATCAAGCTCGCCTGGCTGCTCAGCAACGCGCCCAAAGACAAGGTCAAGGAGCTCTACGGCACCAACCTGGTCGGCGAAATCAGCAAGCGCCTCGAAAAAGTCGAACCCAAGAAATTCTCATGACAATCAATTACGAACAACTCGGCCTGAAGTGCGGCATCGAGATTCACGCACAACTGGAAGGCAAAAAGCTCTTCTGCCAGTGCCCGACCCTCATCCGCGAAGACCCTGCGCACTTCACCGTCACGCGCCAATTGCGCGCATCGGCAGGCGAAAGCGGCAAAATCGACGTTGCCGCGCTGCAGGAAATGCGCAAAAACAGGACGTTCGCGTATCACGGCTACCAAGACACGACCTGTTTGGTCGAAATCGACGAGACTCCGCCCAATCCCATCAGCGCGGAAAACTTCACCACGGCGCTGCAAGTCGCGAAAATGCTCAAAGGCAAGGTCGTGGACGGCGTGCAGGTCATGCGCAAGACCGTCGTTGACGGCAGCAACACGTCAGGATTCCAACGCACCGCATTAATCGCGCGCGACGGCGTCATTGACAGCTCGCTCGGCCCGATCGGCATCCCCACTATCATCCTCGAAGAAGACTCCTGCAAGATTCTGGGAGAAACACCTGACTCGGTCGCGTACTCGCTCGACCGCCTCGGCATCCCGCTGATGGAAATCGGCACGACACCGGACATCAAGAACCCAGAACACTGCAAAGAAGTCGCGGAAAAGATCGGACTGCTCCTCAGAAGCACCGGAAAAGCAAAACGCGGCCTCGGAACCATCCGCCAAGACGTCAATGTCAGCATCCGCGGAGGCAACCGCGTCGAAATCAAGGGCGCGCAAGACCTCAAGTCCGTGCCCAAGCTCGTCGAAAACGAAGCATTGCGCCAAAAAGTGCTGTTGGAAATCAAAACCGAACTCGAAAACCGCAAAGTCAAGCATTTCACGAGCACGATCGAGAACGTGACCGAGGTGCTCAAGAACTCGGGCGCGAAAATCATCGCCAAGACCATTGAATCCGGCGGCGTCATCCTCGGCGTCCGCCTCACCGGCTTTGCACGCCTGGTCGGCAAGGAAATCCAGCCCAATCGCAGGCTCGGAACCGAGTTCTCCGAGCGCGCCAAGGTCGTCGCAGGCGTCGGCGGCATCATTCATTCTGACGAAAACTTCGAAAAGTACGGCATCAGCGCGCGCGACGTCGAGTTTGTCAAGCAATCGCTCGGCTGTTTGGACAATGACGCGTTCATTCTGGTCTGCGACAGCAAGGAACGCTCGCAGCGCGCGCTCACCGCAGTCATCGCGCGCGCAAACGAAGCATTGGACGGCGTACCGTGCGAAGTCCGCAAGGCAAACCCTGACGATACCAACAGCTATCTCCGCCCGATGCCCGGCGCGGCAAGAATGTATCCCGAGACTGACATTCCCCACATCCGCGTTTCCCGCCAATTGCTTGACTCCATCACGCTCCCCGAGCTTATCGAGGACAAGGCCAAGCGCTACGTCCAGGCAGGAATGGGCAAAGACCTCGCCGAATTGACCGCGCGTTCTGAAAAAGCGGATGTGGTCGACTACTTCATCACGCAATTCCTCGACCTGAAGCCCGCGTACGTCGCGGAAATCATCATGACTGCCGCAAAAACCATCAAACGCCAGTTCGCCATCGACATCAACCCGACCGAAGACGACTTCCGCGAGCTCTTCGGAGCGCTCGCAGGCGGACAAATCAGCAAGGAGAACGTGCTGGAAGTCCTGAAAGAGAACAAGCCCATCGCAGAAGTCATCCACCAGTATCACGTTATCTCGGACACGGAACTCAGGGCAGCGCTCAAGAAGGTCGTGCAGGAAAATCCTGGCGTGCCTTACAATGCACTCGTAGGAAAAGCAATGGCGCAGCTGCGCGGCAAGGCGCCGGGCGAGAAAATCATCCAATTCTTGAAGGCGCTCGCTTCGTAGCGAACTGAACGCAGCACATCACAACAAGCGCTGCGATTGTCCCGAACAAATTCCAGACCAGATCATATTCTGTATTGAGATAGCCGCCGCCGATTTCCTGAATTGCGTCAGACATGGACTGGTCCAGCGGCAAACCGTCGCCCGCGCCGCCCATAAACAAGCCGCCCTGGCCAAAGCCCAGCGACAGGAAGCCGACAAACTCCACGTTCTCCACCGCCGCGCCGACGCCCATACCAACAAACAGCACGACGCACAGCATCGCCCAGGTCTTCGCGCTCCAAAAGCGCTCGCCCATGTGCGGCCGCAGGAAGTTGAAGAAGAATACCGTGATGGTGAACAGCGGAACAAGATGCGTGACGTGGTCCCAGGGCAAAAAGAGCGGCGAATGGTCGTACCAGCCGAAAATGCCCATCAAGTGGAGCGCAAAGCTCAGCGGAAACAGCGCGTACACAGGAGTATTCAGCCGCCAGAACCTGAACGAGGCGTGCAGGAACAGCGTCACCGCAGCAAAAAAGAATATTTCAAAGATGTAATACTGCAGAATGCCGTCAAAGGCTGCGAGCGCGAAGAATACGCCATACAGCGCCAATGCCAAAAACGTGATAATGCTTTTATTTTGCGACATCGTTCAAAACCTTCTCTATCGTCGTAAATACTGATGGAAGGTTTGAAGCGGTGGGCTTTTTTAAAGCTTCGCGCTGGCGGGGCAGGCGTGCAAAGAACGTTTTGAGCGCGGCAGGGGTCGCTTCGTGCGCCATCAAGCCATAGCCGAGTCTTTCCAGATAGTACGCGTTGATGATTTGCTCGCACTGGCCTGCGATTGGAATAGAAAGCACAGGCTTGCGCAGGTGAATCGCCTCGCACATGAGCGAAAACCCGCCGTTCGTGATGACCGCCTTTGCCGAAGCGAGGTCGTCAAAGAATTCTTTCTCGTTAAAGCGCTTGAACTGCAGGTTTGCATCGCGATCATCGCGCGGAAAGCCGTAGATGACAAACTGCTGGCGGGCAAAACGCTTCAGTGCGGACAGCAATTGCTGATTGCTTGATGATGTCTGGTAAACGAGCACGTGATTTCCCTGTGTCGGCTTTCTTGCGGCGATTTCCTTACGGATAATGGGGCGCACATACTGCGCGCGTGTCGTCTTAAGCGGCGGAAAGAAGAACGACGGTATAAGAATCGCCTGCGCGGACGGGATTGTGGCGTGGACAACAGCCCATGCCTTGATGAAACTGCTGCGGTGATGCTTCGGCAGGCTCAGTTTCGCGCGCGTGATGACGTTCTCGTTGTCAATCGTCACGACCGGAACGCCTGTGAGCATTGCGGCCCAGCTGCTCCACGGTTCAAAGTCGGTGATGAGTACGTCTGGGCGTCTGAACAGCATGACGAATAGCATCTTCACGAGCGAGAAACCATACAGCGGCGCGCGGACAAGGTTCAACAGGACAGAACGCACATCATGCACTGCGTTATTACGGTAGACCAAGTGCGTGCTCGCAAGCCAGCGCACAGAAAAATGTTTGCGCAAGTACGGCAACGCCTTGCCGCCCGCGAAAATCCTGACCTTGTGGCGCTTCTTGAGGTGCTCAATGATGGGCCGGCTGCGCGTCGCGTGACCCATTCCCTCTCCTGCCACGGCATAGACGATGTTCACAACAGCACCCTCAGGTTTGCCGTCCAGAGCATCGCCTCATCGGCCATGTACCACACGCTTTTGTATGGCTTGCCCTGCGGCGTGAACAGCTCAAACAGCGTCTTGTCGCGCTGCACAATGCGCTTGTACGCGGCAAGGTGCTTCTTGTAGCGCGCAGTAGACGCGGTCTTCAGCACCTGCAGATAAAGCAGGCCGATATGCGACCACACCGTATCGTGCTCCCACTGCGGAACAAGCGCGGAAAGCCAAATCATCTTCTCTTTTGCCTGCGCGTGCACATAGCGCAACGGGAACGGGCTCGCAAGGCCTGCGCGCTCAAGCTCGCCGATGACCGACGCAAGCATGCTCTTGTCCGTGATGACGCCGGTCCAGAACGGAAGCAGGTTTGCATCGCTCGTGACGTGCGTTGCTCCGCTCTGGTCATCGCGGAAATATCTGCCGTTCCAGAACGTTTCCTTGATTTTCTGCGCGATATTGAGCTTTTTGAGCGGGTTGTCCAGCTTCAACGCGTCAAGTTCATTGCTCAGGAACGCAGCCATCACGTTATCGTAGCAGGAACTGTCGCGCACAGCATAATCGCGCATGCCTGAGAACAATGTTTTCCGCTTGATGAGACCTGTTTGCGCGTCAATGGCCTCAGCAACAAAGCGCTTGACCTCGTTTTGCAAGAATTGCTTGTACTGCGCGACTAATTTTTGCGCTTTTGCCGCGCGCAGCGCGTGAAACAAGTATGCGACGCTGTCTGGCGAGTATACGTCAGGAAAACTGAAGGGCACGCCGCTCGGACTGATGGTGGTTTCAATGCGACCGTGCGCGGAAAACGTTTCCAGCGCGTACGCAAGTGTCTTGAGCACGCGCTCGCGCTGGCCCAGCCTCAGCAATGCATCAACCGTGAACCCGAAATCGCGGCACCAGAACTCGCGATAGTGCCCTGCGGAATTTCTGAAGTACGTGCCGTTCCAGCAGCGGTTGATAATCTGGTCGCAGATGCTTCTTGCGCTTCCCGAGAACCGATGCGCGCCCAGCAGCTTGCGCTTCGCGCCGTAGCTGAAATACCGCAAGCCCTCCCGCACGTGCGTCGCAGTGAGCATACGCGCCCGGGAGGATTTGAACCCCCGATCTTCCGGTTAGGAACCGACTGCTCTATCCAAGCTGAGCTACGGGCGCATGTCTATTTCTCCCCTCGGTAGCTATATAAAGATTACCCTGTCTCTCCACAGCATGAAGCTGAAACAAGTTCCTGAAGACTTCATCGTCCGGGAGCAGAGCACCATCACGCCCGGCGAAGACGGCGAATACACCTATTTCACGCTCCGCAAGCGCAATTATACGACGTTGCGCGCATTGCAGCAGATTTCCGCGGCAATGAACACGCCCCTGTCCTGGTTTGGCTGCGCAGGCAACAAGGACAAAGTCGCCATCACTGAGCAAGTCTGCTCGGCCGCAACCCTTTCTCCTGATTCCTTCCGCTCGCTCGTGCTTACCGATCTCGTGCTCACGCCACTCGGCAAAGGAAGCAAGCCCGTCAGCCTCGGCGACCTCACGGGCAACGCGTTCGAGATTGTCGCGCGCGACATTGACGCGCTGCCGCAGAAGAAAACACAGTTTGTCAACCTCTTCGGCGAGCAGCGCTTCAGCACCAACAACGCCGCCGTTGGCAAAGCAATCGTTCTGCGAGACTTCGGGAAGGCCATCGCGCTGATTCTTGAAACCAAAAGCGACGCGGCGCAGCAGATTCACGCAGTTCTTGCGTCCCAGCCCAAGAATTACCTCGGCGCACTGAAAGTGCTGCCGCTCAAGCTGCTCCGGCTGTACATCCACGCATTCCAGTCGTTGCTGTGGAACGAGCAGGCGAAAGCGTACGCCGCAGCGCACCAGGAAAACACAGAACTGCCCATTGTCGGCTTCGGCACGGCTCCGGGCAAGGAGCTTTCTGATATCTTGAAGCGCGAAGGCGTCACGACGCGCGACTTTGTCATCAAAGAATTCCCCGAGCTCAGCTCGGAAGGAACCGAACGCAAGGTATTCGCAGAAACAAAGGACTTCGCGATGGGCACGCTCGAGAACGACGAGCTCAATCCGGGCAAAAAGAAAGTGAAATTAACCTTCACGCTGCCTCCGGGCAGCTATGCGACAGAATTCGTGCGGCAATTATTCAGCTGATCACGGTCATAATCCTTCTGAACACGTCTTCAATCGTGCCCTGGCCGTCAACCTTGTGCACGATGCCGCGCGGACGGTAGTATTCGACGAGCGGCTCGGTTTCTTCGTGATACACTTCGAGCCGCTTCTTGACGACTTCAGGCTGGTCGTCATCGCGCTGCGCCAGCTTGCCATTGCACGACGAGCATTCCTTGCCGATATCTTTGGGCAAGCCGTACAGCGGAGCGGTGCAGCCGATGCAGACGCGCCTTGCGGAAAGGCGCTTCACGGCAACTTCGTCAGGAATATCAAGCATCACGACTGCATCAATGTCAGTCAATTCGTCCAGAGCTTCTGCCTCGTTCAGCTCGCGCGGATAACCGTCCAGTACAAAGCCGTCCGTGCAGTCTTCCTGCTCCAGGCGTTCCTCAACGACCTTGTTGACGATATCAGAAGGCAACAGTTCGCCTTTCTTCATCGCCGCCTCGATATTTTTGCCAATGGGCGTCTTGTTCGCGATGTGCTCGCGGAGAATCTGGCCGATGTCCAGGTGCGGGATGCCGAAGCGCGTGGCAAGCAAGTCTGCCTGCGTGCCCTTACCCGAGCCCTGCGGCCCTAAAATAATAAACTTCATCCAAAGTACTCCACGTCCTGCTTGTGCTCCACGGAATTGGTCCACGCAGCCGCAATCTTCTGAATGTGCGGCCTAAGCGCGGCGCGGATGGCGGGCCACTGCTGCGCGGCGCGATTGATAATTAGCACGTCCTGCGCGTCGTCAACGCTCATTTCGGCGTCGATGCACGCAAGCGCGAGCGACTGGATGTCCTGAAAGAGCTTCAGCACATTCCTGCGGTCGCTTTCGCTCAGCGCGCGGTATTCAGTAAGATGGACAAACGTGCCCGCATCGGGCTGGATGAGCGGGTCAAGCAGCTGCGTCGCGTGATCAAAGCGCTCGCTGATCTTGCGGCGGACGTTCCGAAGCAGAAAATCTGGCTTTTCAATCGTGGAAATCTCGAATTCCTTGTCCAAAACAGCGAAATCA
>JBGPHE010000030.1:0-10290 GCA_041484255.1 Candidatus Nanoarchaeia archaeon
GCCGTCATCGGGTTGTACTGGTTGGGCTCGCAAAACACCACATAGCCGCCGGGCTTCACTATTCTTGCGGCTTCCCGAAAGACCGCGTACCGGTCCTGGATGTGGTGCAATGTGCTTACGCCCATCACGACGTCGACTGAGTTATCTTGGAACGGCATTCGCTGGCCGTCTGCGATGATGACTTCTGCCTGCGGGAACAGTTTGCTTGCCTGCGCAGTCATTCCCGCATCGATATCGGTCGCGATGACCTTGCCGAAATCCTTCACCATGAACTTGGTGTAGATACCGGTGCCGCTGCCGACTTCGACCGCGACCAAGGATTTCCTGTTCGGGATAAGCTTGGTGATTGACGCGTACTTGTCGCGATGAAACGAGCTGTCCGGATTCCGGAACTGCTGATACGTCGCTGCCTTTGTCGGATCAAGCATTGTTTCCCCCTGACGAGAACATCGGCGGGTGGTTTAAAAAGCTTATGCACGGGTGGGCTGGTACGTCCGCGTCATTTTCTACTTTGCCGATCTCGGCGAAGAACGATTTTTTGAGCTCGGCAACGGAAGCCAGGTTTCGTCTTTTGATGTCGTGTACTCTCTCGTAAGCCACGTGAGGCCGGGAAAACAGCATACTCGCCGCTTTCCTGATGTAAGCATGTCGCACGCTTTCTCGATTCTGAGCTTGCGCGTTTCCGGCTGCTTGGCCGTGCTTATCCAGAGAATCCAGTCCCGGCGCGCGATTGGCGTGATATCTGCCCACGATGCCTTCGCCCGCGGGGCAGCTGCGAGGGCTTTGCGGAGATCCAATGGCACTCGGGTCTCCGGTTCTTCTCCGGCCCGCGTAATCTCCACCGTTACCGTGTCTCCCGCATCTGCGCCTGTAGCATTGTGCATGGCTTTGGTAATCCTGAGCCAGCAGCTTCCTTTGCCGTTTGGTTCGAGAGCGGCTCGAAACGGGAAGCCATTGAACGTTCCCTCAACCATTGTCATACCTCGCGGAAGCTCCGCGCTCGCGCTCTTGGGCAACGTGAGAAGGGGCAACGACCCGATCTTTGCGGTCGCAGGCCGAGACAATGGCGCTTTGAAACGGATTGTGGGCTTGTTTTCTTGCTTCTTGGCCATTTTCATACTTGCTCATGTACGAATCGTCTATTTAAATTCTTTCTCACCTGCTTATGCACGGCAAAGATTTTTAAAGTGGTGTTCGGTCGTTGCGTCTATGGGGGACGTGAACAAGCTGCATCTGCTTGCCGTTATCGTTATCGCACTTGCAGGCTTTGCCCTGATGGTGCTGCCCTTTATTCCGAATATCGCGCAGGACACCCTGCCGATCTCGCTCACGTACGACAACTTCTACCATCCGCTGATGGCAAAGGCGGTCTATGAGACAAATCAGCACACGGTGTATGCGCCGTATCGCGCGATGGGCGTTTCCAATGCGCTGCTCGCCGACCCGCCCCTGCCGTACAGCATTCCGGCGACCGTCGCGATGCTCACGAATGTTCCTGTCTACAACGTGTTTGTGATTCTTGCCGCGCTGTTCCAGGTATTTTTATGTTTGGGCGTCTATGCTATCGTTCGCAAGTACTTCAACGAAAGCATCGCGCTGTTCGCGCTCGCCATTTCTGCGATTCCTGCGACATCTGCTTGGCTGTTCCAGTACGAAATCGGCTTCACGACCTCGCTTGAGGCATTCGCGTTCGTTCCGCTCATCCTGTTCCTGACGTTTTACTTATTCGAGAAGAAATCAGACCTTGCTGCGGTGCTGATTGGCGCTGCGCTCAGCGCGCAATTCATGTTTCACGGCCCGATCGAGTGCGCTTATGTGTACGTTTTCATTTCTGCGGCGCTCGCAGCGGTGTGGCTGAAGACGAAACACCAGTGGCTCGTGCGCTCGTGGGCAGTCATGACCGCAAGCGCAGGCATTTTGAGCGTGTATCAGTACATTTTGCTCAAACTGCTCCGCCTCACGGGCGAAAACATCTCCGGCACGCTGCTCGGTGGCAATCCGATTCCTGATTATTTTCCCAAACCTGCTATCGGCTGGGTCTTTGGCGCGCTCGCGCTCATCGGCGGCGTCATTTTGCTGCTTCGCGTCGTGCAGCGCAAGGCAACCAAGCAGCAAGTCACGCTCCTCTGCTTCATTTTGCTGATGATCGGACTCAGCCTGAGCTTTGTCATCGGCGTCGACGGTTCCCGAACCATGCGCCAATACTATAACGCGTATCCTTTGCTTGCGCTCATTCCTGCGGCAGGCATTTATGCGATTATCCGCGCGCTGAAAGGAAAAATATCAGACAATATTATCCGTATTGCAGACATCGCGATTGTCGTCGTCATCCTCTATCTTTCATTTACTCCGACATTCAACGAGCTCAAAGGCACTGCAGCAGGCGGCATGGCAACGCCGCAGCGCTGGCAGGCAATCACGTGGGTGCGCGATCACACTCCTGCTGACTCCCGCGTCTTTGCGCTGTTCGGCTTCGAGCACGAATTCGAGATGCTCACCGAGCGCGTCGTGTACAAAGGCGACCTTGGTATCGGCGCGACACAACAGAACGTCATCGCGCTCTGCAACGGCCAGTATCCTGCAACCTTTGTCGGCCAGTGGGGATCCTCCTACTCGGTCAGGCAGGGAAAAGAGAATGGCACGTTCGAGTATCCGACCTACGGTGGCTTCCTGAAATTCCCTTTTGCCACTATGGTGCGGCCGGGAACCAAGACCGTTATCACGAACGGCAACGATCAAGTTCCGTTGTCCGCGTTCAATTATGTCGTCTTGCAGTACAAAGGGACGCAAGTCGACCCGTGCATGGCGTTCTTTGTCAACCAAACGCAAGAGCGCGGCGGCAAACTCGCCTGGCACAACGACCAGTTCGCCGTTTTGGAGGTTCCGCATGAAGCATGAGGCACTGAAACCGCTCGGCGTCGTCGCACTCGTGCTTGCTGTTGGCGCGATTATCGCAGGATTTGTTGCAGGAAGCACGCTGTCGTGGCTTTCGCTCGCGCTCGCCGTGTTCCTGTACTTCTTCCTGCCCGGCTTTTCGCTGCTGTTGCACCTGGACTTGGACGGCATCGAGCGTAGCATCTTCGCGTTCCCGGTCGGCGGCATCGCGGTCTCGCTCGTATTGTACTTCCTGAACCTGTTCGGCATCGCATTGACGAGAATAACCGTGCTCGGCGTGATTATCGGTATTACTGCTGTTGCAATCGTGCTGCTGCACAGAAAACTTATTTCTTCGGCTCGATAACCGCGTAAATATACAGTCCGACCAACGAAATCTTCGGACCGAAGAACAATTTCTTGACTCTGCCTTTGCCGCGAACGAGTTTTTGAACAAAATTCTTGTCAGGATAGTGCAAGTGGCCGGGCGTGACAAGCTTCAAGTTACCCATAATCTTGCGCAGTCCTGTCCTGAAGAACGCGCGCTTCAATGCAATGATGCGCTTTTCGTTCGGCAGGTTGAGAATGATGCGTCCGCCAGGCTTGGTGATGCGCACGAGCTCGTCAAAGCCCTTCTGCGGATCAGGCAAGTGTTCCAAGACGTTCGAAGAAATGGCAACATCAACGCTATTGTCAGGTAATTTGATCTTTCTGGCGTCGCAATAGATGAATTCCGCCTTGTTCGCCCAGCCTTCCCATCCTGCGATGCGCTTTGCTTCGCTCAATGCATACTTTGACAGGTCGACGCCGTACACTTTCTTCAATTGCGGACAGCGATAGTTGAGCATCGAGAGCAAGTGGCCGCGCTCGCAGCCGATATCTGCGATTATCTCGCCCGGCTTCGGCGCGACGGTCTTTGCGAGCAAGTCTCTACGGCTGTTTTCAATCCAGCGCACGAGAAAGAACGGGTGATTGCACAAATACTCCATCGGGTGGCCTTTCGTGATATCTTCCACTTCCTTTGCGAGTTTGCGATTCATTGTGGTGCCGATGCCTTCGCGCGATTCATAAATCTTTTGCTATGCGCAAGCGCGATGCCTGCAATGATGATTAGCGCAGGGAACAGCCACGAGTGCGAACGGATGTGCAGCCCTGCAATGCCTGCGTAATAGCTCGCAATCGCCTCCAATCCTGCCACGGCGAGCATTCCGACAACAATTCGTTCCTTCAGCTCGAGCGTTTCCCGCAACGGTAGCATGATGAAGTAACCCGGCAGCACGAACAGCCAGATGATTCCGCCCAGAAGCTTCGCGATGGTGGCGATGCCTGAGTCAGGGAATAGCGCATTCAGCAGGATCGCGATGATGACGATGCCCGCGAGCGTCCCGAGCGCGTCGCGCTTCAGCTGCTCATGCAAGGCAGTCACCTCCCTTGTCAGGATTCTTCAGAATAAGCACGCCGGAATTCTCGTACGCCTTGGTAAAGTTAGCGGCCTGCTCGAAATGGTCAGCGATAGCGGCATTGTACTGCACTGCGCCCGGGTTTCGACTGACCTTGTCAAAGACATAATAGTCAAAGCCACACAGGTCGCGCGGGCCGCGCGCAGCAAAATCCGGTGTGCCCACATAATGGCCAAAGGCCAGCAGGCCGGTGCGGTAGGAGGTGTCACCAGTGTGGTCAAAGACGCGCTCGGTCTGCACGGTCCGTCTCAGCTGGCCGCCCTGCGCCATCGCGGCATAATCCTCAACGAGAATCACGTCTGCGTCGCGCCGCACATTGAACAACACGGCGGCCTGGCTGTACGCGTCGCCGTACACATAGAGCACGTTCGCGTCCTTGGGCGTGTGCTGGTCAATCCAGTCCATTCCCTGCCAGCTTTCCTTGCTCAGCAAACCAGGACCGCCGACCTCGGCGTAGTAATGATTGGCGAAGAGCGCGATGAGCGCGATGCTGATGATGGCGCAGACGCGCGTGGAGAGTTTTTGTTTCAGCACAGTGGTAAGGATGACGTACACCAACAGGCCGAAGAACACGCTTAGGTAGACCGGCCAGAGGTAGCGTGTCTCCAAACCGCGTTTGCCTGTGCCGATATAGTTCGTGAAGCCAATCAGCAGGAGCACCCAGCTTATTTGGAGCACGCGGTGTTTGTACAGCATCAGCAAGCCGATGAGCGCGCCTGCCGCGACTGCAATCGTGAGCCAGATTCCTGGCGTTGTTACGGAAACAAATAGACTCAAGCCCTGCGATTCCGGCGTCAGGTACTGCGGCTGGTAATCGTGCAAGAATGTACCCTTGAAGATGATGAGATAATACGTCGCGATGAGCACGGACGCGAGCCCGGCAAGAACAACGCGTTTCCACTCGGAGAAGAACTCTGACTTGCCGAAGTGCTTGAACAGCGTCTTGTACGATTTCACGACGAGCAAAACGGCAACTGCGGCAAGCACGAACGCGGCGAAAATATACTCAGAGGTGTGCGCGAACGCGATTGCCGTGAGCGACAATGCGGCCAATGCAGGCACCCAAGGCTTCTTGATGCGGCTAAAGCACCACAAAAACAGGATAAACATTGCCGAACCGGCGAAAAACGGCCAGTTGCCCCAGGTAAACGCGCTCATGAACACGTTCGAGAACAGCACCGCGTTCAGGGGCAGCGAGAGCAGCGCGACTTTCGGGTTGAATTGCTTGATGATGAAGTAAAAACAGAACACGGACAGCAACACGAGCAGCATCACGATGATGTACGTCGTTGCCGCGTAGCTGAACCCGGTGGTCTGCGCGAGCAAGACGCTCAGAATCTCCAGCGAAGACGGCTGCGACTGCACGACATCATGATGGCCGCGCGCAAGATACGGCGCAAGGTGCGCCCAGTTGCCGGATTCTTCCAAATAATACTGATAACTCATGAAGATGAACGCGTCCTGCGCGTAATAGCCATACGGATAGCCGTGATCGATATCGCCGTCCCAGATATTCGCAGGGCCCATCCAGAGCAATACCCCTAGTAACGTGAGAAGCGCGAGCCATTCCCATGCCTTGCCGTCTTTGGAGAAATCCATCACTTCTTGATCACCTGATGAATCGCCTTCAGGACGTGTTCGGTCTTGACTTTGAGAATGTTACTGAGGACGTGCGGCTCGTCGTAGCGCGCAAACACCTCTGCCTGCGTGCAGTCGATCGGGTGCCAGATCCACTTGTGGCTGTCGCCGCGAGGCGCCTTGCGATGCGGGTCAGTCGGGCCAAAGACCGAAACGGTCGGCGTGCCGACTGCCGCAGCAATATGCATCGGGCCTGAGTCATTGCAGACCAGCAAACGCGCGTGCTGGAACAGCGCTGCGGATTGTTTTATTGAAAAGTTGCCAATCGCGTTTACCGCGTGCGGCACTGCGGCAAGCATTGCCGGAAGAACGTGATCGTCGCCCGGCGACTTGCCTACCAGAAGGATTTTCCAGCCTTCTTTTGCCAGCGCACGAGCGATTTCTGCGAAACGGCCAACTGGCCAACGCCTAATGACCATGTTCTGGCCGGGATTCTTCGCGCCGCCTGCGGAGATCGCGATCGTCTTCTTCGGGTCGAGATTGTGCTGCTTGAAGAACTGCTGCGCGAACTTCTTGTCCGCAGCGCTCAATGCCATCTCAAGCTTGGGCTGCGCGACGCGCTTGGCGCCGATAAGGTATGCGAGCTCAAGATAATAGTCCACTTCGTGCTTGATGGGCAGATACTGCACGGCAACGGTGTGCGCAAAGCCCTCACCCTCGCGGTCAAAGCCGATGCGCACAGGAATGCCGGTCATGCGGCCGAAGACGCCAAGCGACCAGTGCTTGTCGAGATTGAGCATGATGTCGTACTTGCGCGACGCAATCTGGCGCGCGAGATTCAATGCGTGTCCGACGCGCTTCTTGAAGAACAATGTATCGTCGAATGCAAACACCTGATTGATATCCTCGTTATCCGCGAGCGCTGCAGCAGAAAGCGTGCCAGTCCAGTAATCGATGCGCGCGTTCGGGAATCGCTGGCGTAATGCGTGCAGCATCGGCGTGCTCATCAGGACGTCGCCGATGGCGCCAATCTTGAACACGCAGATACGCTTGGGCGTGCGTATCTCGGGCGCCTGCTTGCGAATGGTGATGCGTTTGATAATGCGGCGGATCATCCCAGCTCCTTGCGGAGCTCTTCCGCGCTCACGCTCGCCGTGCCCACCTTGCCGACCTTGATTCCTGCCGCGTGGTTCGCGATATGGGCAGAACCCTCGAGGCTTTCGCCGCAAATGAACGCCAGCGTGAGCCCTGCAAGGAATGTGTCGCCGGCTCCCGTGACGTCAAAGACCTGCTTGGCCCGCGTCGGAACGTGCACGGTCGCGCCGTCGCGGCTGAAGATGCTGACGCCCTTCTCGCCGCGCGTGACGACCACGTGCGACTGCAATTGCGCGATGAGATTCCTGCCGATGCCTTCCATGCCGTCGCCGTTGTGTTCGTCGACGCCAGCGAGCTCGCAGGCTTCCTTGTGATTGGTCTTGATGACGGTCGCGCCCGCGTAATTCACTTTGTGCTTCGGCTTGACATCGACTAGGAGAGGGATTTGGCGCTCTTCGGCGATGCGCAAGACTTCGTTGTACAATGCCTGCGTAATCAGCCCTTTTGCATAATCGGAAACGACGATCGCATCCGCAGGAGTCTTGCGTACGAGGTCCAGCACGCGCTCTTGGGTGGGCGCATCGATGTAGTGCGTCTGCTCGTAATCCACGCGCATCAGCTGCTGCTTGTGCCCCATGATGCGCATTTTGGTGATGGTCGGCCTATTGTCGACCAGAAGCTTGCCGAAAATGCCGCGCTGCGCAAGCTCGCGCGCAAGCACGTCCTTGTGCGCGTCATCGCCGACCACGCCGATCAGCACGACCTTGCCGCCCAGCGAGGCAATATTGCTCGCGAGGTTTCCCGCGCCGCCCGGAGCATAGCTTTCGCGCTCGATTTCCACAATAGGAACAGGCGCTTCAGGCGAAATGCGCGTGACGCGGCCCCACACGTACTTGTCGAGCATCACGTCGCCCAGCACGAGCACGGTTTTTGTTGCAAATTGGTCAATTATTCTGCTGTCCATACACATCACAGATTTTTTTGACAATCTCTGTCGTTGAAATACCCGGCAGGAACGGTATAATTCTGACCTCGCCGCCGTTCTTGCGCACGGTCGGAGTCTCAATCATCTTTTCAGCCTCGTAATCGCCTGATTTGGTGTGAATGGCGGGCTTGACCAGCTCGAGGAACGCGCGCGGGTCGGTTTCTGAGAAAATCATGACATAATCAACACAGGAAAGCGCCGCGAGCAGCTCTGCACGGTCGTTCTCGCCGATGATGGGGCGCTTGTCGCTCTTGTATTTCTTGACCGAGCTGTCCGAATTCACGCCTACGATGAACACGTCGCCGAAGGACTTTGCCTGCTGCAGCGAGCGCACGTGGCCGACATGCAGGACGTCGAACGCGCCATTGGTCGTGACAATCTTCTTGCCCTGCTTTTTCAGGTCTGCGACTATCGTCGCGAGTTCTTGCTGCGTGACAACTTTTCCCATGCATTCCCCCACACGAATCGAGCTTCGATTCGTTTAAAAATCTTGCCTTCTTTATACTTAAAAGCTTTGTGTACCAGCGGTCTGAATGGCTTATGCTGGTTGTTTATAAGCGCCCTTGTTCTTCGCGCAGCATCATATTGGAGGAAACACCATGATGCCAACGACAGGATTGGAAGGAAGACTGCTGATTGTGAAAAATCCGGCAGAGTATAAGACTCAGCGCGTGCGCATCAAGCGCGACGCACAGAACGTATACATCGCACCGGAAGGAGACGTTATCAACTTCCAAACGATGATGGGATTCCGCAAGCCCACAAACGTTGAAGACATTCAGCGAGGCATTGACAGCAACGAAGGCTATCTTTTCGCGAACATGGGCATTTCCGCGGCAGTACAGCTGCGGTTGAACGGCGAAGAGTACGCCGTTGCCGTCGCTCAGGCACGCAAGGATATCGGGGATCACGTATTCAAGCTGATTTCAGGATACACCCCGATTGAAACCCTGACCACACCTCATGACGCAATGCTCACGGAAATCGCCGAGGAATTCCTGCCCATCACGTGGGACGGCAAGTTCGTCAGCGGCGTTTCTGCGGGCAAACCGATGCCCCGACCGTACGCGCAGGTCAATGCGTATGAAGACGCGCACCCGTTCGAGGTCGTCTCGACCGAGCACGCGTCGTACAATTGCCTCAGCCTTGACAAGCGCACGCTGTTGATGAACGGCAAGGAAATGCAGGGCAACCCGCGCATTTACTATCAGGCGCCGGTCAACGGAGCGCAACTGGTGTTCCCCGTTACGATCAACGTTGACTTTGACACCATTGCGGGAATCACGCACGCAGAAACCGCCCCCGTATCGAAGCGCGCAGCGCACCTGCGCCACGCCGAGGACAAGTTCGCAAAAGGCATGCTGAACGCATACCTCGACCCCGAGCCGCTCTGCCTGCTGAAACTGCAGGACGGCAAGCTCACGGGCGAGGCCTACATGTTCGGCGCAAGCAAGCTGGAGAAGGTTGACTCGACGGGCTTCATGCTCTCCGAGGCATTCATGCCCTCGTCAGTGCATGACGGAATAATCCCGCAGCCGAACGTCTCATTGGCGGATTACCTCGCGAAGAAATAGTCTTTTTAATTTATTTTTTTCTTTCTATTTCGCGTACACGTCGTCGATCAGCTTGCACCAGATGTGAATGATCATGATGTGGCACTCCTGCGTGTGCGCCGTGTTCGTTTTGGGAACGATGACGTTGTTAATCGGGAGCGCTGCCATCTTGCCGCCGCCCTTGCCCGTGAGTCCGATGACGTGCAGGCCCTTCTTTTGCGCGGCTTCGATCGCTTTGAGCACGTTCGGCGAGTTTCCTGACGTCGTGATGGCGATAAGAACGTCTCCTTTGTTGCCCAAACTCGAGATTTGGCGCGAAAACAGGTCTTCGTAGCTGTAATCATTGCCGATTGCGGTCAATGCAGACGTGTCTGTCGTTAATGCGATGGCAGGAAGCGATTGGCGCTCCTTGTCGTAGCGCGCAATGAGCTCTGCGGCAAAGTGCTGAGCGTCTGCGGCGCTGCCGCCGTTACCGCACGTGAGCAATTTGTTGCCGTTCTTCAGCGCGTCAAGGATTATTTTGCCGGTTTCTTCGATTTTGGGAACAAGTTCTTTCAAAACAGCCTGCTTGGCTTCAATCGATTCCTTGATTGCCTGTTCAATGCTTGTGCGCATACAGCACCTTCCTTGCTTTTTCAATCACGTCGCTGCTTTTGATGAGCGTCATGTGCTTGTGATCCCTGCAGTCAGGCAACTGGCCCTTGTGCGTGTTGATGCACGGCGTTGGCAGGATGGGTTTGTACAC
>JBGPHE010000031.1:0-9620 GCA_041484255.1 Candidatus Nanoarchaeia archaeon
CGCGTCCAAATAGAACTCGAAATTGTCAGGATTCATGCCGCGGTCCTTCATCTGCTTCTTCAGAATCTCGACGCGGTGCTCGCGCTGGCCGCCGGACGAGAGCTCGAGGCCGCGGTACATGAAGTCAAAGCCCTTGCACACATCGCCCTCGCTCATGATGTAGAACGCGCGCACCTTGGTGGGCCACTTGGTCAGGAAGTATGCCGAGTTCTGGTACTTCTTCTTGACGAGCTCGCCGAGCTTCTTCTCGTCTTCCGAGCCGACGTCTTCGCCGAACTTGATCTTGCTTCCCTCTTTGTTGAGCATCTCGACGCATTCCTTGTACGGAACGCGCGGGAAGGGCAATGCAGGAATGTCGAGCGTGATGCCGAGCGTCTTGATTTCATCAGCGCAATTCTTCTCCACATCCTTCATGACGTGGACAAACATGCGCTCCATGACTTTCAAGACATCGTCTTCGGAGTCAATGTACGCCATTTCAAAGTCAAAGTGCGTGAATTCCGTCATGTGACGCGTGGTGTGCGAGTTTTCCGCGCGGAACGTCGGGCCGATTTCGAAAACCTTTTCGAAGCCCGCGGCAAGCATCATCTGCTTGTACAATTGCTGGCTCTGCGAGAGGAACGCTTTCTTGTCGTAATAGACCACGGGGAACAATGTCGCGCCGCCTTCTGCGCCGGCAGAGATAATTTTCGGCGTCTGCATCTCGATAAAGCCCTCCTTGATGAGGAACTCGCGGATGGCCATGTTCACGCGGCTGCGGATTTTGAAAATCGCAAGAATCTTCGGGTTTCTCAGGTCGAGGATGCGGTGGTCCAGGCGCTTGTCGAGAACCGTCGCGATCTTGCCGGAGAAATCAATCGGAAGATTCGGGTTGGCAGGCGTGACGACTTCGAACTGCTTGAGCTGCAGTTCCTTGCCGCCGCTCTTCAGCTTGCTCGCCTTGACCGTGCCGATAATCGTGACAATGCTTTCCTTGACGATGGCGCCGATGTCCTTGAACTGGGCGTTGTCCGGCATTGCGACAACCTGCACCGTGCCGGAGCGGTCGCGGAGCGTGATGAACGCGATCTTGCCCATCGCCTTGGCGTCGGCGGCAAAGCCCGAAACGATGACTTCGTCGCCTTCGTTCTTCGACTGGACGTCAATCGCGTGAATGCGCTTCGCAAACGAGATAACCATGCATTTTGCAGAACGAGGGCGTTATTTAAAACTTTGCACGTCTTAGTGACGCTTCATCTTCAATTGCAGCGCCAAGTCCTCGAGTTTTTCGAGGCCGTACTTGATGCTGTCGAACTTTCTGCGCGTCGGCGTGTTGCGGAAGTCAAAGAGCATCAGTTCCTGATAGACCTGCGCGACAAAATCGCGGATTTCCAGTGCGGTCTTCGTGTCGTTCGCGATGACGCTGTTAATCGCCTTGCGCACGAGCTCGCCGACCAGGTCGCACAAGCCGGGCAGGTAACTGTCGATGCCCACGCCGAGCTGCTGCGCCGTCGGCAGTGTCTTCGTCGTCATCAGCGCGGCATAGCACGCCGCCTCGACGTACTCTTCCAATGCTTCGCCGTACGCGCCTACCGATGCGAGGTGCGCGTCCTTGCGGATGAGCGCGTTCAGCTGCGCGATGACTTTCTTCGCGTTCGCGAGCTGCGCCTTCGCCGCGGCAGTCTCGCCGCGGTGCAAGGAGTAGATGGCTTTCTTCGAAGAAGTCAATGCGTCGCGGGAATTCTTGATAAGCTGCTCGCGGAGCGCGTCATGCTGCGTCAGCTCCTGACGCATCGCCGAGAATGCCTGCTTGTTGACCTTCATTTTCCCCGACGAAAGTTTTATATAGGAACGTATTTAAAACTATCGTAGAAAAAAAGAGGAATCATGGCAGACCCCACTATATTAGGAAATGTCCTTTTGTTCTTCCAGCGAATCGGCATCTATGACGTCGTCCTGCCCTTCCTCCTCACGTTCACGATCGTCTTCGCCATCTTCGAGAAGAGCAAGATCCTCGGCACCGAGAAGGTGGGCGATTCGGTTTATACCAAGAAGAACCTGAACGCCATGGCGTCGTTCGTCATCGCATTCATGGTCGTCGCGTCGAGCAGGCTCGTCGAGACGGTCACGCGCGTCAGCTCCAATATCGTCATTTTGATCCTGCTCGGCACGTTCTACCTGCTGCTTGTGGGAACGTTCTGGGCGCCCAAGAAGGACGAGCCCATCGCGCTCGAGGGCTGGTCGAACAAGCTCTTCATGGTCATCATGTTCATCGGCATCATGATTGTTTTCCTTGATGCAATCCGCAGCGAGAACGGCGTCAGCTGGCTTCAGCAGCTGTTCGACTGGCTCGGCCAGTTCTGGACATCCACTGCTGTAGCATCGATAATCTTAATAATATTCCTGATAGTGTTCGTCTGGGCGATGGTTCGCGAGCCCAAATAAGAGGTGTACTCAATGGCATTTGGCTATTCAAGCGGTTATGGCGGCGGAGGCATGTTCTCTAATTTTGTGTACTGGCTCGAATACTGGGGCGTGCGCGACATCATCCTGCCGTTCATCCTCATCTTCACGATTTTCTTCGCAGTACTGCAGAAGATCCACTTGTTCGGCGATAAGGACAAAAAATACAATGTCGTGCTCTCGCTCGCGATTGCGCTGCTCGTCATCATCCCGCACGTAACAGGATATTACCCGCAAGGATTTGACGTCGTCAACACCATCAACGACTCCATCCCTGAAGTCGCACTGCTGACCATAATCGTCGTGCTGTTGCTCTTCATGGTCGGCCTTGCAGGAGGAACTGTGCCGAGCAAGTCCCCATTAACAGCAGTCCTTGCACTGGCATCGTGCGCCATCTTGCTGCTTATCTTCGCGAATCAGATGACGCCGGTGCCGTTCCTGGAGTATATCGACCCCAGCATCCAGGCATTAATCGTCATCCTGCTCGTCTTCGGGCTCATCGTGTGGTTTGTCACACGAGAGGATACTGCATCGAAACCCCTCACTCACTTCATTTGGGGCGGAGGCAGCCCGCCGCCACAAGGTGGAGGAGCTCACCCGTAAATGGCAACACCGCTTGACGTCGGACTATTGCAGAAGTTTGACGTACTGTTCCCGTTCCTTTTCGTGCTCGTCGTCGTGTACGCGGTCCTCGGGCGAACGGAACTGTTCAAGGAGAAGCAGGGCATCGCGTTCCTGCTCGCATTCTTGCTCGCAGTGATGACGCTGTTCAGCAATATCGCGGTCAAGACCATCAACCGCTCCGCGCCCTGGGTCGTGCTGCTGATGGTGTTCGGCATCTTCATGTTCATCGCCTACCAGTCGATGGGCATCGGCGAAGGCAATATCGTCAAAGTCCTCACCGGTCCCGAGCATGGCAGCACGTTCGCGTACTGGATGCTCGCGCTTCTGCTCATCATCGTGCTTGGCTCGCTCAGCTCGGTCGTTTCCGAGGAAAAGCAGTTCACCGCGCTCGCAGCCGGAGAGAACGCAACGCACCTTGCGACCGGCCAGGCAGAGGAAGTCGGCTTCTGGGCAACGCTCTTCCACCCCAAGGTGCTTGGCTTGGCGTTGATCCTGCTCGTGGCAATGTTCACGATCCAGAAGCTGTCAGGAAGAGCTGATTAAGAAAAGAATTTCTAATTATTTCTTCCTTGCCATCGAGACGGGAACAGGCTTGCCCTTCACTGTCTTGGTGATGCGCGACAATTCCGCGACAGAACCTGTCAATTCGGGCAGAACTTTCTGGAAGACCTTCTCCATGGCCTTGATTTCTGTTCCGACATCGAGCAGGTTCTTGTCGTACTCGGAAATCTTGCTGACGATTGCTTTGTGCAGATTGTCAAGGTCTGACTTCATGTCCGCGATGGACTGGTCGAGCTTGTCCAGCCGCGAACCGGTCGATTCCTTCCACTCGTTGAGCTTGCCCAATTCGCGCGTGAACTCGTGCCATTTCTCCTCGACAATGGCTTCGGCGATCTCCTCAAAGCCCTTCGGAGGCTCTTGCGGAGCCTGCTGGGGCGCGTACTCGCCGCCCATGTGCATATCCTGGCCGGGCATCTCGGGAGGCAACGGCTCGACGCCGCCGCGCATCTCCGCCTGCGCCATCGCGTCGTAAATCTGCTGGGGCTGGTAGCCCTGGCGCTGGAGCTGCTGGATAACTTGGTTATTGGTAAGGCCCTGCTGCTGCATGGCGATGACCTGGTCGACCGGCGTTTCCGGCGTCATGGGTCCCGGAACGGGCATTCCCATCGGCACCGGATACATGACCGGCGGACCTGCGGCAGGCGACGCAGGTTTCTTCTTCAAAAAGTCCAATATACCCATTTTTTAATCCTCTTTTTCCCGCTTTTCCGCCGACTGACTTCTTAAATGTTTTGGTCGTCTTTGATGAGCAAACCCTGCTCTTCCAGGATTTCCTTGACGATTTTCTCTACCTGGTCCCCGTTCACGAACTTGACCGGGTCCCAGAACTCGATATAGCGGCGCATGACGTCCATGTCGGTCTTGCGCGCCGTGAGCCTGAGCTCCTTGATGATGGTGATGACGCGGTCCTCGACCTCGGCAAGCTTGTGCCGGGTCTCGTCGATCTCCTCGTTCGATGACTTGAGCTCGCCGAGGAGCTTCTTGTGGTTGGCGAGCATGTTCTGCTCGATGAAGTTCATCTTCTTGCGGAGCTCGTTGAACCGCTCCTCAGAAACGCGGATGCGCGCGGCGATGCCGTTCAGCTGCTCAGTCATGCCCATCATTTCCGGGCTGGGGCCGGGCGCGGGCCTGGAGCCGCCGAAGAGACCCTTCCTGGGCTCGGGCGGAACGGGCATCGCCCCATAGGGAGACGGTCCGCCGAGCGCGAGTGCTTCCTCTGCCATTCGTGAAAGAAACGCAGAGGAACTACTTTAATGTTGCGGTGCTCTTCTCGAGTGGTTATTTGTATGATAAAATATATCCTTTCTTATTTAGTATTATAAGAAAACACAAAGTATATAAAATCATATAGCGTTTCCGCGCGGTACTGTGAAGAAACCAGTCTCTGCGACCATTGAGGAAGACCTGATTACCTGGATCGACCGCAAGGTCGCCAAGGAACGCAAGAAGTACCGCAACAAATCGCACCTCATCGAGGTCGCGCTCGAGCGCCTGCGCGAGGAGGGAGACTAAATGCCCGAGGCACCGCGCTGCGGCGCTGCGGAAGTCATCCGCGAGGGCGAGGAAATCACCATCCGCATCGACTGCGAGTCGTGCTCGTTCTTTCCGTCCATCGAAGACGACGGCCGCGTCATGGCAATGGCCATCGAAGCCCTCGCCGAGTCCGGCGCCGCAACCAAGCTCGTGTTCAGCCAGAAGCGCGAGTACGAATACGACTACAACCAGACCGCCATGCTGCTCGAGATCGCCAAGCTCTTCCGGCAACTGAGCAAGGAAAAGCTTTCCGTCGGCATGCTCTCCGACCCCCTCGCGAGACGCTTCACCGACACCCAATACGCAGAACTCCAGGACATCATCCACCGGTCTCTGAAATCCGACCCTCTTGGCGCCTATGTCGAGCTGGTGCGCATCGCCCGCAGGGAACGCACCCATCTTGAGCAGGGCGCAATCCCTCGAGAAGGCGTACCCAGCATCCAGACCTTCCTCGGCTTGGTCGAGACGCTGGTCAGCCGCCTGGACAAGACGCGCCTCATCGTCCTGGCCAAACCCTCCCTTGCAGGATACACCATCGGCGACCGGGAGCCGTACCGCAAAATATTTTCTCCGCTGGTCAAGCCCGACTTCATGTACACCAAGCTCCAGGCAAGCTATCCGCCGGAAGGCGAGGAAATCGGCGGCTACAAAGTCGGCGACAGCGAAGTCACCATCTTTTCCGTTCCCGAGACCGTGCAATATCTGTATCATTTGATGCCGCCCGAGTTCCAGCTGAACGAAGAGAAGTACGAACTGCTCGATGCGGCGCGCAAAATCCTCGCCGAGCACAAGCCGAAGCGCTCGGAATTCGTCGACCCTGAACGAATGCGGCAAGTCTTCAGCAATGTCGGCTCTGACCTGCTTGAAGAGCTCGCAGGCTACCGCAACATCCGGCTCCGCGAGAAAGAACTTGAGGAACTGACCAAGATTCTTGTCCGCTACACCGTCGGCTTCGGGCTGGTTGAAGTGTTGCTCGAGGACGAGAACGTGCAGGACATCACCATCAACAGCCCCATGGGCAGGACGCCGATGTTCATCGTGCACGGCGAGTACGGCGACTGCATGACCAACATCATGCCGACCGTGACCGAAGCAGAAAGCTGGGCGTCGAAGCTGAGAATGATTTCAGGACGGCCGCTGGACGAAGCAAACCCGATCATGGACACGGAATTGATCCTTCCTACCGCGCGCGCAAGAGTCGCGGCGATTACCGCTCCGCTTAATCCAACAGGACTCGCGTACGCGCTCAGAAGGCACCGCGACAAGCCGTGGACGCTTCCGCTGTTCATCAAAAGCAGGATGATGACGCCGCTCGCCGCAGGCATCATGAGCTTCCTCGTGGACGGCGCGCGCACCATGCTCGTCGCAGGAACGCGCAGCGCGGGAAAAACCTCGCTGCTCGGCGCGCTCATGATCGAAATCATGCGCAAGGGCCGCATCGTGACCATCGAAGACACTCTTGAACTTCCCGTTGACGCGCTGCGCAAGCTCAATTACAACATCCAATCCATGAAAGTCGCGAGCGCATTGACGCGCGGCACGAACGAAGTCAGCGCGGACGAAGGAATCAGGACAACATTGCGCCTCGGCGACTCCTCGCTCATCGTGGGAGAAGTGCGTAGCGTGGAAGCAAAAGCGCTCTACGAAGCAATGCGAATCGGCGCATTGGCAAACGTCGTCGCGGGAACCATCCACGGCGACAGCCCGTACGGCGTCTTTGACCGCGTCGTCAACGACCTCGGCGTTCCGCGCACGTCGTTCAAGGCGACCGACGTCATCATCGTCGCGAACCCGGTCCGCTCGCCCGACGGACTCCACCGCTCCCGAAGAGTCACGCAGATCACCGAAGTGCGCAAGCACTGGGAGCAGGACCCGATGGCTGAAAACGGATTCGTGGACCTGATGAAGTACGACAGCAAGGACGACATGCTCCAGCCCTCGCGCGACCTGCTCGCGGGCGACAGCGACGTCATCAAGTCCATCGCGGGCTCGGTGCGCGAGTGGGCAGGCAACTGGGACGCGGTCTGGGACAACATTTTGCTCCGCACGAACATCAAACAGGAGCTCGTGAACGTCTCGAACAAGATCAACCGCCCCGAACTGCTTGAAGCGGACTTTTCCGTGCTCGCGAACGACGAATTCCACCGCATCAGCGAGCGCATCCGCGAGGAAGTCGGCGCGCTCGACAGCAAGAAAATCTTCACCGAATGGACTGAGTGGCTCAAGCGCGCGGCCAAGAAGCCCGTCATTCTCACATGAGCAACGCAACGATGCCAGTCGACCTGGTGCAAAAGTACAAGCAGAAGCTCCAGTCCCAGCTCGAGCTCTCTTCGGTCGAACCGCAGCCCATCATCAGCCGCGAATATTCCGCGTTCCGGCAGGAAGCCATGCCCGGCAGCACGAGCTGGTACGAAAAAGGATGCCTCTTTGCGGGAAAACTCCTGAACATCCGCGTCGACCCCAAGCGCGCGCAGCAATTGCAGGAAAGCATCGACATCTGCCACCTCAGCATCACTCCCTCGAACGTCATCGCGTTCAGCATCGTGTTCCCCATCGCGTACATGATCCTCGGCGCGGCAGTAAGCCTGTTCTTCTGGGACTCGCTGTTCTTCACCATGTTCTTTTTGGCGTCAGGCATCTCGTTCCTCTTCGTTTTCGCCAAGTATCCTACGTATTTGGCGAACAATTGGCGCATGAAGGCGAGCAACCAGATGGTGCTTTGCATCTTTTACGTCGTCACGTACATGCGCCACACCAGCAATCTTGAACTAGCCATCGAGTTCGCTTCCGAACATCTGACGCCGCCGCTCGCGCTCGACCTGAAGAAGATTCTGTGGGACGTCGAGACGCAGAAGTACGAAAGCGTCAAGGAAAGCCTTGACATGTACTTGGAAAGCTGGCGGCAGTGGAACAACGAGTTCATCGAGGCATTCCACCTCATCATGAGCTCCCTGTACGAGACTTCGGACGAACGCAGGCTTTCGTTATTGGACAAGTCGCTTGACGTGATTCTTGACGAAACCTACGAACGCATGCTCCACTACGCGCAGAATTTGAAAGGACCCATCACGATGCTCCACATGCTCGGCATTATCCTGCCCATCCTCGGGCTGGTCATCCTGCCGCTCGTGGTGAGCTTCATGGCCGAAGTGCAATGGTACCACATCGCCATGCTCTACAACGTCATCCTGCCCATTATTGTGTATTTAATGGGCAAAAACATCCTCAGCAAGCGCCCGACCGGCTACGGAGACACCGATATTGCCGAATTAAACCCGTCGCTCAAAAAATACAGGAATATCATCATCAAAATCGGCTCGGCCGAACTGCAAATCAACCCGTTCTTCATCTGCGTCCTCATCGGCGGCGTTTGTTTATTGCTTGCGCTCATTCCCGTCATCCTGCACACGCTCAACCCGGACCCGAACTATGACATCAAGCTTCCGTTTGACTTTTCCCTGCTCGAATACCGCACCAGCCAGACCACCGGCCAGGTCATCGGGCCGTTCGGCATGGGCGCGTCCATCCTGTCATTGTTCTTCCCGCTGTCTTTGGCGCTGAGCATCGGCCTGTACTTCAAATTGCGCTCGCAGAACATCATCAAAATCCGCAACGAGACCAAAAAACTCGAGGACGAGTTCGCCAGCGCGCTGTTCCAGCTCGGAAACAGGCTCGGCGACGGACTTCCTGCGGAAATCGCATTCCAGAAAGTCGCCGCAGTCATGCCGGACACGGTCAGCGGCAGCTTCTTCAATGTCGTCGCCACGAATATCGCCAAACTCGGCATGGGCGTGCGCGACGCGCTGTTCAATCCCAGGACTGGCGCTTTGGTCTATTTCCCGAGCAATGTCATCCAGAGCTCGATGAAAGTGCTCGTGGAAAGCATCAAGAAAGGCCCGCTCATCGCCGCTCAAGCGCTGCTGAATGTCTCCCGTTATATCAAGGAGATTCACAAAGTCAACGAGCGCCTGAAAGACCTCATGGCAGAAGTCATTTCAGACATGAAATCGCAGATCAACTTCCTCACGCCCGCGATCGCGGGCATCGTAATCGCGATCACGTCCATGATCACCAACATTTTGGGCTCGCTGTCCTCCAACATCCACACGCTCGGCACGTCTGACCTCGGCGGCAACATCGCGAACGTCGCTTCATTGTTCGGCGACGGCATTCCTACGTACTTTTTCCAGCTCGTGGTCGGCATCTACGTGTTCCAAATCGTGTTCATCCTGACCATCATGGCAAACGGCATCGAGAACGGCGCAGACAAGCTGCAGGAGCGCTACGAGCTCGGCAATAACCTGCTCCGCTCGACCATCATGTACTGCGCGCTCAGCCTCGTCATGATGATCGTGTTCAACGTAATCGCGTCACGCATCGTCGGCGTTGCCGGCGTGGCGACAGGCTGAGCGTAAAAATAAGAAGAAAAGAATGGGAACGGCCAGATTTGAACTGGCGAC
>JBGPHE010000032.1:0-9528 GCA_041484255.1 Candidatus Nanoarchaeia archaeon
GTGCAGGGCGAAAAGCGCGCGAACCTTCACGCAGGCGGACGCGGCGAAGCGACTGTCTTGAGCGCGAAAGCAACCAAGACCGCACTGCTTGCCGCCCGCGCGCTCGGCGCAGAGATCTGCGGCGTGGACATGCTTGAAAGCGTTCGCGGTCCCAAAGTCATTGAAGTCAATATCTCCCCAGGATTGCAAGGCATCACCAAAGCAACCGGCGTTGCGGTTGCCGACAAGATCGCAGCGTATCTCTTGGAACGCACCAAAGAGTTCAAGAAACAGCTCGCGTCAAAGGGCAAGGAAGAAGTGTTGCACGAAGTCACACCGCACAAGCACCAGCAGGAAGTCATCGGCAAGCCCGACTTCCGCGGCGCCAAGATTCTTTTGCCTGAAATCGCGACCACGATCACCAAGCTCACCGAAGACGACGATATCTCCATCAAAATGTCCAAAGGCCGCATCGAAATCGAGAAAATCAAGAAGAAAGACGAAAAGGACGACTGATGGCAGACATCGTCAAGTTCATCAGCGTGCTTTTCGGCGCGTTCTGCGCCATCTGGGGCATCATTCACATTCCCGACGCAGTCTTGAGCAACGCGATGGGCAAATTCCTCGGCTACACGTTCCTGTTCTTCCTCGGACTCTGGATTCTCGGCAAGACGCTGAAGAAGTAAGCTTTTCGAAAAACTGCGCGTTATTCGGAAGTATTGCTTTTTTATTGAATACCTGCATCTTGTGACCGGAATTGTTCCGGATATTTCTCAGAAAGGCACTTTAATCTGAGCAGGATACAAAAAAGAATGCCAAGGGTCACTCCTTGGCAAAATGCCTGCGTAGGCTAACCTGGTATGCCGCCAGTGTCAGAAGCTGGTGCTCGTAAGAGCATCCGGGTTCAAATAGCTTTCGGTTGTGGCGGCAATCGACTGCTTGAAACTCCCGGCGCAGGCGTTTTTTCTCCTAAAGTTTTTAAACTCTCACCGTCGATTCTACTCTCATGAAACTCGGCGTCCTGTACTCCGGCGGCAAAGACTCGACACTTGCCTTGCTGAAAGCCAAAGAGTATCACACGATTGCGTGTTTGATTACGCTGGTTTCTGACAATAAAGAAAGCTACATGTTCCAGACGCCGAACGTTGAGTGGACGCACCTGCACGCCAAGGCGCTTGGCATTCCGCTGGTGAAGTTTTCCACCAAAGGCGAGAAAGAAAAAGAGCTTGACGACTTGAAGAAAGCGATTCTCGAAGCGAAAAAGCGCTACGGCATCGAAGGAATCGTCACCGGAGCGGTTCGTTCTACCTACCAAGCTTCCCGCGTGCAGAAAATCTGCCACGAGCTCGACTTGTGGTGCTTCAATCCGTTGTGGCTGAAGAACCAGATGGAACTGCTCAACGAAGTGCTTGATCAAGGCATTGTCGCAGTCATTTCCGGCGTGTTTGCTGAGCCGCTGGACGAAACATATCTTGGAAAACCATTGGACAAGAAAATGATTAACCGTCTTGCTGAAGCGGCAGAAACGCACGGCATCAATCCTGCAGGCGAAGGCGGCGAAATCGAGACAACTGTCTTGTTTGCTCCGGGCTTTGCGCAGAAAATCGCAATCACCAAGCGCAGCAAAAGCTATGCCAAGCACAGCGGCGTGTTCACGATTGAAGGGGCGGAACTCCAATGATTCTCATTATCTCGACGTGCGCAGACAAGCTCAGCGAACTCGAGTTTGTCCGGCCCCTGCAAAAGCTCGCAGGCAAGTCCGCAGTCAAGCACTGCTCGCAGGTCACGAAGAATGACATTGCCGGCGCTGACAAAATCATCATTTCCGGCACTGCGTTGAAGGATTTCGGCTATTTGAAAGCAGACTGGAGCTGGCTGAAGACCACCACCAAGCCCGTGCTCGGCATCTGCGCAGGAATGCAAGTCATCGCGCAGGCATTTGACGTCGCACTCGAGGATTTTGTCACCATCGGGCCGCGCCGCGTACAGGTTGTCGCAGAGAATGCGCTTGCTTCGGGCGAGTTCGAGGCGTATTTCCTGCACACCAAGACCGCGACCAAAGGATTTGACATTCTTGCGACCACGGACGGCACGCCGTGCATGATCAAGCGCCAGCAGCTCACCGGCTGCATCTTCCATCCTGAAGTCATGAACGAAGACCTCATCAAGCGGTTCGTGAAGTCTGCATAAGCGGAATGCTTTTATAGGAAAACGCTGACGTGAAGCGCATGGCGACCGCAACCGCGTCAGACAAGCTGGAACAATTGCACGACAATATTCTCGCGCGCCAGGCGATTCTCGGCAGGAAAGGCATCATCAGCGCACTCGGTATGCCTGCCATCGCCAAAACATACATCACTTCCGCCTTGAAATCCATCGGCATGAGCAAACGAATCATGCCCTCGCCTGAAATCGCAAAAGCGCTGGACAAGGCGTTTGTCCGCGAGATCGCGCTGTGGGACAAGCTCGGCGAGCAATTCGCGGCAGAAGCATCGCTCACCGCGATCCAGAACACCATGACCAACCTGAGCGACCTGCTCGATTCCGAGCACACCATTCTCAAAAACAGCCAATCCAAGAGAGTCGCGTAATCCGGGCGATGCATATGGGACAAAAACTCACGCACGCGCTGCTTGAAGACTACGGCGACAGGAAAAAGCCCGGCAATCTCAGCGTCGTGACCGACGTTCTCCGCGGAATCATCACGCCCGTGCCGCGCGATGTCGAGCACATCGTCTTTGTCGCGCGCTACCTCAAAGTCACCAAAGAGCAATTCAAGGACCAGCCCGCGCTCGCGGCGCGCATCGTGCCCACCAACATCCAGATCGAGAACGGCACGGTCGTCGGCGTGGTCACCGGCATCTGCGGCATGGAGCTCGGATTGGGCGTGCGGCACACTCCCGACGACCTCCAGAAGGCGCACAATCTCGTGATGCAGTTCATCGCCGCAGGCGAGTTTCCGGCAAACCTCAGGCTCAACAAAGTAATTCCCCTTTAGGGACTAAAGATGGAAAACTTTAAAAGGCACGTTCATGTCAAGAAACGCATGGGCGACAACGAACCCGCGAACATCGACGATGTCGTGAAGCAGCTGCAAATGTTCGAGCAGAACCGCTCCAAAGACGTCGGAGAACGATTGCACGACTCCATCATTCTTATCCACAAATACCTGGGCAAACAGCAGGACCGTGAGACTGCCTACCGCGAATTGCGCAAGCGCATCCAGAACGACAAGAGCCTTGACTACATCTACACACAGATTTAGAACTTCAGTCCGCCGCCTTTCTGCTTTCCGCCGAGCTTCTTCATCAATTTTTCCGCTGAGCCTGCGCCCTTCAGCATCTTGACGAGCTTCTTGGACTGACGGTACTGCTTGAGCAAGTCGCGGATCTCTCCCGTGGGCAAGCCCGAGCCCTTTGCGATGCGCTCGATGCGGTTGGCGTCGATTATTTCCGGGTCTTCGAGCTCCTTCTTCGTCATCGAATTCATCGCATACTTCCACTTCTTGAGCTTGTCTTCCTGCCCCTCGAGCGCTTCCTTGGGCATCTGCAACTGGCCCATGCCTGGAATCATTTCCATCACTTTGGCGAGCGGGCCCATCTTGGCCATCGCCTCCATCTGCTGGTGCAAATCGAGCAAGTTGAACTCGCCCTTGAGCATCTTTGACTGCAAGTCCTTGGCTTCATCTTCCGTAATGGCCTCCTTTGCCTTTTCGAGCAAGGCTTCGATGTCGCCCATGCCGAGCAAGCGTCCGACAAAGCCCTTCGGATTGAACGATTCCAAATCGTCAATCTTTTCGCCGACACCGAGGAACTTGACCGGAGCGCCCGTGACCGAACACGCAGTCAATGCGCCGCCGCCCTTTGCCGTGCCGTCCATCTTGGTGATGATGACGCCCGTGATTGCGCCTGCATCGTGGAACGCTTTTGCTTGCGATTGTGCTGCTTGTCCGATGTCTGCAGAGATGACGAGCAATGCCTCGTCCGGCTTTGCGACGTCGTGCACGTTCTTGAGCTCGGCAATCAAGTCCTGGCTCAATGCGTCGCGTCCTGCAGTGTCGATAATGAGAACGTCATACTGCGCGTATTCCTTCTCGAACTCCTTGTAGATCTTGATGGGGTCTTTCTCGCCGCGCTTCGTGAACACGGGAACGTGCGCGCCCTTGCCAACCTGCTCAAGCTGCTCCATCGCCGCGGGACGGTAGACGTCCAGCCCGACCAACGCGACTTTCTTGCCGCGCTTGGTGAAGTATTTTGCGAGCTTTCCTGTCGTGGTTGTTTTTCCCGAACCGAAAAGACCGATGAGAACGATTTTGTTGGGCTTTTTTTCCGCGAGCTTGAGCTCGCCCTTGTCGCCGCCCAGGAAACGGACAAGCTCTTCATAGACGATGTTGACGAGGTGCTCTTTCTTCGTCAAGCCGTGCGGCGTCTGCTCCTTTAACGCGCGCTCCTTGATCTTGTTCGTTAAGTCGAAAACGAGCTTGACATTCACGTCCGCCTGCAATAACGCGCGCTGGATGTCCTTGACGAGCTCATTGAGCAGCGTCTCATCGACGAACATCGCTTTCGCTATCTTCTGCAACGTTCCCTTCAATGACGTTCCGAGCTTCTCAAGGACCATAGGCAAGCCGAGCTTTGAACGGTTTATAAATATTCTGGAGAATAAAACTTACGCCGCGTGCATCGTGCGGACTTCCTGGATGGCGTCCTCGATGCGGTCGTCGCTCCAGCCGCGCTGGACGAGCCTGCGCTTGATTTCCGACATGGACGCGCCCTTGTGCATCGCCTCGCGGATAAAGTCCGTGAGGTGGATTTGGGCGTGCTCTGCCAGGTGCGCTTCCTTCTCGGTCGACTTGACCTGGCCCTTGAGCCAGAAAATCATCACGATGACGACGATAAGCAGGACGATGTTTCCGATGGACAGGATGACGAGGCTCATCGGCGGAATGACGGTGAGCGGTTTTTCCAGCGTGGGCTTGATTTCGCTGACCTGCTGCTGCATGCCTTGCAGGCTGTCAACGCTTGCCTTGATGGAGCCGAGCTCGCGGTTCACTGCAGTGAGCTGCTGCGTCGACTCGCCGCGCGAGTTGTCTGCCGTGACTTTGATGTCGCTCAGCTGCGACTGCAAGTCGCTGATTTTCGACTGCAACCCCGCAAGCTGGTCGTTTGTCGCGGCAGCCGCAATCTGCTGTTCCTGCGCCACGATGTGCACGTTCTCGCTCGGCAGCGTGGTCGAACGGACAATCGTGCTCGATTGGCCGTAGACTACTGCGCTGACCGGTACTGCGAAGCACACGGCGAGAGAAACAACAAGGATTGCGAACGCTATCAACTGCCTCTTTTCCATACGACGACAAGTGCAAGAAGTGGTATATAAATGTTACTACAACGCAGAAACCTTATTATAGTGTAGAACGACGTGTTGCCTATGCGCATCACGTGGCTGGGGCACGCGACGTTTCTTGTCGAAACAGGCAACCAAGTCATCTATATTGACCCGTACTTGGACCCGTACACGAAGCTGCAGCTGCCCAAGGCGACACTTATCCTTATTTCTCACTGGCATCCTGACCACTGCACGCGCGAAAGCGTGGAAATGCTGCTCGCGGATGAGACTGTGATTATGGGAACGGCCGATGCGGCGAGCGAATTCAACGGCTGCATAACGCTTGCCGCGGGCGAGATGAAACGGCACGGCGGCGTTGTGGTTCATGCCACTGCTGCGCAAACCACCGACCACATCGGCGGACACGACGAAGAAGGATTTGTCATCGGGTTTTTGCTTGAGCTGGAAGGGAAGAAACTTTATTATACAGGGGATACGGATATGCTTCCGTCGATGCAGGGGCTCAAGCCGGACGTCGCAATCATCCCTGTGGGCGGGACAACCACGATGGGCCCGGAAGAAGCCGCTCGAGCGGTGCACGAGATGGGCGCGAAGATTTCCATCCCGATGCACTGGGGCGCGCAGACCGGAACACGCGACGACCCTGAACTGTTCAAAGAATATGTCGAGCGCGACGCGCAGCAGCGCGTCATCATCCTGAATCCTGGAGAAATGGTGGAATTGTGACTGACAAACCGTTTTCTGTCGGCGGACAAGCATTGATCGAAGGCGTCATGATGAAGACGCCGCACAAGGTCGCTGCCGCCGCACGCACGCCTGACGGAAAGATCGTGCGCACCAAGAAAAGATACGTCACTCGAACCGAACGCTCCTGGTTTTATCGCTTACCAATCATCCGCGGCATTGTTTCTTTGGGAGAAATGCTCGTTGTCGGCATCAAAATGCTCAACTGGAGCGCAGACCAGCAGGCAGGAACCAATGAAAAGATGTCTGCGTGGGAAACTTCTCTCGCATTGATACTGTCGCTCGGACTTACCGTCGCGCTGTTCATCATTGCGCCGTACTGGCTCGCGCGCTTGCTTACGGAGACGCGAGGCACCGTGTTCAATCTTATCGACGGGCTTGCGCGCATCGTCATCTTTGTGGCGTACGTCTGGGCAATCGGGTTGTTCTCTGACGTTAAACGCATGTACCAATACCACGGCGCCGAGCACATGACCGTGCACTGCCACGAGGCAGGCAAGGCATTGAAGCCCGAGAACGTAAGAAAGTATTCGCCCGTGCACCCGCGCTGCGGAACTTCTCTTTTGATGTTCGTCATCATCGTCAGCATCCTGATTTTCTCGCTCGTGAAAGACCCGCGCTGGTACGTGAACGTGCCATTGCGCGTCATGCTCGTGCCGATCGTCGCAGGCATCAGCTATGAATTATTGAAGCTCAGCGCGCGCTGGCCGCGCAATTTGATATTACGCTGGATGATGCTGCCTGGATTGTGGGTGCAGAAGATCACAACAAAAGTTCCTGCGAAAGACCAGATTCAGGTCGCAATCGTGGCGCTCGAGGAGGCACTCTAATGGAACCGGTCAAACCGCTCGCGATTCTCACCGGCGTCGTGCTTATTGCGTCGATTACGCTTGCTGCGCTCGGCTACGTCACCTGGCGTTTGTTCTGGATGGTCGCGATTGCAGCCGCGCTTGTCGCGTATTACGTCATTCCGCACCTGCAAAAGAGGACCAATGGGTGAAGTATTCAAGAAAAGCCCTGGACGCGGCAGTGATTTCGACAATCTTCTCAAGCATCTGTACGCCAACTTTGTCGTTGCCAAGGTCGAAGGCGACGTCAAGCGCATGTTTCCCGGCGTTTGCCTCAAGTGCAAGGACGAAACAGTACCGTACCGCATCACCGCAAAGTGCAAATCACCCGCAGACATTCCGACCGGCGATCTTTCCTGGCACTGCACGCACGACAATCAGGATTTCCTGTTCATCGGCGACCGCGACATCATTGTCGGCAGGATGGCCGCGCTCTGGGAAAAGCAATTATAACGCCCGCGCTGGGATTTGAACCCAGGTCGAAGGGTCCGGAACCCCACAGTCTATCCAAGCTAGCCTACGCGGGCAATAAAGTAGCTACAATCTTGCTGCCTTTTAATAGTTTCCGAGAATGTCAAAAGCGTCATTTTGAGCGTTTATAGACCTCATAAGTGCCATTCTTAAAGCAAAGATTTATATACAACCGCCCTGTTATTTTCTTCAGAGGTGAAGGGGATTTTCAGTCAATAATTTCACCATGACAGACCAACCTGCCGGCGAACAGCCGTCCTATGGCGCAAAAGAAATCCAAGTACTGGAAGGGCTGGAAGCGGTCCGCAAGCGCCCGGGAATGTTCATCGGCTCGACCAACGTGCGCGGCATGCACCACATGGCCTACGAGGCCATCGACAACTCGATCGACGAGGCACTGGCAGGCTACTGCACCGGCGTCACGGTCGTCATCCGCAAAGACGGCTACCTCAGCATCATCGACAACGGCCGCGGCATTCCCGTAGACAAGCACGCCAAGTTCAACAAGTCTGCATTGTACGTCGTTCTCACCATCCTGCACGCCGGCGGAAAGTTCGACCGCAATGTCTACAAAGTCTCGGGCGGACTGCACGGCGTCGGTATCTCGGTTACGACTGCATTATCTGAGCATTTGATCGCCGAAGTCCGCCGCGACGGCAAGCTCTGGCGTTTGGAACTGCGCAAAGGCATTCCCGTCACGCCTGACGCGCTCGAAGTCGGCCCTGCAGAAGGCACCGGCACCACGATCACGTTCAAGCCCGACTTCACCATCATGGAACAGAACGAGTGGGACTTTGACACGCTCGCGACCAGGCTCAGAGAACTCGCGTTCCTCAACAAAGGCGTCGAAATCAAGCTCATCGACGAGCGCACCGCAAAGGAAACCATCTTCAAGTACGACGGCGGCATCAAAAGCTTCGTCGAATACCTAAACAAAGGCAAAACGGCATTGCACCCAGTCTTCTATTTCGAGAAAGAAAAAGACAAGTACACCGTCGAAGTCGCGCTGCAGTACACGACCGACTATTCCGAAACCACGTACACGTTCGCCAACAACATCAACACGCACGAAGGCGGCTCGCACTTATCCGGTTTCAAGTCTGCGTTAACACGCACGATTAACAAGTTCGCGGAAAAGCACAAACTCCTCGAGAAAGACATCACTTTGTCGAGCGAAGACGTCCGCGAAGGCTTGACTGCAGTCGTTTCCGTCAAGGTTCCCGAACCGCAGTTCGAAGGACAAACCAAGACGAAATTAGGCAACAGCGAAGTCAAAGGACTTGTCGATTCCGTCACCAGCGACCAATTAAGCACGTTTTTCGAAGAAAATCCGTCCGCAATCCGCTCGATTGTCGGCAAGTGCATGGAAGCCGCGCACGCACGCGAAGCAGCGCGCAAAGCACGCGAACTGGTCCGCCGCAAAGGCGCGCTCGACACCGGCGTCTTGCCAGGCAAGCTCGCCGACTGCTCGTCGAACGAGCCCGCAAAGTGCGAAATGTACTTGGTCGAAGGAGACAGCGCAGGCGGCTCGGCAAAGCAAGGCAGAAACCGAGAATTCCAAGCCATTCTTCCGCTCCGCGGTAAAATCATCAACGTCGAGAAAGCAAGACTGGTCAAAGTCCTGCAAAACAACGAAATCGGCTCGATGATCACCGCCATCGGCACCGGCATCGGCGAAGAATTCAACCTCGCCAAGCTGCGCTACCACAAAATCATCATCATGACGGACGCAGACGTCGACGGACACCACATCGCATGCCTGTTGCTCACGTTCTTCTACCGCCAGATGCAGCAATTGATCCAGAACGGACACGTCTTCCTGGCCCAGCCGCCGCTGTTCCGCGTCGCCAAGGGCAAAAAGGAAGAATACGCGTACACCGAAGAACAGCGCGACAAGCTCATCAAGGACTTCGGCGAAGACGGCGTCACCGTGCAGCGCTACAAAGGTTTGGGTGAAATGAACAAGGAGCAGTTGTGGGATACCACCATGAATCCCGAAAACCGCACGCTCAAACAAATCACGATCGAAGACGCAGTCCAGGCAGACCACATCTTCGACGTCCTGATGGGCGAAGAAGTCGAGCCGCGACGCGAATTCATCCAGCAGCACGCCAAGGAAGTCAAGGAACTCGACGTCTGA
>JBGPHE010000033.1:0-8117 GCA_041484255.1 Candidatus Nanoarchaeia archaeon
ATCGGGATGCCGTAGCTCACCGCAATCGTTGCGAGCATGCCGCGAATCGCGTTCGGATGGATATTTCTGACCGAAAACAAGTCCTGCGTGCCCTCCACAAGGATGACTGGCCTTTCGTATTGTGATTTCATGTTCTTCAGCTGCTCCAGCAATCTGCCGTCGATAATCGACTGCACAAAGTCTTCCACGGTCTTGAATTCGACCGCGCAGCGCGCGGAAAGAACGTAATCCGCGACCTGCAGCATCTCCAACTTGAGCGAAACGCCCATGCCGATCAATTCTTTCAGCACGCCTGTGCCTTTTTCGCGGTAATCCGCAAAAATAAGCGTGGGTTTTTCCGTGGTCTGCTCGAATTTCTTGAACGGCGCCTGCACGTGCGCGAATTTCATGTTCAAATTCTTGCGCAAGTCCGCGAGAATGGTGTGCATGCGCTTTTCCTTGTGGTGCGCGCTCCATCGATAGCCCTCGTCGCGCGTGTTTTGCGCGACCAAGACGACGCACTTGCCTTTTTCCTGTCTGCCTGTGCGTCCACGACGCTGAATTGTGCGAATCGCCGAAGGAATCGGCTCGTAAAACAAGACCATATCAACGCACGGAATGTCCAAACCCTCTTCAGCCACCGACGTGCAAATCAACACGTTGTACAATCCGTCCTTGAACTGCTCGATCATCTCAACCTGCTTCTTCTGCGACAATCCCGTGTCGCCTTTCTTTGCCTGGCCGACGAACACCGCGGGAACAACGCCCGACGCTTTCTCCAATTCCTCTTTGAGCTTGACCGCGGTGTCGCGGTACTGCGTGAACAGCAAAATCTTGGCGCGCTTGTTCTCCGCGACCTCGCGCGCGACAAGACCGCGCGCAATCGCGAGCTTGGGGTGCTCGATGCCCTGCTCAAGCAGCTTCTGCGCCTTCACGTACGCCGCCTTGAAGTTCGGGTCGACCACGAGATTCTTCACGGCTTTCACCGTGGACGTCTGCGCTTCGCCCATCAATTTGTCCAAATACTTGCACAACGATGTACTTCCCTGGCTTTCCAGCAATTCCAGCGCGTGCTGCACTTTCATCGCTTCGGCCGCGACAGAAAGCGCTTTCATCGTCTCAAAATCGCGCTCGCCTGCCGCGAGCCGCGCGTGCAGTTCACCCTGCAAGCTTAACAATTCGCGCTTGCTGAAGTACTCCACCGTTCCGGCGACGCCGAGCTCGCGCAATGCGACAAGCTTGCTCTTGATGCACGCCTCCAAAAACTTCTTGACATCAAGAAATTCCGCAGGCAAAACAACCTTCATCCACGTTGTCTCGGTCTCCTGCACGTACGGCTTGACATCAGGGTCTTCATCCGTGCGAATCTCAACGCCTTCGATGAACAAGTTTTTGCACACTTCCTCGATTTTCAGCAAATCAGATCCCGGAGACGCAGTCAGCCCGAGAATTCTCGGGAATTTCGCTTTTGCATGGTATTGTTTTGCGATAAACGCGTAGCTGTACTCGCCTGTCGCGCGGTGCGCCTCGTCAAACACGAGCAGCGAAACATCCGCGAGCGAAATGTGGTCGCTCATGATGTCGTTTTCAAGGCCTTGCGGCGTGGAGAAAATGATTTTCGCGTTCTTCCACTGCTCATGACGAACCGCAGGAGGAACTTCGCCCGTAAAAAGCGCGAACTTGTCCTCAGCCAAATGCATGTGCTGCTTGAATGTCTGCAAGTGCTGGTCTGCCAAGGGCTTTGTCGGCGCGAGAATCAGGATTTTCGACTGCGGAAAGTGCTGCAAGCGCTGCGCTGCAAGCATGAACGCGATCGCGGTCTTGCCCATGCCAGTCGGAAGAACAACGAGTGTGTTTTTTCCGGCAGCGGTCGCAAGAATCGTTTCCTGATACAGCCTCGGCTGAAATCCCTGCGCAAGCATGGGAAAATCACGGAATCGTAGGTTTAAATGCTTTGCGCGCCCCACAGAAGGTGTCCAGTGCTCACACAATGACGTTTTCCTTCTCTATATCCTTGAATGTGGCCTTGTTCAGGTCAAGCTGGTACGCCAATCCGTTCTTCGCCTCAATGACGTGCCCGGAGCCCGCCACATGGCGCGACGCGACGCAACTCCATGCCTGCGTGAGCGCGCGGTTGACCGCCATCACTGCGTCTTCCCGACCGAAGACGCGCAGTTCCAGCGGCACCTGCGTGCGCGTCACTCCCGGCTCGACCACCGCGAGTTCGTACACGCACTCCCTGACTCTTCCTGAATACATATTCGTGTACTCGTTCTTGCGCTGCGCAGGCTTGCGGTGCTTCAGCATACCTAGTCCCTCGGTGATGTACTCCTGTGCCTGCTTCAGCGCTTTGCTGTCCATGTCGCCAAGATAGACGCGCGCCTCGTGATGCTGATACAGCACCGGCGTGAACGCAGGAAGCTTGGCGTTCGGAAACAAACGCGTCTCAATGCTCTTGCGCGTTTCCGAACCGCTGTCAAATGGCGGCTTTTTCGGATGCGGCTCGCGCGAGAACGGCCCTTCGATGTAGCTGTCCGTAAACTGCCTCTCGCACGCGCCCATCACCGGCGTGTCGTGCAGGAGGTTGCAGTGCGACGTGCGCAGGAAATACGCGACGCGCGTCTCTCCCTTGAGCCGATGCATCCACTCCTTGAGCTCGCGCATCTGGCTCGCGGTCAAATGCTCTTCGTCCTCGCCAAACAATTCCCTGATGTGCGCGGGAATTTCATACGCGTTTTCGTACTTTTTCATATCCCCACCCCGCAGTTCTCCTGCTTTTGCGCTGCCCGAGCGCGTAGCTCGTGATGTCGTCGATGCCCTTGAGCATATGATCGCCGTTCCAGAGCCACGGTCCGTGTACATGCGGTCCTGCGTACAAGTCTGTTGACGGAAGGACGCGGTACTCGATGCGCGATTCCGCGAGCACGCGACGCGCTACCGCGTTGTCCGTGCCTGTCTGCTCGTCGTCGATCAGCAGAACTGCGATATCCTTGCCCGTCACGTGCTCACTCCCCGGTGCAGCTTCAGCTTCTCCTGCTTCGGCTGCGTGTATTCCGCGAGATAGTGCCGGAACGGCTCCTCGTGCGCCACGTCCCATGTGGTGACGAGGTATTTGTCCTGATTGAACGACAGCAGCAGCGCAGGGTCCGGGTCGCGGATGTTCCGCGCGTCCACCGTCACCTTCATGCTCTCCTCGGTTGGTTTCCACAGCACTTTCAGCACCGGAACCATCCAGTCCGCGAAGATATTCTCCGGAGCCTCGTGCTCTCTCGTGTGCCTGGCCATGTAATCGCGCAACGCAGGAATGCGCAATGCCGCGGCGCACACGTCATACGCATGCGCCATCGCCTCGGCGGCAGCGTCCTTCACCAGCGCGGTCAGCGGCGGGGCATCGACCTGGACGTGGAACTTCACGTCGTGATTATTCCCGACGCCGTTCGAGCGGTACGTCACCTCCGCGGTGGTCATGCCTTCATGCGCCCATGCTGCTGCGCCGTACGTGGTGCAGGCGAGCAGCGGAATGGTCGCTGGTTCGACCGCAGTGATGCTCTTGATATCCTGGCTCTTCTGCACGTGCTCCGGCTGGAGAGCGACCTCGCGGGTGAGGCCGAACAAGTCCTCCGAGAGCCGCGCATACCTTTTCTCCATACGGTTCCTGAAATAGTCCTGCGCGAGCGTCTCGATCGCGTCATCGACCGCTTTTTTCTCGCAGGGGTACGGCCGCGCATTCAGCATCAGCCACAGCGAGCTCACCAGTTTTCCGTCGTCTCCGTCCTGCGCGGTCCGCGGCAATGAGTGCCCTCTCACTAGCTCATTCAATGTTTCCATCAGAATCACCTCTCCGTCGTTTTTTTGTGATTGTTATACTGCTTTCTGGTATGGCGGCTGCTTGCTTTTCACGTACTGCGCGATGGCGTCGATGCCGTGATACATCCGCTCGCCCGCGACCAAGATGGGCTCCTGCAACACCGCGCACGGAATGATGGCGTACTTGACCGGCGATTCCGCGAGCATCTTCATGCTCTTCCTGCTTTCCTCCTGCTCGTCCATCAGCAGGAACGCGATGTCCTTCGTGAGCCGCAGCATCATGCCCGTGTCCTCAGAAGAACACGGACTCGTGGATGCGGTCCGCGTACTTGTCCAGCAGGCTCAGGACTTCCTCTTCGAATTCCGTGCCCGCGATCACTGCGACGCTAAATCCGCCGTTCGGCGTTCTCAGGTTCAGTTGGGTTTGTTCCATTTTTTGTACCTCCTTTTCTGTCTATTTGTACTATAGACTTGTATTTGGCTTAATTATTACTGACAATAAAGTAGGCATAGTGTTGTACACCATCGAAATGATTATATACGACAATGGCTACGAAAAGCGCATGCTGGACGCCAAGACCATCAAGAAAGTCGAGGACTTTGTCAAGGCAAAGCCGCGCAGCATCCAGGAAATCGCGTTTCATCTCAAGAAGAACTGGCGCACGGCCGATCGCTACGTCGACAAAATCTCCGAGGAGACCGGCGCCCTCGCGCTGCGCACGTTCCGCGAAGGAACCCGCGGAGCGCTGAAAATCGCGTACTGGCAGGCGGCAGAAAACATCCACCACTCGGACCTGCAGCAGCGATTGTTCACGATGATCCAGCACGGCAAGACCAAGTATGATTTTTCGCCGCTCGAAATCTACCAATACGTCGACCCGAAAAAGCGCCGCGCGTTCATGGAAGAGCAGTTCGACGACCAAACGACCATCGAGCACGAGCTCGTCTCGCACCTGCGCTCCGCGCAGAAACAAATCCTGTTCTTCTCCGGCAACCTGAGCTTCGTGAACGTCAAGCAAGACGGCACCACGGTCATCAAGGTGCTCGAAGAACTTGCCCGGAACAATGTCAGCATCAAAGTCCTCGCCTCCCTGCACATCACCGGCATCAAGAACCTGGACAAAATCAACGCGGTCAATGCCAAGATCGGCCGCGAGGCGATCGAAGTCCGCCACCTTTCGCAGCCGCTGCGCTCGTTCATCATCGACGACCGCTTTGTCAGGATGAAGGAGACCAAAGTGCCTGACCATTACGCTCCCGAGGAGCTCGCCAAGCGCACGTGCTTCTTTTACGAAATCCACGACAAGGACTGGATCGAGTGGACGCAGAAAGTGTTCTGGAACCTGTTCCGCATCGCGACGCCCGCGCAGAAGCGCCTCGAATCACTGCAGGAAGTCCAGAACATCACGCGGCAGACCAAGTAGCCCGCTTATTTCTTCAGAATCACGTCGAGCGCGAGCCAGACGGCCAATCCGATGAAGACCGCCAAGAGCAGGCTCCACAGCAGCGCGATTCCCGCGATGAAATACACGAGCACAAAGCCCGCCACTGCAGCCGCCAGGAACGTGAAGATGAAACTGCTGATGCGCGACGCGGCAAAGACGTGCACGCCGTCCAGCGGAGGAAGCGGAATCATGCAGTACGCGGCAAAGTACAGGTTGAACTTGAGGAATTCTGTGAATATCGACGGCGCGATGCCGTATGCGAGAAAGCCGACAATGACGCACGCCAAGGGTCCTGCGAACGCGACTAGGCCGAGCTGCCACAAACTCGGGCCGAAACGGAACGCGCCGAGCCTGTGCGACGGCAAGAAGTGCGCCTGCATCGCGCTCGCCGCGAAAATCGTGACGCCGCCATTCGATAATACTGCGCCGAGCATGCCTGCGAGCAATCCGACCCACCAGACCCTGTGCTCGATGCGGTAGCCGAACCAGATGCCGTACAAGCGCTGCGCGGCGTGGTGCACGAACACGCTCACGCCGACAATAATGATCGCGATAAGGAAGTGCACGATGCCTGATTTCAGGTTAAACGTCGTCGTTCCCCACTGGTCGAACGAGAACAAAAACGCGAACACCAGCACGAGCAGGCCGAAGTTTTTCCATTCCGTGTCCGAGAACGGGAAATACCGCCTGACTTTGTCTTTATAGTTCGCCCAACTCATACGCATTGCTCGAGAAAATGAGTATATTAACTTAACTCCTGCTTAATCAGCTGAATCAGTTCCTTCTCGTGCCCTGCGCCGACCACGGCAACGATAAGCTGGTCAGGATTGTGAAACATGATGTGCGCGAGACGCTTGGCCATGACCTCGTTTCTTTCCGTGACGAGCACGCGGTAGATGTTCGGATAGCGCTTCTGCACTTCTTTGATCATCTTGCTGATGAGCTTCTGGCTCGGAACCGTGCTCAAATCAAACGCGAAATCGCTTTTTCTGAACACGACGCCCTTGACGACATCGGCAAACAGGCGGCCTTTCTCTTTCCACGTCAATGTTTGCGAGAAACGCTTGAGCGTGATTTCAATGTCCTGATCGACCAGCGCGACATGCGCGCCGATTTCCTTTGCCGCGCGGAACGCGCCGAGCATTTCCGCGCCCGGAGCCACGCCGACCTTGTCGCCGAGCTTGCGCTCGACCCATGCGCCCACAATACTGAACAGCCAGCCCTTGACGCCGATGCGGCGCGCGTCCCGGAAGCTCGGCTTTGCCTTGTTCGGGTGCAGCAACCCCATCAATCGTCCGCGGTCCAGCTCCAAGGCGACGATGCCCGGCTTCTGCTCGTGAATGACCTTGGCCACTGCCGCGACGCTCTCCGCGGCAATGTGCGACGTGCCGATAAGCAGGAGATTCTTGTATTTCATGTGCGAATATGCTTGCGCGGCTTATATAATGCTTATGGACGCCAAAGCATCGCCACAAAATTTATATAGCTGTGATGCTGATGTGATACTACTGCGCAAGAGAGGGAGGTCATATTTATGCTGAAGATGAAGAAAATTTCGGACACGTTCGATATGAAGGTATTTACTGATTCTGGTGATTACTTCGGAGACATCGAAGAGGCCATTTTGACCGCGAGCAAGGTCTATGGCTGGCGTGTCCGCGCGACCAAGAATTCCTTCTTGAGCAAAGTCTTGGGAAGCGCAAAAGGAGTCGTGGTGCCCCACCAGCTCGTCAAGGCGATGGGCGACATCATGATCATCAGCAAGGCAGCGGTGCCCAGCTATTCGGGCGAAGAGGGCGAGGAAGAAGCCGCGCCCATGCAAGAAACCGTGTAAATGCCTGCTCCTGCGAAGCGGTACAAGACCGGCATGGTCTTCGGCGTCTATGACGTGATTGAAGATAGGCATGCCAAGCTTCTCGAACAGGCCGCGATGCTGTGCGAGACCGTGCTTGTCGCCGTGAGTTCTGACGAAGAATTGTTCGCATTAACACGCAAGCCGTCGCACATGCCGCTTGCGCAGCGCGCGGCCAACGTCCAGAATTTCTGCACGCGCAGCGGCATTTCCGCGCGCATCATCGCGCCCGCGGGAAAATATCCTGCGGATATCGTCAAAAATAATCTTGTTGACGCGTATATTCTCAGCGCGAGCCAGTACGAGCGCTTCGGCCCGATCCTCGAGCGCGTCAAGGCCGAACAGCACTTCCTCAGCAAGATTATCACGGTGTAAAGATTTTTAAGACGCGTTCTTCTCGATTTATTCGTACACGGCCGTGGTCTAGTGGTATGACCTGAGATTCCCAATCTCATGGTGCGGGTTCGATTCCCGCCGGCCGTATCACTTCCACGCATCAACGGTGGAGAACAAGCTCTCGATTCCTTTTCGCAATGCTTTTCTTTCGGTAATTTTGTCGTGCGTCGCCGGGAAGATGACCCAGCGCCGGTCTGTCGACGAGTTCGGATTGACAAAGTAGACGCACAGATGCGGGTACTGCACGAGATCAGCCCAGTGCTCGATCAAGTATTCGACATTGTCGCGCGTGTTTGCGGTGACGAGGACGACGTGCTTGTCTTTCAGCGCCGCGAGCTTGCTCAAATCGTTGAGTTCGGGCTGGATGAAAATGAACTGGTTCTTGAGCGTGCTTTCCACCACGACGTCCGCTTCCGGCGCGTTCGGCTTGATTGAGGTGATGTGCTTGGTCATGACGTCCTTGGTCTTGACGTACTCCACAATCCAGTCCGTGAGCGCTGCTTTCGTCTCCGCCATGGCCGTCACTCTGCACCCTCGACTATAAAAATATTTCTAGTATACGAAATAGTAACATTTATATATTAGCGACTTCACTGCCAAGTGTAGCATTTCGAGTAAAAAAGAAGCGGGAAAGAGAG
>JBGPHE010000034.1:0-8081 GCA_041484255.1 Candidatus Nanoarchaeia archaeon
ATGGGCCGCACAGGCTATAGCACGGAGACGCTCTACGCCAGCGGCGGTCGCGGCACGAACATCGCGCTCGCGAAGCAGTCCAAGGCGACGCGATTCGTCGTCATCGACCCGTCCTACGGCTATAATGCCATCGCAGTCATCCCGTATGCGATTAAAACACATTCGTACGTGCTTCTCGCGGACAGCAAAAACATCGACCAGATACTGTCGTTCCTGCGCAACGCGCAGGTGGACGCGCTGGTCCTGTACGGCCAGCTGGATGAGGACTTGGTCGCGGCATTGAGCAACTTCCATCCCGAAGTCATCAACAAGGGCAACCGCTACAAGGACAATGTCGAGATCCTGAAGAAGTATCTCGCGATTTCCCCTGCCGCGCAGCTGCTGGCGACGGACGGCTCGTTCATCGAGGACGAGCTGATGCGCGCCGGCCTGCTGAACGAGGTCACGCTGCTCATCGGCAAGGATGCGGTCACGGACGACACCATCAAGTTCACCAAGAGCGCAGGATTCCAGTCGGGCATCGTCATCGGCAACCACCTCTCGTCTTCGGCCAAGCGGCTCAAGGACGCCACCAACCTGCCGCTGTTCATCAAGTTCGGCCAGGGGCTCACGCGCGGAACCGAAGCAGAGCCAGTCCATGCGCTGGACATGTTCCAGCTGCCGGTCGTCGACCTGAATATTATCCTGCTCAAGGCGCAGTACAACGCGCTCACCAAGAACATCGAAATCACGTACCAGAACAACGGCACGCGGGCGTTCCTGAGAACGAGCGCAGGCATCCTCGCGAACGGCGAGCGGGTCATCACGGTCGGCGACACGGACGTCCACCGCATCGAATCAGGCGACACGACGGGTTTCCAGTACTCCGCAGACCTCACCAAGTATATCTCTGAGCAGAACGACCTCACGCTTGACTTGTTCACGCTGTACGGCGAAAGCCCGGACACGATGGACCATGCCATCGCGCTGACGTCTCCGCTGCAAATCGTCACGGTGCAGGACGACTGCCAGCTCACGCTGCGCGACGTGCAGTACAACACGCGCACCCAGCGCTTCATGGTCTCGGTCCGCAACGACGGTCCCGTACCCTGCTATTCCGCGCTCGAGCTCCGCAACCTCATCGTGAACGACAAGGCGACGAACGTGACGCAGCCGGGCATTGAGCAGATCGCCAAGGGCAAGTCGGTGACCATCGAGGTCAAGCAGCGCATGACTGACGTCGACCTCGCGGACAATCCTCAGGTCCTGGTGCACATGAATTACGGCGCGCGCAGCGACTTCCTGTTGAGCACGTTGGAATCAAGAATGCCGCTGCGGCAGTACACCGGCAGCCTGATCGACAGCACGACCATCCTCATCGGCGTCATCGTCGCGCTCATCCTGGTGATCGTCATCCTCCTCTTCATGTACCGCCGCAAGAGGTATGTGTTCCGATGAGTTTGCGCTCCCTGCTGGCAGGGGTGCTTTTGCTTGTCCTCGCGCTGCAGACCGCGAGCGCAGCCGCGCCGGGCAGCGTCTTCGCGGCAGGCGGAAATATCACTGAAGTCAATCTGACGATCTTTCAGCTGACGCCGAACTGGCAGGGCATCGACGGCCAGGTGTTCTTCGGCACGAACTCCTCTGCGCCGAGCATCGTGAACGCCACGGGCAGGAACGTGAACGCGAGCAACATCTTCATCCAGATTCCGTGCGACAATCCGACCTCGGCAAGCGGTTTCATCTATTTCAGCAATTCCAGCTCGCCACCCTCAGGGCTGACTGCGGGCAATCTGAGCGTATTGAACAGCATGGTCGGCGCAGGCAGCGACAGTGGTTCCGCGACATTCACGACCACATCCGCGTTCGCGTTCACCACGGGCACCATCACGAATGTGCCGACCACGTACACGTTCGTCAACCAGTCTCCGCAGAACAGCTCGTTCCGCGAGGGCTACTTCAACCAAGGCAATGACATTGTCTTCGCCACGGTGATTGAGAAAGATTTGACCGGCTACAATACAAGCTTCTTCGACTATCAGTCGTTGCTTGCGGCACCCAACCTCACGACGGTACCGTATTACGTCTTCACCGACATCACGTTCGTCTGCCCCAGCGGGGGCGGCGGTGGCGGAGGCAGTGGCGGCGGAGGCGTGCAGTCCTGCATCTGGATGTGCCAGCCGTGGCTGCCGTGCACCGCAGGCGGACTGCAGCAGCGCGTGTGCGCTCCCCGAAACAATCTTACCTGCCGCCCGCACGAAGTTCGCCCTCCGACATCACGTTCCTGTACTCCTGGCCAGCAGCCGCGCACCGAGCTTCCGGAAGTTCTTACAGAGCGCGACATTCTGACGGAGCAGTTCCTGCGCAACCTGAGCCTGATATTTATTCCCACCGCCGGCGAAATCCTGCAGGACTCTGCAATCAATGGCGTGTTCCGCAACAGGTACGACCGTTCCATCGAGGACGTGCATTTTGAGATCACCACTCCTGAAATCGTTGTTGCGGCGGCTCCCGCGCACCCGTATCCTCGGCTGTTCTGGAACGCGATGAACGGCTGGGCAGACCACGGCACGCCGACGCCCAAGACGTTTGACTGGCAGACGACGCCGTTGCAGTCATTTGACCACATCAACCCAGAGACTGACACGCCTGTTTCCTTTACGGCAATGCCGCCTGTGATGCAGCCGTTGCACACGGACATCGGCGTTGACGCCTACACCGGTCCGGTGCGCATCACGTCTGCGCGCGCGCCGTTTACCGTGAATGTTCCCCGTTTCGCAGTCACCGGCTCGCTCAGCGAGCGTAATGTCCTGACGCTGTATTACGTCGTGAACAACCGCGGCATGGCGGAGAAAGACATAAATATCGAGCTTGACCTGAATCGAGACAGGAGCACGCTGGTCGCGGAGATGCTCGGCCCGCTGCATGTCGACGCGGACTCAGTCGCGATTTTCGGCCACGAGTACAAGCTCGGCAGCGCCGCGCAGTCCGCGGACGCGGTCAAGGCAAGGCTGTATTCCAAGGACGGAACGTTTGAATCACGGTATGTATTGAGGTGAGACTATGTACATGTTCGGAATGGATATCCCGTTGAACGCGATGATTGGCGTGGGGCTGCTGCTGCACGTGATCGAATTCCTACTGGTCATCGCGATTATGCGCAAAATAAAGCGCCTTGCAGGCCACGGGGGCGTCCAATGATATTCCTTGGCATGAATCTGCCCGTTGTGGAAATCATCGCAGTGCTGCACTTGCTGACGATTATTTGGCTGGTCAGAATTCTTAAGAAGCTTTGATTACGCGCCGCGCAGTTGCATCGCTTTCGCGATTCTGCCGAGCGCGAGCACGTTTGCCGCGGTGCGCAATGTAATCTTGTGCTGCTGCGCGGTCTCAAAGACAGACTTCCATGCGCGCGTCATGATGCGCTCCAGGCGTGCATCGACTTCGCTCAAGTCCCATGCAAAGCCGTTCAAGTTCTGTGCCCATTCAAAATAGCTGACCGTGACGCCGCCGGCGTTCGCGAGAATGTCAGGAATGACAGGAATCTTTTTGTTGCGGAGAATGGCGTCTGCTTCAGGCGTGATGGGGCCGTTTGCCATCTCGAGCACGAGCTTTGCCTTGATGCGTAACGCATTCTCTTTGGTGATGACGTTCTCGAGCGCTGCAGGCGCAAGAATGTCTACAGGCAACTCAAGCAGCGCTTCATTCGTGATGTCTTTCGCTCCTTTGAAGCCCTTGACTGCGCCGGTATCGCGTTTGTGGCCCATCACTTTGTGAATGTCAAGTCCTTTCGGGTTGTAAATGCCGCCTTTGGAGTCTGAGACTGCGACGACCGTGAATCCTTCCTTGTGGAGGATCTCTGCGAGCCAGCCGCCCACATTGCCGATGCCTTGCACGGCGACGGTGCCTTTCTTGCGCTTGTACGCCTTGAGCGCGTCGCGCAGCACGAAAAAGCCGCCCTGCGCGGTTGCCTTGTCGCGTCCTGCGCTTCCACCAAGCTCGATGGGCTTGCCCGTAATTGTTGCAGGAGCGTGCATTCCCGTGACTTTTTCGTATTCGTCCAGAATCCACGCCATTGTTTGACTGTCAGTATTGACGTCAGGAGCAGGAACGTCTTTCCAGGCGCCGATATGCGGTGCCAGTGCGCGCGCCCAGCCGCGGCTCACGGCTTCTTTGTCCTTGTCCGACATCTTCTTCGGATCGCACGCAACGCCGCCTTTGCCACCGCCGTACGGAATATCGACAACGGCGCACTTCATCGACATCCACGTCGCCAGAGCTTTGACTTCGTCCAGGTCGACTTGCGGGTGATAGCGGATGCCGCCTTTGTACGGCCCGCGCGCGTCATTGTGCTGGACGCGGTAGCCGGCATACTTCTTGCCGTTCGCGGAAATCGAGAATTGGTGAATGTGATCGGGCTTGCAGATGCGTTCAAAGACCGATGCAGAAACACGCGCGTACTTGTTCGCGCTCTTGAGGTTCTTGATGGCGTTTTCGAACGGGTTCGGCATGCTGCTCTCGCAGGCAAAGAGGTATAAAAACGTATCCTTTTTATACTCGTTCGTCCGCGACACGCGCATGGAAACACGCGTCCAGGACGAGCCCAAGGCATTTGAACGCCAAGGAACAGAGTCTGACGTGCAGCGCCGCATCGGCGCAGTCATGGCAGAAGCGTGCGCCGAGCTGAACGACGAGCTGAAGAAGTACGATATCGAAATCGTGATGCAGCAGCAGGACCCGCACGTTTCTACCAGAATCGCGGACTTCCGATTCATGCACGCGAACGCAGAGGTTGGCTTCTTCCGCGCGATCGCATTTGTTCCTGTCGGCAGCAATGACTTGCAAGGCAACACGCGCCTGACCGGATTCAGCGTCCTTCTCCAACTCGCTATTGATCCGGTGCGCGAGAACATCACGCTCAACGAAAACTCGCTGCTGGAAACGCTCGAGGAGCGCATGGCATTCAAGCAGGAAATCATGGCAATCGTGCGCGCAGCGCTCAAAAAGGGTGCCGTATGAAAGCGACCGTGCTCGCGATTATCGGCGTCGTGCTCATTGTCGCCGTCGCAGGAGTCGTTCTCTCTGATACTTCACGCAATACGTGCCTCCAGCAGTGCCGCGACCAAGGAGACGCATGCGCAGAGCCCGCATACCGCGCGCACGCATTCTGCCCTGACGGCCCTGTGGTGTGCGACCAGTCGCAGCAGGCAGCCCTGCAGCAGTGTTCGGCAGTGTATGACGTCTGCAGATACACCTGCGACAGCGCAGGATACTAAGAATTACTTCTTACCTGACCAGCTCAATGAGCAAGTCAAGCGCGATTTGCTTCGCGATGTTGTGGCGATTGAAATGGGGAATCGCAGACTTCAAATGAAGCTCTGCTTTTTCCCAAACTCTGCCATTATGTGCAATAATTTGTTGCATAGAATTCACCTCCGTAATCGTAGAAAAAACTGAATACATAGAAAATAGGATAAATTTACTTTAACCTGATACTCTCCAAATTTCTCGGCGCGCAGGTCTCGATGCGCCCTTGCTTGTGGATGCTTGACGCGAGGTCAAGGATGCGCGAGTTCTCGCCGTGGTTGACAATGACTTTCTTCGGACGCGGCGAAGCCTTGAAGATGAAGTTCATCAGCTGCTTGCGGTCCGAGTGGTCTGAGATTTCGACGCGGCAGACGTCCATCTTGACCGGCACGACCAGATGCTGGCCGCCTTCGTTGAAGATGAATTCTTTCTCGCCGTGCATGATGCGGTAACCAAGAGCTCCTTCCGGCTGGTAGCACGAGAACACGATGCTGTTCTTCGGGTTGTCCGCGAGGTTCTTGAAGTACTCGACCGAGGGTCCGCCGACCATCATTCCGGACGTCGCCAGGATGACGCAGGGGCCGTGCTGTTCGAGCAGTTCCTTGCGCTCCTTCTGCGAGCCGATGCGCTTGAAGATAGGGTTGAGGAACGGGTTTTCGTCCTTGTGGAAGATGCTCTTCCGCAGGGTGCGGTTCAAAAACTCAGGATAGGCAGTGTGGATTGCAGTGATGTCCCAGACCATGCCGTCGATGTACACGGGGATGGGTTCGAGCTCGCCTTTCTTGACCATTTCTTCGATGATGACCATGACGTCCTGCGCGCGGCCCGAGCCGAGCACGGGCATGAGCACTTTGCCGCCGCGCTTGACGGTTTCCTGGATGATTTTCTTGAGCAGTTCGTCCTGTTCCTGCGGCGAGCCCATCACGTTGGTCTTGCCGCCGTACGTGCTCTCGATAATGACGGTTTCCAAGCGCGGGAACTGTGTGACTGCGGGCTCCAGGAGCGGCGTCTTGCCGTACTTCATGTCGCCGGTGTACAAGAGATTGTGCAAACCGTTGCCGATGTTCATGTGGATCATTGCCGCGCCGAGGATGTGGCCTGAGTTGTAGAGCGTGATGCGGACGTCAGGCGTGACGTCGGTGACTTCGTCGAAGTCGAGCGTAATCGTGTGCTTGACCATTTCCTTGATGTGGTCGGTGTCGTACAGCGGGTCGCGGTTTTCCGCCTTCATCAGCTTGACATAGTCCAGGCACAAGAGCGACATGACGTCGCGTGTCGGAGCGGTGCAGTAGACAGGGCCGCGGTAGCCGTACTTGAACAGGTACGGAACGAAACCGCTGTGGTCCAGGTGCGAGTGCGTGACGATGACTGCGTCAAGCTCGTTCAAGTGGAATTCCGGAGCGTCCAGATACGGGTACGGTTCCTGGTCTGACGCGACGTTGATGCCGCAGTCCATCAGGATGCGTGATTCAGGAGTTTGCAAAAAGACGCAGCTGCGTCCGACTTGTCGTGCGCCGCCGAGGAACGTGATTCTGACCCACTCGTTCTTTTTTTCGCGGATCCAGCCGTCGTAGATGCGGTGGCCGACTTTGTCGAGGAATTTTCTGCGGTATTCGGAGTTTTGGAACAGGACTGCGCGGATGTTCTCGATAAGAATCGAGCGAATCGCGGGAGTTCTGCGGATAATCGGCACCCAGAAGCACTTTTCGCGGATGTCGCGGAGCAATGCGCCCTGCTTGCCGATGGCAAGGCCGGGCTTCTCGCATTCGATGGTCACAAGAGAACGCTGCGGCTCGAAGACGATGTTGGCGATGCCGGAGTCTGCAGGCAGGATTTTGCGGATTTCTTTTTCTGATTCTTCCTGTCCTTCGGAGATGCTCGGGTCAGGGCGAAGTTCGATGCGTTTCTTGAACGAGCTGACTGCTGCGCGGATGGCGCCTTCGTCGTTCAGGAAGAACGCCTTGTCCTTCGTGTAGAGAACGATGTTTGCGCCTTCAAAGACTGCGTCGGAGATTTTACCCTCCGGAAGCATCTTGAGGATTTCTTTAATGATATCTGCCATAATGAGTGTCACCCATACTGTATTTGTTTACTTGGCCGCCCTTAGAAAAGAACGGGGGCCTTATTCGAGACGAATCTCGAGCTCTTTCTCCATAACGGTCTGCATTCCCTTGTCCGTGATAGTCACGACGTCAATGCCGTTGCCCGTTGCCGTGTCGCGGAGGAGGGCTGCATTGACTGCCTTGACCGCGAGCTTGACGCCTTCGTCCATGCTCATGTTCTTCTTGTACAAGGTTTCCAGAACGCCCAGGGCGAAAACCATGCCTGAGCCGTCTGCTGCATAATCGCGAATTTCCATCATGCTTCCGTCCGGGCTGAGTTCCCAGCCGTGGAAGCCTTCCTTGTCTCGTCCTGCCATCATCAATGACGCGATGCTGAGGACCATGCTGGGCCTGCGGAAGGTGCTGTAGAGCATTCCTGCCACGAGGCTTGCGGTCTCGCGCACCGTGCTGGAGCGGTAGACTTGGACGTCTTTGAGCTTGATTTCTGCCTTGGCAAGCTTGACCATCAATTGGATGTCAGAAACATTGCCTGCGGTCGTGACCGCGATCAAGTCAGTGAGAGGTTGAATTTTCTGGGCGCGCTTGTGCAGCACCATGCCGCCGCCGCTTGCCCTGCGGTCTGCCGCAAGGACGATGCCGTCCTTGCACATGAGGCAGATAGTCGTTGTACCGGTCTTGAGTTGGAAATCCTTTGCTTCTTTCGTCATAAAAATCACATATGCAGAATGCCTTATG
>JBGPHE010000035.1:0-7932 GCA_041484255.1 Candidatus Nanoarchaeia archaeon
GCCATTCTTCGCATTCATCATCCTCATCAGTTTGCTCGGCATTTCGTACGTCGTGCACTGCGGCGTGGCGTGCTGCGGACCTGGCGCGAAAAACAAAAAGCCCGACCCGGTTTCCGGCAAATTCATCGGCGCGTGGATGGCCGCGTTCATCCTCATACTCTTTGCAAGCTTTGTGCTCTCGTTCCCGCTCGGCGCAGTAAGCAGTTCTCCTGCAAGCGCGACGCAAGACAATGTGAAACTTCCCGGCTACCTCCAGCAATACACGCAGGAAACCCGCGCAGATGCGGTGCAGCGCGACGGCGCGCAGTACGCGAGCATCAAGGTAACACAGTCGCGCTACGAGCCCAACGTGATTGTCGTCAAGAAAGGCATTCCGCTCAAGCTTTCCGTCACCGCGGACGACACCGCGGGCTGCGCGCGAGAAATCGTGTTCCCCGCGTTCAAAATCCAGCGCATCATCCCGCTGGACGCGCCGCTCGTGCTCGACATCGCGCCTGACAACGTCGGCGAATTCCCGTTCCGGTGCTCGATGGACATGGTGCACGGCAAGATTATCGTGACCGCCTAGTTCTTCCGAAGAAAGATATAAAAACCCACGAGTCGCCTGTGCGCGCATGGGACACATTTCTGAGCGCGAACGGCAAATGCCGGAACAGGAAATCGGCAAACTTCTGCAGGTCGCCGTGGAGCGCAAGGACGTCATCTCGCTCGGCCCGGGCGAGCCTGACTTTCCCGCTCCCGCACCCATTGTCGCGCTGACCAAGAAGTACGCCAACGTCGCGAATCATTATTCTCCGCCCGGCGGCACGCGCGAACTGCGCGAAGCCATCGCGCGCAAGCTCACGAAGGAAAACAAGGTCGATACCGCGCCCGAGAACGTCGTCGTGACGTGCGGCTCGCAGGAAGCATTGCTCATCGCGGCGGCCTGCACGCTCGACCCGAGCGAACAAGTCCTGATTCCGAACCCGAGCTACATGGGGTTCCTGCCGACGTTCGAGCTGTTCAACGCGAACCCCGTCTTCATTCCGGCGCGCGAAGAAGACGACTTCGCCATCAATCCGGACGACGTTGAGAAGGCGATTGACCCCAAGAAGACCAAAGTATTGATGATCAACACGCCTGCGAATCCCACGGGCACCGTCTTGAGCAAGAAAATCCTCGAACAGCTTGCCGACATCGCCATCGAGCACGACCTCTACATTTTCAGCGACGAGGCGTACGAGAAAATCATCTACGACGGCGCCAAGCACGTCAGCATCGGCTCGCTCAACGGCATGGAAGAGCACGCCGTGACGTTCCAATCATTCTCCAAGACGTACGCCATGTGCGGCTACCGCATCGGCTATGTCGCCGCGCCGGCAGAACTCGCCGCCGCAATCAAGGAAACGCACGTCAATACCACGATTTGCGCGCCCACGCTCTCGCAAAAAGTCGCCGTGGACGCATTGAAGCTCCCTGCGAAGTACACCGACGCGATGGTGCGCGAGTACGACCGCCGCAGAAAGATGATCGTCAAGCGCCTCAACGAGCTCGGACTGCGCACGCCGATGCCGAAAGGCGCGTTCTACACGTTCTCCAACATCCAAGACTTCGGCGGCAACAGCAGGAAGTTCGCGTTCAATCTCCTCCAGAAAGCCAAAGTCGCCGTCGTGCCGGGAACCGACTTCGGCAGCCTCGGCAATGGCTACATCAGATGCTCCTTCGCGACCGACTACAAGAAAATCGAGCTCGCGATGGACAAGATGGAGCAGTTCTTGCGAACGCACAAGGCACGATAGACTCCACGTTCAGATTCTTCTTTCATCGCGGTTAAATATGCGCCACGCTCGGGAATGCGCATGCAACCCCAAGACCTCGACGCAATCGTCAACGAATTGTCCAACGCAGCACGCGCAACCGACCAGTTTACAGAGCCGCGCGAACGTGCCTTAACCGCCATCAAAGGCATCGGCAAGGCATTCACCATGCCCCACACCAAACACCAAGCCAATTGCGGCGAGTGCGCAGACAGCTTTTATCAAGCAAGGCTGGAGTTCTACCACAACGGCGCAAAGATCCAAATCCATTCAGGCGATATGGGCCTCTTTGACGCGCACGACGCATACAGCGCAGGCCTGCGCATCGACATCATCAAAGACGGGCGCGACTGGTTCTTCTACTCGCAAGCGGCCGAGACCTGCTTTGAGCTCTTTGACAATTATACAAACACGCCAAAACAAGAGATCTTCCGCACGCTTGCCGAGCTTCCCGAGAAAATACGATACTCACTCCAAAGCAAGGCAGCATAGCGCGGAAGGAATGTTTATATAATGGTCTTTCAACCGCAGGCGCATGACGAATGCACAAGACGTGATGCGGGACGATTACATCGTCGCCGATGTTACCGACACAGTCAGCTCGCTGATCGGCCAGATGGAGCGCCACAAGCAGACCATGGCCGTCGTCTTTGACGACTGCAAGTACATCGGCATGGCCGCCAAGAAGTGGCTGCTCTCGTCGCGCATCGACCCGTCCAAGATGCACGTCAAGAACCTGCTCACGCACCGCTCCAAGAGCAAGACGCCGTTCTTTGTCCCGAAGCTCGATCTCGATACCGACCTCGCAGAGATCGCGCGCTTGCTCGTGACCGCGGACATCCGCGCATTGCCCGTCATCGTCACCGAAAAGAAAAAGGAGAAAGTCGTCGGCGTCGTCCATTCAATCGACGTGCTTGACGCGCTCCGCACGTTCTATTCCCGCGTCCGCGTTGATGAAATCGCCAGCATGAAGCTCGTGACCGTCCACCAGGACGACGACCTCGGCAAGGCCATCAACCTGATGAGCAAAGAAGGCATCGGCCACGTGGTCGTCCTTGACGACTCGGACAAGCTGGTCGGCATCGTGTCAATGACCGATATCCTGACCGACGTGAGCGCGTTCCCGCGTGTCAACATGCACATTTCCCGCGCGGCAAGCCACCAGCAAGGCAAGCGCTCGGGCTTCGGCGTCGGCGAAAAGACCAGCATCCTCAAGCTTCCCGTACACAATATCCTCACGCACGTGCCGAACTGCGCGACTTCGGCTCCCGAGGGCTCGGTCGCGGACGCCATCGGCCAGATGGTCGAGGGCAATGTCGCGTCAGTCGTGCTGATCAAGAAAGACATTCCGGTCGGCATCATCACCGCGAAAGACATTCTCGAAGACTACAGCAAGAAGTGATGATCAGATTTTCTTCAGCACCGCGCGGGTCGTTACCGCAGGGCCGATAAACGTGGAGAAGTTGCTGACGTGCTTTCGATGCCAGGAAGGACTCACGCTCGATGAAGCATCCGTCACCAGATACGGCTGGATGCGGCGCATGGCGGCATCAACCGCAGAAAAATACACGCAGCAACCTGTATAAATCCCGCAGAAATACAACGAATCGATCTTGTTCTTCTTGCAATAGCGCTCCAAATCCGTCTTGAAGAATGCGCTGTACTCTGATTTATCGACGTATTTATCGTGGTGCGCGCGCATCAGCGCGGGAATGATTTTGTTGCCTTCAGCATCGTGCTCGCCTTCCGCGCCCCACAGCCGCTCAATCACCGGGTTGCGCTTTGACCGCGCAAGGACGCTTCCCGAGCGGCCGCCCCCGACCAGGATGACTTTTTGTTTGCGTTTCCGGAACGCTGCAATCAGTTTCAGCTGGTTGTTGAGCACGGACGTTTTGTTGTACAGCTTCTTGACGTCGCGGGCGTTCATGTCGATGATAATCAGCGCGTTTGCCACGCGTTGCGCTGAGCGATGCGCACTCATTAATGTTTCGCTGTCCGACGAGAGCGTTTCTTCTCATCTTACTGAACAGATGTTCTCCGTAAAAAGAGAAAGTCTTAAATACCATTTACGCAACCAGTATACAAAAAGAGGTACTGATAAGTGGTGCTGCCCTACAAAGACCGCAATCCCAAGCGCACGTTCAAGGAGCTGCGGCAGCGCATTCTCTCCGCGATGCTGAAAGGCCGCAAGACGGTCAACCAGCTCGCCAAAGACACCGGCATCAACTGGAAGACCGTTGACAATCATCTCATCTGGCTGAAAGGCCGCGGATTTGTCCGCGAAGTGTTCGCGAGCTCGTTCGTCAAGATCTACGAACTCACCGAAGAAGGACGCGCGTTCCTCGGGGTAGAATCATGACAAAAGTCCTGATGTTCGGCTGGGAATTCCCGCCGTTCAAGACCGGAGGGCTCGGCACGGCGTGCTACGGCCTCACCAAAGGGCTTGCGCGACAAGGAGTCAACGTCACGTTCGTCATGCCCGTCGCGCCCGAGGGAGCGAGCGCGGAGTTTGTCAAGCTTGTCGGCGCAAACCAGTATGCTAAGAACATGAAAATCATCGAAGTTCCGTCCGCGATGGCGCCCTACCAGTCCGAAGAAGAGTACGCCGCAGATTATGCGCCGCTCAACTCCAAAGGATTGTACGGCAGAAACATCTACGCCGAGGCAAAACGCTTCGCGACCATCGCGAAGACGCTCGCGAAGAAGGAAAAGCACGACGTCATCCACACGCACGACTGGATGACGTACGAGGCAGGCATCGCCGCCAAGAAAATCTCGGGCAAGCCGCTGGTTGCGCACATCCACGCGACCGAGCACGACCGCACCGGCGGCCATCCCAACCCGTACATCTCGCGCATCGAATACCAAGGGCTCAAAGCCGCAGACTTGGTCATCGCGAACAGCAACTTCACCAAGCAGAATGTCCTGCACCACTACAAGATTCCCGAGGAAAAGATCCGCGTCGTGCACTGGGGCATCGAGGAAGACGCGCCGCACTACAAGCTCAACTATCGCTCGGCATTGAACAAGAAAGACAAGGTCGTCCTGTTCCTCGGCCGCGTCACCATCCAGAAAGGGCCGGACTATTTCGTCGAAGTCGCCAAGAAAGTGCTGAGCTTCGAGCCCCACACGCTCTTCGTCATCGCGGGCGACGGCGACATGCTGCCGAAGGTCATCCACCGCAGCCACGAGCTCGGCATTTCAGATAGAGTCATCTTCACAGGATTCCTGCAAGGCGCAGACGTGCACAAAGCATTCCAGATGGCAGACCTGTATGTCATGCCGTCGGTGTCCGAACCGTTCGGCCTGGTCGCGCTCGAGAGCCTGAAGAACAAGACGCCCATCATCATCAGCAAGCAGAGCGGCGTCGCAGAAGTCGTCAACCACTGCCTGAAGGTCAACTTCTGGGACGTCGACAAAATGACGGACATGATCGTCAGCGTCCTGCAAAACACCGTGCTGCACGACGAATTGCGCTCGAATGGCCATGCCGAGGCAGACAAGTTCAATCTCGACGATCCTGCGAAGAAAGTCCACGATGCATATCATGAGGTGATGAAAAAATGACCAACATCTGCCTGTATTTCCAAGTACACCAGCCATTCCGCATGCGGAAGTACAATGTGTTCGACATCGGGCACAACAGCGCGTACTTTGACGACAAGAAAAACCGCGAAGTCATGCAGAAAGTCGCGAAAAAGTGCTACCTACCCGCGAACCGCGTGCTGCGCTCGCTCATCGCCAAGCATCCGGGCTTCAAGGTCGCGTTCAGCATCACCGGAACGGCGATAGAACAGTTCCAGCAGTATGCGCCGGCAGTGCTGGACAGCTTCGAAGAGCTCGCGTCTACCGGTGCAGTCGAGTTCCTGAGCGAGACGTACTACCACTCGCTCTCGTTCTTGCACGACAAGCAGGAGTTTGCCGAGCAGGTGCGCATGCACCAGAAGCTCATCAAGGAGCGCTTCGGCCAAAAGCCGACTGTGTTCAGGAATACCGAGCTCGTGTTCAACAACGCGCTCGCAAAGACCGTTGAAGAGATGGGCTACACCGCCGTGCTCGCGGAAGGAGCAGACCACATCCTCGGCACCAAGTCGCCGAACTTCGTGTACTCGCCGAAAAACGCTAAGCACATGCGCTTATTGCTCAAGAACTACCGGCTCTCGGACGACATCGCGTTCCGCTTCAGCGACAAGAACTGGAGCGGCTATCCGGTTACGGCAAAGAAATATGCAGACTGGCTCGCGCCGATTCTCGGCGACAGCATCAACCTGTTCATGGACTACGAGACGTTCGGAGAGCACCAATGGGAAGACACCGGCATCTTCACCTTCCTCAGCCAGCTGCCTGCGGAGCTCAAGAAAAAGGGAATCTCGTTCCGCTGGCCGTCCGAGCTCGCCAAGCTCGAGCCGCGCGGCGAATTGGACATCCACAACCCGGTCAGCTGGGCAGACGTCGAGCGCGACACCTCAGCCTGGCTCGGCAACCGGATGCAGAACGCAGCGGCAGAGCGTCTGTACGCGCTGCGCAAGGACGTGCTCGCGTCGCGCGATCCCGCAATGATCGAAGCATGGCGACGGCTGAGCACGTCAGACCACTTCTACTACATGTGCACGAAGTGGTTCAATGACGGCGACGTCCACAAGTACTTCAACCCGTACGACAGCCCGTACGAGGCGTTTATCGCGTACATGAACATCCTCAACGACCTGATCCTGCGCGTCAAGAGCGACGAGCGCGGCGGAGTCGGAGCAGCGCTCAAGCGCTGGATGTCCGTATCCTAAGGAGGCACCATGAAAAAACAAGCAAAACTGCAGAAAATCAGCACGGGAAAAGTCAGCGTGTGCTCGCACGAGAAAAGCTTTTTCGCGAAAGACGGCACGGTGTTCAAGAGCCTTGCCGAGCTCGCGATGGGTCTCAACCGCATGCACGAAGACACGTACCGGTTCCACGCGAACGACAAGAAGAACGACTTCGTCAGCTGGGTGCGCGACGTGTTCGGCGAAAACCGGCTCGCCAGCCGCGCATTGCAAGCCGAAGACAAGCACGAGCTCGCGAAAGTAGTGTACGGCAAGCTGCGCGGAAAATGATGCATAACGTGTCGGAAATGCGCGCATTTCCGAGCACCTTGCGAATCTTTGATTCGCAACGTATTTAAACTAGATACGCCCTGAACGGCAAAAGAGGTAACCATGGCAAAAAAGAAGGCAAAGCACGTGAAAGCGCGCGTCAAGCACGCGGCAAAGCAAGCAAAGGCCCGCATCAAGAAGGCAGTGCGCACCGCGCTGAGCCGCGCTTCCGTGAAACCGCACAGCCGCGTTGAGGTTTCCTTTTACAAGAAAGAATTCGGCAAGGCGCCGGTCGAGAAGCACTTCATCCTGCACGACGGCCGCCGCATCGAAAGCCTCTACCAGCTTATCGACGAGCTCGAAAGCATGGGTGAGGACGTCTTCCACGGCTATGTCAACGAATGGAAGAACGACTTTGCCAACTGGACGCGCGACGTCTTTGACGAATCCTCGCTCGCAGACCAGATGCAGCGCATCCGCGACCGCATGGAGACCCAGCGCGCCATCATGAAGCACCTCTTGCGCGACGTCGCGCATGTCGCGAGCAAGCAGCACCGCGAGCACGCCAAGAAGTCCGTCGAAAAAGAAATGAAGGAGCGCAAGAAGAGCAACGGCGTCAGGCTCTTCATCGACGAACCATGAGCCTCAAAGATGTCCATGCAGACCACGTGTTCCGCCTCAAGAGCGGCGCGACCATCAAGAACCTCTACGAGCTCGCCAGCGAGCTTGCAGGCATGGATGAGGAAGTCTTCCAGCACCACGTCACGCCGGACAAGAATGACTTTCACAACTGGGTCCAGCACATCGTGCGCGACGAGCACCTTGCCGATGTCTTTTCTGAGATCCGCGACCGCAGATTGATGCTCGCTTCTGTCGAGCGCCGCATCCAGCAGCTCGAAAACCAGAAGCCGCACCACCCGCCGTGGCACTTCACCGCGAAAGACTACCTGCTCGGCGTCGTCATCGGCGCAGTCGCGATGATGATGATCGGCAAACTGCTGTAAAGCAACATTTATATACGCAGTCGGCACGTTTTCTTGTAAAAAGAGGCACTATGTACGACGTTATTA
>JBGPHE010000036.1:0-7844 GCA_041484255.1 Candidatus Nanoarchaeia archaeon
CCTGGAAACACGCCTGCGGAACGCAGACACGGACATTAAGCTCAAGAAAGTGCTCGCGAATATCGACCCTGCCTCGACCGCAGTCTGGACGCAGGCATTGGACTTGTTGCACCGCCCCGAACTTGCCGCGCGCTGGGACACGTTTGTCCAATCAGCAGAAGCGCGGACGAGCGAGACTCTCAAGCCAGAGACCTCGGAAAGCGAGCTCGACTTGCTGGACGAGCCGGCGTACGCGGAAATAGTTTTCCACGAGCACAACCCCACTGTCACCATGATACTGCCGCAGACGCAGCCACGCACATTCGCAGAGATCTTCCGCAAGAATTACCCTGCAGGCGCATCGATGGGCTCGTTCTTCGGCATGGGCGAAGCATTCGCGTTCGGCAAATCCGTTGCCGAATGGGCCGCGATGAAGGCACAGGAAGCCTTGGCAAAGACCGAAGCGCAGCCGAGCGAACCCGCGCCAGCCGTGGAAGCGCCGAAGGCACCTGAAACTACGCCGAGCGCCCCTGAATCTGCGCCAACCGTTCCCGAAGCGCCCCCGCTCCAAACACGGCCCGCGCCCGATATCGAGGGCATCATAACCGCGCACGAAAGCGTGATCTTTGATCCGAAGACCGGAAGCGGCTCGCTGTACCGCGGACTGCGGCTGGATGACGCGCAGATCAAGACCGTGCTCGCCACAGGACTGCCGGAAAAAGTACCGTACCAAAGCACCAGCCTGCGCGAAGCAGCCAAAGAAACATTGCTGGAATCCGCAAAGATCGATAGCGTACGCCTTGACAACCACGACCTGACTGACGAAGAGATCGCCGCAAAGACCAGCGAGATCCAAAAGAGGGTCGACATGCTCACGGACAAGGAACTATTCAATCTGGATGAGCTGTGGGAGAATGAACCGCTCCTGCGCGACAAGTACCCCGAACTCGTGCAGTTCAAGCAGGCGGCATCCATCGCAGGATCCACCGCCGCATCCTTTGCTGAGAAGCCTGCAACCATTGAAGACACCGGCTCGCACATGGTCGTCCTTGAGTTTGACGGCGCAGGACTTGACAAGTACACTGGATATGTCGATGGCCGTGCAATCGCGCGCGGAATCGACCAGCAGGCAGTCCACCGCGCGCAATTGAACGAAGTCCTCATCCTCGGCGACATCCCGCTCAAGAACATCTGGCGCGTCTGGGTTGATGGAAAGCTCGTGTACGAGTCGCCCACCGTGGCAGTCAAAACCATGGTTGAGCAGCCCGCACCGCCCGCGCCAGAGATAGAAGCGCCGAAGGTAGCTGAAGCGGCGCCTAGCGTGCAGGAACCCGCGCCCGCAGTCATCGAAGAGCCGGAATCATCGACCGGACACATCGTCGGCGGACTGCGCGAACCGAAGAACATCGGCATGATTGTCGCCGCGCTCATCGTGCTGATGCTTCTCGCCGTCGGCGTCCGTGCAGCGGTCCGCAGGCCGCGAAACCCGCTGACACCAGTACGTCCTGAAGAATTCGAACGCTCGCTTGCGCAAGTACGCAAGGCGCTTGGGCGATAGAAACGTTCTTAGGGCTCGTACGGGACAAACGTGATCCCGCTGATGACTGCCGCGTACGGAAGCCCCTCGGAGAATGACCTTTTGCTGGTGAACTGGTACATTTTCTTGATTTCTTCGTAATTGAGGAAGAGCGCGTTCTCCAAAGATTCCTTGTTCATATGGTTCACGCCCTTCAGCAGCTTGTTGTCGCCCTTGGGAACGAAAACGATGCAGGGCTGCTTCGGTGCTTTCTGCGTCAAGTCGTACAGCATGCGCTGCACGGTCCCGAGAACCGCTTTCTGCGCAGGCGTACCCTGCGAGATGCCCTTCCTGAAATAATACATGCTCATCGCGCAGTCAAACGCGAACAAGGCCTTTGCCTTCTGTCCAGGATGCGCGTTGCCCGCCAGAATGCGAGAAATGCTCGTCCAGTAATCCGCAAGGTCGACAAACTCGTTGGACCCCAAGAGCCCAAAAGTCACCTGCGCCTCGGCGCACTTGTCGTTCGGGCGCAGCACCATATTCGTGATGCCGATAAAAGTCTCATACATCGGCTTGTCGAGCGGCGGAAACGCGGCCATCTGCGCCCGCAATTCGCGCGCCTGCGTTACGATGCGCTCGAGGTATGCTTCCATAAACAACACCAACAAGAATTGTGTTTAAAAACTTTCCTGCGCTTATTCGGTTTCGCGATAGAAGCGCGCGAGCAGATACGACGAACCGAACGCCATCGCGGGCAGGGTCAGCAGCGCGGTGATAATCGGCAAGGACGCGAGAATCCAGATTGCAGTTATGCCTGCGATGCAGAGCATATAGACGCAATACACCTTGAAATTGCCGAAGACGCGCTTGATCGCGCTGAACGCATCAAAACCCGCGCGGAATTCTCCAGTAATTGCGAACTGTAGTATCATAATCGGCGAGAACAGCATAGACACAAACCAGAGCAGCCAGCCGATGTACGGAATCCACAATAGCATGTTCGCAATGAGGTTCACCAGCATCGCCACGACAAGATACAACAAGCCTGTTTTCATCGTCGGCCAGAGCTCGCCGAACGGCGGAAGCTTCTCTTTTCCCTTGAACACTGCGCGCATGACGTCAACCAGGTATCCTGCGTACGCAATCCAGCCAAAAACAGGAATGACTACGATCCAGAACCAGAACAGTCGCGAGTATTCCCTGAACGGAAACGCCAGCGCATCGCGAAACAAGCCCATATGCCTGTGCGGAACGCGGTTCGGCAGTTAAAACTTTGCCCCAACTCACCAGGGGTCACTCACCAATGATAGCACGAGAAAGACAGATATATTTATATAATAGTGAAAAAGCGTTTTCCTCGTGGGAAAAGAGAGGCGATTGAGACAGCAGTTGCTATACAGGTGGGCATTTCTTTTTGTAGTGGGCGTCCTCTTTGTCGCAGGCATTCTTCATTTGAACAGCTCCGTGCGCCATCTGCAGAATGCCAGCGGCGGAAGCGATTTTGTCGGATCCGCAGGCATCGGCGCGATGGTGCCCGCGCGCTTCTACACGCAGGACAACTCCACAACAGATACTACGACGACAACCACCACTACTGAGACGACCACAACGACGACGACCACGGAAACGACCACGACGACCACTACCACGACAACAACGACCACGACAACTACCACAACAACCACTACGGAAACAACGACCACGACGACCACCGGAACAGAAACCACCACAACCACGACGACCACCACTGAAACAACCTCCACCGAAGGCCGCGGCGGAGGGTGCTGCAAGATTACGGACGCCACCGGCAAGGAAGTCAATGGCATCATGAACCCGTACTTGCAAAACGGCATGCTGTCCTTCCTGCCATTACCGCCCTGCCTGCCCTGCAGCCCGATCGGAGAGTTTGTCGCGGGCGCGAACCAGTTCAACAAGTGCTGCCCGTACTGCGGCAACTATCTCGTTGACGCAGGCGAAGAATGCGGCGAGCCAGGGCTGCCGTACTGCCCGAACGACGGCGAATGCGACGACAAGTGCCATTGCGTCACCACGGAGACGACAACAACCGAAACCACCGAAACGACAGCCACCACCACGACTACGACCACAGGCTGCAACTGCGGCTGCACGCCGAAGAATGAAACCGAGTTCATCATGTATTTCAGCCCGCCGGACGCCTGTCACACCAAGGCAGACGTGATCGCGCCCTGCCAAGGCCAGCCTGCGATGTGGCCGACAGTTCCCTGTCTCAACCAAGATTCCTTTGCAGACATGCAAAAGAAATGCTGCCCTGAGCAACCCTACCAGTACTGCGGCAACGGCCAGATCGACGCAGGAGAAGACTGCGATCCTCCTGGCGGCGCATGCACGACGCCCACTGGTGAGAATGGGAAATGCGACAACAGCTGCAAATGCGAACCCTGCAGTTATACGCCAGATATCAAGGAGAAATGGGAATGCAAAAAGACAAAGCCGTTCCACCAAATGGTCGATCACCACACCCTCACAATTACGGGCAAGCCCAATCCGCCCTGCCTCGATAAAGTCACAAAGTATGATGCCGGACCATTCCCGTGCGACAACAAGGGTGGCAATCCGGGAGCCGCAGCAAACGGCGCTGCTGCCGGCGACATTGCCGCGTGCTGCAAGCTCGGCTGCCAGAACGACGCCGAGTGCCCCAATCCTGCGCCGCCGCGCAATGACTGCTGGACTCCTGGCGCAGGCTGCTGCGTCAAGCAAGGACTGTTCGGCCCGCTCGACCCTGAGGACACGTACTGCGACTTCAAGGAACAAGGCGACCCGAGTTGCGTCATCGCAGGCCAGATCGCAGGCGCGGACGGCATGGGCCGCACGTACACGGGCGACATGGACTGCAAGCAATCTGCCCCGACTGCGGACGACACGTGGACCGAACACCAAGTCAAGGACGGCTGCACGCTCTCGTTCCCGCCGACCTCGCTGCCCGGAGGAGGAATGGCTCCCGGCACGCCGCTGATGAAATACGACGCATCATGCTCGACCAAGTGCGAGAAGCAATGCCTGGTCGACCTCTGCAGTTTCATGCCGCTGCGCTTCTTCGCAAGCTTCTTCGGCAACGTACCCATTTGGGCAGGACCCACCGGCAACCCGTCTGCGTCCCTGCCCATCAACGTGTGGACGCTCACGACAAACTGCCCATGCCCGCGCGGAACGCACGGCCAACCGCCGCTCTGCACGCCGTGCGAGCCAGACTCAACCGAAGCAGGCTGCCCGTGCGCAGCACCATACACGGGCAACTATCCTGATTGCATGTGCCCTGCAGGAATGTCCGGCACGCCGCCGAACTGCGTCGTATGCCCGCCGGGCTCGACCAACACCGGCTGCCCGTGTGCTGCTCCTGCCGTTGGCACGTATCCGAACTGCCAGTGCCCGCAGGGAATGCGCGGCACGCCGCCCAACTGCGTCGCATGCGAGCCCGGCTCGACCGCGCGCGGCTGCCCCTGCCCTGCGCCCGCATCAGGAAGCTACCCTGACTGCGCGTGCCCTGCAGGAACAGTAGGAACGCCGCCCGACTGCCAGCAAGCGCCCCCTGACTGCGTCGCTGCAGGAACCTGCCCGCCGCCGTGCCAGAACCCGCCGTGCACTGCACCACCGTGCACCGACTGCACACCCATCTGCCCGACGTGCACGCCGCAGCCCGTCACTGTTCCTGTTCAAGTTGCCCCGCCCGTTGTTCCGCCTGAAGTCTTCTGCGCGATCGCGCAACCGGCAGAAGGAACCACCATCACCGCAGGAAACGTTGGCGAAATCAACACGAGCACGCTTCCCGCAGGCTACGAAGTCATCTCGGTCACGCACGTCAGCTGCGCAGGCAGCAACCTCGACCTCACGCTGAACGTTCCCGACCATTTCACCGATATCCGTGCGTTCCTCGCGCGCAACGGAAGCGCAGGAGGCATCCCTGCGCAATCAGGAGACGCGCCGCAGTGCGGCGGCTCCTGGACGCAGGACACGCGCAACGCGGAAATCAGCGGCTGGAGAAACACCACCTACACCGAGCTCGAGGCAATCACCGAAGTCAGGCAAGTCCTTGCGCCGAGCTCTGCCGAGCGCGTCGTCAGCACCGGCGACTACTCGGTGGAACTGCCACAGGAGCTTCAAGACAGCGTCTCAGTCATCCTTTCCTCGCCAACCTTTGCCGTGCCGCAGCCCGGCAACCCGAGCCTTGTCATCCTCGGCACGCCGCTGCTCGCCGCGTTCTCGCCGCGCATTTACGGCGACGTGCTGGTCACGCTGCCGTATCGCGTTCCTGATTATGTCGACCCGTACAGCGTTGGCATCTATGCGCTGCAGAACGGCAGCTGGGTCGCGCTGACCGCAGGCTTTGACGCGGACAAGCACCACGTCTTCGCGCACATCGGCAACCTCACGCCGTTCCTGGACGACACCGGAAAAGCAGTATTTGCGTCGATGGGCGTTGCGTGCATCGCGTGCTCGAATGCCACGATTGAACGCGTCTACAATGGCGGCTCGCGCAAGGCAGTGTTCCTCGTGCACGGCTTCACCACCGACCGGCTCCGCTGGCAGTCGCTCATCGACGATATCGCGCTGAGCAATAGCGACTGGCAAATCTGGGCAGTGAGCTATCCGCTCGCGACCGACAGCGACCATGTCGCCGAAGAAATCTCTGCGCTTATCGAGCAAAATGCGCAGAAGTTCGACAAGGCAAGCTTCATCACGCACTCCATCGGCGGCATCATTGTCCAGAAAGCGCTGAAGGACGGTAACGACCACGGCTTTGCGTGGCCGCGAAAGGCAGCAGATGTCATCATGGCAGGCCAGCCCGGCACCGGCAGCCCGAGCGCGGACGTGTACGGCAGGCTGTTCGCAACGCTCGTCAACATCAAGTCATCGGCGATGGTCTGGAACGGACGTTCACCATTGATCAACGAAGCGGTCGCCGGAGCGCAAGTGGAGCGCGCGCCAGGAGTTGAATACTTTATCATTGCAGGCAACCAGCCCTATCCGTTCACCGCAGACCTATTCAAGCAGGACAATTATTACCTGCCGAACGACGGCATCGTCAGCATCTTCAGCGCGCGCACGGTCGGAAACGCGCAAATCACCGACCGGTGCAGGCACTACTTCGAAGTTCCGCGTACGCACACCGACCTGTTGGACGACTGGCTGCCACGCCGCGTCATGGAACGCGTCCTGTTCAGAAACGACAATGTCGACGCCTCTGTGCGCGCAATCGCGGGCTACAACAAGTACGTCCACGTCCAAGACAACCCCTGCGCGTCAGGCGCGCTCGTGCTCATCGGCAAGCGCATCAGCGCCGCGCAGACCGAAGCGCCATTGGGCTGCAACTGCGGCAATGGCGTGTGCGGCGAGGGCGAGAACGCGCTCAACTGCCCGCAGGACTGCGTCGCAGGATATCAGTACAAGTATGTCTGCCGCGTCATGCCGTGGATCATCGGACCGCTCGTCGCAGTGCTGCTGCTCCTCACGACGTTCTATGTCTGGACCGCGATCAAGACGCACCGCCGCAGCGAAGCCATCTTCTGGATTTCGATGGTCGCCGCGCTCACCGCGCTGCTCTTGATCGGCCACTACCTCTTCTGCGGCTTCACCGTGCCGCTCGCCGTGCTCACGCTGGGCTTCATCATCGCATTGCTCGCGCTGACCGCAGGCCACCTGCACGCCGAGCACCCGGGCAAAACGCTTGACGACGGACCTATCCGCGAGCTCGAGCGCCTGCTCGGCAGACGCTAAGCACGAAGATTTATATAGCGCAACCTCTATATTTAGTCACATACAAGTGACGATTATGACACACAATTACGAAGGCGTTTCGCGCAGGGCATTCCTCAGCACCATTGCAGGCACCAGTATTGCATATTCTCTTGAACACATGCTTCTCGCCCAAGATGCCAAGGGCGGCTTCTCCGACTGCGCTTCGGCAATCAAAGCGCTTGACGACCTGCCTGCGCTGAAGAAAAAGCGCATCACGTTCGACCAGGCAAAGAGCGGCAATGACACCAAGAAAGTCGCGTATCTCGATCAGCTCCTCGTCGAGGAATACAAGCTCATCGCCGACGCCAAACGCAACCCTGACGGGTTTGTCGCGGCGTGGTATTATTGGGACGACAAGAACCAGAAGAAGAAAGCGGTCGAGGCCATCCGCGCAGACCTCAAAAGCATCGGCCGCGAAGACCAGACCGATGACATGGTCAAGGGCGTCGACACCACGATGTATTACTACCGCCAAATCGTGCGCTTCCGCGGCAGCATGGGGCACCGGCAGAAGCTCACCTACCTGCTCGCCAGCAAGCAGCTCTTTGAGGACGCGCATTCCGAAGACGAA
>JBGPHE010000037.1:0-7801 GCA_041484255.1 Candidatus Nanoarchaeia archaeon
CAAACAGCACGGCTTCCAGGAAGGAAGCAACAGCATGCTGATGCAGGGCACGGTTCTTGCCGATCTCGGCGAGCTCAAGGTCATTAACAAGACCAATCCTGCGGTCGTCGCGATGCACGAAGGCTTCCTCTGCCAGCACACGCTCCAGGACGCCATCGGCTTCATTCCCTCGTCGAATATCGAGGAAACCATCGGCAAGGAGCTCGCAAGCGTGCTCCTTGAGGCGGGTCTTTCTGTCCCGCAGGACGTGTTCGTGCAGCTGTTTGACAAAATCCATAATACTTATAAACCGAATATGAATTCCCCAACACCATGAATTTCGAGAAAGTTCCCCGACATCTTGGCATTATCCTCGACGGTAACAGACGTTTCGCGAAGAAGCTGATGCTCAAGCCCTGGATGGGCCACGAGTGGGGCGCCAAGAAGTTCCGCCAGTTCCTCGACTGGTGCCGCGAGCTCGGCGTGCAGGAAGTCACCGCATACGCATTCTCCGTGCAAAACTTCAACCGGCCCAAGGAAGAGTTCGACTACCTGATGAACGTCTTCGCGAACGAGTTCGCTGCACTCTCCACGACGGAAGAAGTCGCCAATCTGAAGAAGAACGGCGTCCGCATCAACTACATCGGCCGCACCGCCATGTTCCCGCAACAGGTCCAGGACGGCATGAAGAAGCTGATGGAATTGACCAAGGATAATGCGCCATTTGTCGTCAATTTCGCCATGGCGTACGGCGGCCGCGAAGAGGTCATCGACGCGGTCAAGAAGCTCGGAAACGACATCAAAACCGGCAAGGTCGACGTCTCCCAGCTGAACGAAGAGATGTTCGGCAACTACCTCTACTTGAATTCCGATCCCGCGCTCATCATCCGCACCGGCGGCGAACAGCGCACGAGCAACTTCCTGCCCTGGCAGGGCATCTACAGCGAATGGTTCTTCCTCGAGAAAACCTGGCCGGAAGTCGAAAAAGCAGACCTCGTGCAAGTATTGAACGAATTCTCCCAGCGAGAACGAAGATTCGGAAAATAAGAATGAATTCTTAGTGCGCGAACAGCGAGCCCGGCTTGCACTTCTTCTTGCAATCACGGAGCTTCTGCGCGGCCGTGCTGACACATTGACCGACGGTCACTGCAGGGCGCGAAATCGTGGCATTCTTCAAGCGCATGCTGCGGAACGCCGAGCCCAGCGCGTTGCACGTGTCAACCTCCTGCTTCTGAGAGGTTTCGCAGGTGTGCATGCACACCAGGAACGTGTTCTGGTCGATGCGCGTGACATTGCGCGGCGTGCGCAGGACGCTGACGAGCGCAGGACCATAGGATGTCGACATTGCGGCAGCCGTTGAGACGACGAGCGTGGAAACCAGCGCAAGCATCAGCAATGCGCGAACAGCGTGATTCATGACGTTTCCGCGGCAGAACCACTATAAATATTTTTCCTAAACGAAATCTATTTATACATGTCCCCACTCCTCAAGAGTATATGAGCAAAGTGATTGTCGCTACAGTGATTGCATTGCTGGTTCTTCTGGCAGCGTGCGGCGGAAAGCAGATGTCTGCAAAGCCGCTCACCAGCACCACGCCGACCGCGAATGTCGTGCATTCCACGACGCCCGCGGCAGCGCCGAAGCCCGTGACGCCTCCCGCGAAGACCGCGGCAGAAGCGCTGAAGGAACTGCAGTCCCAGCAAGTGCAGTCAGTCGCCGCATCGGCAGTCAAGTCAGGAACCACCACGTTCTACGGCCCGGCAAACGCGACCGCGAAGAACAAGGGAGACGCGCGCAAGCTGCTCATCGCGCGCACCCGCGCAGCATTCCAGGCAGGACAGAACGTGAGCATCGCCGTCAAGGCAACCACGACCTCAGGCGCGCACTATTACACGAACTCGGGCTCGGCCATCAACCTGCCCAGCAACTACCGCGCAGCGTCGCACAACGATTAATCGCGTTCTCCACAAACTTTATAAACAGCCCCCTGTCAGCACTCTCATAGTCTTCCCGTAAACTACGCTGGACGTAGGAGGGTCGAATGGTTAGCAAAGAAGAATTCAAAAACACGCTGCAACAGTTGAAGGCGAGTTCTCCGAAACGCAAGTTCGCGCAAAGCGTCGACCTCATCATCAATCTCAAGGAGCTCGACCTCAAGAAGCCTGAAGAACAGGTTGACGTCTGGGTCCCGCTCACGTTCTCGCGCGGCAAGATCACCAAGATTGCCGCATTGGTCGGCCCGGAAATGGCGGAGCAGGCAAAAACCGCCTGCGAGACCGTCATCGCCCAGGACGAATTCAAGCGCTACGAAGGCCAGAAAAAGGCCATCAAGAAACTCGCCAAGACGCACGAATACTTCATCGCCCAGGCAAACATCATGCCGGACGTCGCGAAGTACTTCGGTCGCGTCCTCGGACCGCGAGGGAAGATGCCGAACCCCAAGGGCGGCTGCGTCGTTCCTCCCAACGCCAACCTCAAGGCATTGACCGAGAAGCTCAAGCGCACGCTCCACGTGGTCGCAAAGACCCAGCTCTCCGCAAAGTGCTCGGTCGGCAAGGAAGACATGCCTGAAGACCAGCTGCTGGAAAACATCATGTCCGTGTACAACGCGGTTTTGCACGCGTTGCCTCAGGAACAGAACAACATCAAGTCCATCCTGCTCAAATTCTCGATGGGACCGCCGCTGAAAGTCGGCGCGACCGCGGAAGAAAAGGCCACGAAGAAGCGCGGCGTCGCCACGTCCGCAGCCAAGCCTGCGGCCGAAGCGCCCAAGGCCGCGGCTCCCGCAGCAGCTCCTGCCGAGAAAAAGCCCGCCGCCAAGAAGGCTGCAAAGCCCAAAGCCGCAAAGGCGGGTGAAGCAGCATGAGCAGCCGCAAGGACCGTGGCAAAAAGACGTCGAACGCGGCCCCCGAGAAGAAGGCAGTCATCAAGAAAATCCAGGACCTCTCGAAGAAGTTCCCCATCATCGGCGTCCTCAACATGCACTCGCTGCCCGCGGCGCAGCTCGCGCGCATGCGCAGCCAGCTCCGCGCGAACGTCGAGATGCTCATGTGCAAGAAATCATTGATTTTGCTCGCGCTTCAGAAGCTCAAGGAGACCTACAAGGGCATTGAAAACCTCGAAAAGTCGCTGCCCGAGATGCCCGCGCTCATTTTCACCAAGGATAATCCTTTCGCGCTCTACAAGACCATCAAGAAGAACAAGAGCAAGGCGCCCGCAAAGGCAGGCCAGCTTGCTCCCTTCGACTTGATCGTTCCCGCAGGACCGACGCCGTTCGCGCCGGGACCCGTGCTGTCCGAACTCGCCATGCTCGGCATCAAGGCAGGAGTGGAAGCCGGCAAGGTCGCGATCAAGCAGGACGCGGTCGTCTGCAAGGAAGGCCAGCCCATCAAGGCCGCGCTTGCGAGCATGCTCGCGCGCCTCAGCATCGAGCCGATGGAAATCGGCCTCGACCTCGTCGCCGTCTACGAAGCCGGCACGATTTACCCCAAGACAGTCCTCGACATCGACGAAACCAAGTTCATGGCCAATTTGACGTCCGCGGCAAGCGGCGCGTTCAACCTCGCCATGGAAATCACGTACTCGACCAAGGACACGGCAGAGCCGCTGATCCAGAAGGCGTTCCGCGAAGCAAAGGCGGTCGCGTTGGAAGGCGGCGTCATGGAGCCCGAACTCGTCGAGGAAATCATCGCGAACGCCGAGCGCGAAGCGCAGGCGGTCCAATCAGAATTACCACAGCAATAATGATTATCGGAGGTACAAGACCATGGAATACATCTATGCGGCCATGCTGATTCACAAGGCAGGCGGCAAGGTGGACGAAGCAACGGTCAAGAAAGTGCTCGAAGCCGCAGGCGTCAAGACTGACGAAGCGCGCATCAAAGCACTCGTCGCTTCATTGCAAGGCGTCAACATTGACGAAGCAGTGAAGAAGGCAGCCATTGCTCCTGTCGCTGTTGCTGCTGCGCCCGCAGGTGGCGAAGCAAAGGCAGAGAAGAAGGACGACAAGAAGTCCGCAGCTGATGAAAAGAAGCAGGAAGAAGCTGCAGCTGCAGGCCTCAGCGCGCTCTTCGGATAAGTCGAAGGCGCCTGAGCGCTTGTAGTTTTACGTCTGTAGCGGCTACAAGCGCATACACTGAGCTATGGACTCTGCACTATGCTGACACAGGATGAACGCAAGGCCGCACAAGCACAGCTGGACGAGCTGCAACCGCGCATCAAGGCGCTGAAGCAGCGACTGAACGAGTTAAACGACCAGAAAGAGAAGGCATTCCAGCAGCGCAATCCCGTCGGCAAGGAGATTTCTCAGCACATCCAGAGCGTCAAGCAGCTCAAGCAGGAGCGGGACACCCTGACGGACGAGGTCAAGAAGCTCAAGGACAACCGCACCGGGCTGAACGACATCATCAAGAAGAAAATCGACGATGCCAAGAAGCTCAACGCCGAGAAAAAGAAATCGACGGACAAGCCCGGGCCGAAAGAGAATCCCGCATTCTTGAAGATGCAGATGGACAAGCTCGAGCAGCGCATCGAGACCGAAATGATCCCTTTCGAAAAGGAAAAAGCGATCATGAAGGAAATCAAGGACTTGAAGAAGCGCTTTGACGCCGCGAAGCAGGCGAACACCGTCTGGGGCGCCGCGCACCAGCTCAGCAAGGACATCGACACGATGCGCGCGCAAGCGGATGACATTCACAAGCAGATGCAGCAGAAGGCGAAGCTCAGCCAAGAACGGCACGAGCAGCTGGTCGCGGAAAGCAAGAAGATCGACGGGCTGCGCGGCAAGGGCGACACGTTCACGCACGACATTACCGAGCGCAAGGGCGAAATGGCCAAGATCGGCCCCGAACTGGACGCGCTTGTCAAGCAGGCGAACGAGCTGCGCACAAAACTGAACGCCGAGCGCGAAGAGAAGGAAGCAGAGCAGACGCAGCAGCGCGCCAAGAAGTTCAGCGAGAAATTGGCGGAAGTCAAGGCGAAACTTGCCTCGGGCAAGAAGCTCACGACTGAAGACATCATCGTCATGCAGGGCGAGCAGTAATTCTCAAGCACAGAAATGCTTTTATAGCATGCTTCGCTTCTTCTTTTTTTCGTGGGGATCGAAAAAGAGGTTGCGGAACGTATCAGCATTCTTGAAGAGCAAAAGATAGAGCATATCACCCACGTTGCGCGGTTCGCGATCAAAGACGAGATGCCGCGTGAGGCAGACGACGATCCTGATGTGGTCGCGGGCGGAGAAAACACCGAAGACCACGTGTACGTCGCCGAGGGCATTACTACCCGGTACAAGGTCACCTACATTCCCATCACCACGTACGACGCCCAAGGCGCCGTTGTGAAGACGCTCGACAAGCTCACCATCGAGTACGACACGCCGATTATGATGTACGCCCGCACCATCTTCAAGCCGGTTGAGCTCAATGGAACTAGATTTGTGCCTGCCCCGACCATCAAAATCGAGGACGGGAAAATCATCGAGCCGTACGGAAGAAAGCACATTCATATGGGCGAGCTTGACGAGCTTGTCGTCAAGGCCCTCAAGACCATCGCGTCCCCTCCAATTCAGGAAGCGCTAGGCACCTATATCGCGGCCTACGCGCAGACTAGAACCGGAAACGGCTAAGCGTCAGACTCAGGCTTGTTCTCGTACAGAATCTTCGCGATCCCTTCCTTGATCTTCGGCTGGATGCGCTCGCGCATCGACGCGTACGCGTCAGCGTGCAGAACTTGCGTCTCAAATTCAAGCTTTCCGGTGTACATGTGCGTGATTTCCTGGCATCTGCCGTTGATTTCCTCATGGCGCCGGGGATTTCCGAACAGAACATAGATGGGCGTTTCTCCGCGGAGCACGCGGACCAATGCATGGACGTCTGCGCGCTTGGTGACGTGAACAGTCCAGGCAGCGTCAAGCGCTGCAAGAAGTCCGTTGACTTTCGTATCCCCCATTAAGAAGAGAGAATGCCTTGCTGCTTATAAGAATTACTTCTTCGCGGGCTTGGCTTCCGCGGCAGGCGCGGGCGCAGCTGCCTTGGTGAATTCCGTGTAGTTGCAGGCGCCGCACGTGAGGCGATCCTTGTGCGCCGCAAGCGAAAAGCCCGAGCCGCACTTGGGACAGGACTTGTTCTTCTTGACGACAGCATCGCCCTTCTTTTCGTACGTGTTCCAGATACCCTTGAGCTTGCCCTTCTTTTCCGCAGGCTTCTTGTCCCCTGCCATTATGCCTTCGCCTCTGCTTTCGCGGGAGCTTCCTTCTTGGCTTCAGCCGCCGCGGGCTTCTTTTCCTCAGCGGGCTTAGGAGTTTCCTTCTTGACTTCGGGCTTGGGAGCCTCGGCTGCCGGTGCGGGAGCCGCTGCAGGAGCGGCAGCTGCAGGAGCAGCCGCGGGCGCTGCGCCAGCGGCCTTCGCGATCTTCTCCTTGGCCTTCTTGCCGAGCCTGACAACCTTGTCCAAGGCTTCCTTGTTCGTGTAAACGTGCGCTTCAAACACTCCGGCCTGCGCGCCGAAGGTCGTGCTGATGTTGCGGACCGAGATCGTGTCGACCTTGACTCCGAGCTTGGTCGCCAATGCGTCCGCGAGCTGCTTGTTCGACGGCGTCGCGCCCTGGAAGCTTACCTTGCCGTGCACTTCCTTGCGCTGGAGATACATGTTCTCGTTTGTTTTCTCAATCGTAATGTCCATATTCAAGTCACCTTAATCGCGTATTCGCCCTTGACATCGATGCCCATCTTCTTGGCGATGTCGCTCTTCTTGGAATCGAGGATGTGAATGCGGCCCTTCCAGTTCAGCACGGACTGCGCGCTGTGGCAGTTGGGGCATTCCTCGCCCTCGAAAAAGACCTTGCACTTCTTGCATGCTTTCTTTTTGCTCATCGTTTCACTTCTCCTTCTTGGACTTCTTTTCCTTCTTCTCCTCGACGACCGCGGCAACAACCTGCGCCGCAGCCCAGCTCGTGTTGCCCATGCCCTGCTGGCGCATCGTCAATCCGATCTTCGGGTTGGTCGGGTCCTTGAAGGACACCGCGATGACACGAGCGCGGCAGACGTCGCCGACTTTCAGGATGCGCTTGCTGTCGCGTCCCGTCAGGACTTTCTCCTTCGCGAAGCTCACGAAGTCGTCCATGGTCTGCGAGATGTGGATCATGCCGTCGATCGGCCCGAGCGTGAGGAACGCGCCGAAGTCCGCAATGTCCTTGATGCGGCCAACGACGACTTCCTGCAATTCGGGCTTGTACGTGATGATTTCGAACGTGGTCTCGTAATAGCTGGCGCCGTCGCCAGGGATAATGACTCCTTCGCCGACTTCCGTGACGTCCGTGACGTCAATCACGACGCCGAGCGTCTGGTCGATAAGGCCGTCATACTTGAGCTTGATACCCGCCTTGACCGCGTCCTTCAAGTCCTTGCCGAAAAAGCGCGGCGAGACACGGATGTGGTCCTGCAGTTGGATTTTGTAGTACATGGTTCAAGCACTCGGTTTGCATCAATGCCAACGGTCATAAGAACCGAAGCATCTCATTATAGACGGAAAGACAGAGGGGGATTTTTAAAGCTTTGGGTCGATAAGCTGCAAATACTTCTTCTGGCGGATGATGATGACCGGAACGTTCTTCGCCTTGAGGCGGCGCTTCAGGTCCTGGTCCTGCGTCGCCACGATCGAGTCTTTGTCTGCCAGGCTGAGGATGATCGTGTCCGTGTAGCCCTTCTTGTCCGTCTTGATGACGCCGATGCGGCCCTTGGCGATGAGCTGCTTGGCGAGCTTCGCGCCGGTTTTCGCAGGCTCCTTTGCCGCGGCGACCGTCTCCAGCTCGTCCAGCGCCTTGTCG
>JBGPHE010000038.1:0-7600 GCA_041484255.1 Candidatus Nanoarchaeia archaeon
GTCGGTGTGCGACGCGACGGTCTGCGTGCACGTGACGAGCTTCTTGTTGTCGTAGAGCGTCACAAAGCCTTCTGCGTGCGTGCCGGTGGTCTGCAGTCCGGTGCAGGAGATGCCGGGAACGCCCGTGTCGACGATGACATAGACGCGTCCTGCCTTGCTGCGCGTGCTGCGGTCGCAGACCGAGCCGCGCTCGAACGTGTCTCCGCCGCCGACATTGTCGACCGAAAAGCTGATGCTGAGCTTGTCCTTGCCGAACGCGGACTCCTTGACGGAGCTGACCTGCACCGGCGCGCCGGAGTTGAAGACAGGCTTGTCTTCGTTGACTTCGCAGATGCCGTTCGGTTCGGGATTCATGATGTTGGAGCGGACGCACATCTTGCTGACGGCGTTCGTGGTATAGGTATAGCACACGTCTGCGCGGAGCGGGAACGTGACTTGCGCGCCCGAGATCTGCGAGAAGTGGTTGAGCGCGTTGAACTCGACCGTGGTCTGCGCGCCCGGAATCGTGTTGCCCTGTGAGTCCTTACGCACGGCGGTCAATTCATCGGGCGGGTTCTTGGTCAAGTCTTCTTCGAGCTTGCTGAATTCGGAAGGATTGATGCCGGAGAGCTTGACGCGCACGCGGTTCGGCAATACGGTGCTTTCGCCTTTATTCTCCAGCTTGACAACGATGTCAAAAGGATCGCGGCCGCCGTCAAAGACCTGCTTGCGAGAATCGAGGAAGTCTGCGGAGATGCCTGCAGTGCCGCCAACGAATGGCGCAGTGAGGTCGACTTTCTTGCCCGCATTGCCGGTGCAGCCGGCAAGAACCATGATAAGAACCAACAATGCGATGAGTGCGCGGCGCATATATTTCTTCGAGAATAATTGGTATATAAACGTTTCTACGTGCTGGGCAGGATTTCAATGTTCTGGAACAATGACTGGCGGTAGCCGTAGCGCACCGTGATCGTGAGGGGCGTGACATAGGCTGCCTGTCCTGAAGGCGCGTTGTACTCGCAGTAGACCATCGCCTGACCATTCGTGAAGCGCACGTGGCCCGCGTCAAGCGGCCTGCAGCTGCCGCGGATGGACTGGCCGCTCACCGAGACGTCGGCGAGCTCGGCATAGTCGATTTCGTCATAGCCGAGGCCGGGGCTGGTGGGCGCGCAGTGGTTCAATGAGCCGCCGCCGGAGCGGAACACTTCGCCGCCGCCCACGTTCTGGATGTGGATTTGGAAGCGCGTCTTGCCCGGAGACGCGTCGGTTTCGACGAGCGTGACGGAAACAGGAGCGCCCTGGCCGCCGCCCAGCGGGACATTGACGGGAGCGCACACTTTTTGCTGCACGACCGGCGAGTATGGGTTGGGGTCGATGCAGACATTCGCCGAGGCGACGGTTTCGTATTCATAGCATGCCGTCGCGAGCAATCGGAAGGGATAGCGGTCTTTGAGGATGCGCGTGGTCGCCTTGACCGACACGGTGTCGAAGCCGCCCTGGGTGACGAACTGCGTTCTGCCTTCGAGGAGCGGGATCTGTTCGCCTGCAGGCGAGATGCCTGCAATGATGGTGGGGTCAAAGCCGGTGAAGTAGATGCGGTCGCCGGGCCCGCCGATGGTGGTGGTGCCGCGGTTTTCGAGCTGGAGCACGACCGGCAGTTCTTCGCCGGAGAATAGTCGCAACGGAGGGAGATTTTGGGCAAAGCCCATCATCAGTCCTTGGCTGCCGACGCGGAACTCGGGCGCGAATGCCTGCTGGCCCTTGGTCTGTGTCCTGCCGGGAATGCCGCCGGCGCAGCCGGCAAGCAGTACTAATACGATGAGCAGGAGTGCCTTGCGCATTGCGTTCATTCTCCATTCCGCATTATATAAATGTTTCTTGCTCATATGTTCGGTTTCACCAGATTGACTTGCGCATTGATGCTCTTGAGGTAGCCGTAGCCGACCGTGACCGTGAGCGGCGATGTGTATGTTCCCGCGGTCAGCGGGATGCCTTCAGGGAGGGTGCAGATGACGCGCGTGTCGCCGGTCTGCTTGACTTTCACCGGCGTCGGCGTGCACGTGAGCACGGTATCGGACAGCGCGGCGTCGACCGAGACGACATTCCAGGCGTCTTCGCCCAATGGTCTGCCGGAGCACGCCTCGCGGTAGTATTGTGATGCGACCAGTCCGCCGCCGCCCAGGTTGCGGAGCGTGAGCACGAACTCGGGCCGGATGCGGTTGGGGTCTTCGTGCGGCAGCATGCGCGTTTCGACCGTGGCGACCGCGACAGGAGCCCCTTCGCCGGAGCCAAAGCTCTGCGTCTGCGGCGTGCACGCCTTGTTGGTCTGCTTGCCCATGATGTCGGTGTCGATGCACACGATAAGCGGCGCGGAAGTCTCATACGGATAACAGGCGGTGAACGTCAGTGTCGCAGGATAGCCCTGCAGTTGCGGGCCGAGCGGCTTGGTGTCAAAGACAAAGTTGAGCTGTTTCTCTCCGCCGCGCGGGTTGAACGTGGACTTGCCGCGCGCGGCAAAGCTTCCGGTTGCCTGCTGGCGGGGCAAATACAGATACTGCGGATCGTAGCTGAGCGAATACACACCCTGGTCGACGTCTGCGGTGCCGAGATTGGCGAGCGTGACGATCATCGAGAACGAACCGCCTTCGAACACTTCGCGCGGCGGCGTGTTTTGCGTTAAAACAGGCTCGACGCCCTGCGTTCCGATGCTGACGACAGGAACATTCACGGTGCCTTTGGTCTGGAACAGGCCGAGCTGGCAGCTGGAAAGAGTAAGCATGATGACAAACGCGAGCAGCGCGCGTTTCATTTCGGCTCCTCGCGCACTTGGATGGGCAGCGAGCGCTCGAGCAGGTAGCGGTACTGCACGCTGGCCTTGAAGTTCTGCACGCCGATGGGCGCCTTGCCGAGCACTTTTGCCGGGTCGGTGACGGTGAGCGGGATGCGGAGGCTCTTCACGGTGAGGTTCTTGTAGCCGGGCGACTGGAGCTCGTCTGCGGTGAGCGCGTACACATTGACGAGCGTGTCGTCGCACGTGGTGCGTTCCTCTTCGGGAACCGCGTCGCACGTGGAAAGCACCGCGCCGATGCTGGACGGGTCATTGACGGCGATGCCCTTGGGAACCATGAGCGACAGTCCGGTGATGCCGAGCACTTTTCCTTCCCAGGAGTTTTCGACCGTGACGCCCCAGCTTTGGAGCGCGTCGCCTGACTTGCCGAGCGGGATGGGCTGCTTGCCCAGGCTCATGCCGATGCGCACGGGTCCGGAAGTATACACCGCAACAGGATTCTTGTCCGGGATGCTGGCGAGCGGGTCGACGTTCTGCCTGCGGTATTCGCGGAGCCGGTCCTGGTCCATGAGGTAGCTCTTGAGATACGCGCGGGTCGTAAAGTCGAATTCCGAGCGGAAGGAGAGCGTGTGCGGTCCGGTGCCCAGCACGCCCTTGTTCCAGATGCAGTCGATGTCGTACTGGTCGTAGGTGAGCACGGTGAACAGGTTCTTGGGCAGGATTTTGTTTGCGCTGACATTGCCGTTGTCCGCGTCGCACGCGACGACGATGTTCAGTTCCGTGTCCAGCGTCTCGGCCTTCATCGTGACGACGGCGTCGATGGCCGCGCTCGGATAGAGCATCTGGTCGGTGGTGTGGAAGTTTTCAAGATACACGCCGAGCTTCTGCTTCGCGGCGTTGTCGACTTTCCCGGTATAATAGTCGCCGCTCGCGATGGCGAGCTGGCGGTTGACGTCTTCGTTGAGCGCGGTTCCGGCATTGGTGAAGTAGAGCATGACATTTGTTCCGCTTTCTTTTATTTTCTCGATGCCGTATTGGTAGACCATGCCTGGGCTCAGCGAGTCCGGCAGCGGGTGACCCTGCTCGGTCGCGAACTGCTGGACATTGGGGAAGAGTGCGAACACGACGATGAACATCCAGATGAGGCTGTACCACATGGACAGCTTGGGGAACGACTGCGTGGCGTAGAACGTCACGATAAGCCAGAACGGCGCGATAAGAATGACCAAGGCAGCGACGTATTTCAGCGCGGGGAAATAGCCGGGAATGATGCTCCAGAACGGCCCCCAAATGTACGCGATGAGGCTGACGCCGAGCAGGCTTTTGCCCATGCTGCGGTAGACGGGGTTGTTGTTCGCGAACACGAACAGCATGCCGTACAGGAAGAAAAACAAAACCCACAGTCCGGGGCTGCCCGGGCTGCTGCCGATGGCGATGGGCGTGGTGCCGTAGCGCAGCAGCGCGTCGAAGAAATGCACGACGATCGCGAGAAACAAGAACCCAGTCGGGCTTCCCTGCCGTTGCGTTCCGGCGGCGTCCGCCATGGTCACTCCACCCGCACGTCGACGCTGAGCACGTTCAGGTCGGTCATGGGGCTGATGCCGATGAAGTTGTTGCCGTCCTTGACGATGCTGGAGATGTCGCGGACGAACTTGGGGTCGCGCTGCGAGAGTACGTCCAGGCGTCCGTCGAGGTTCAGCTGCGCTTCCTTGAGCTGGCTGTCATCGATGAAGTTGATTTCGAGCACGGCGTGCGCCTTGCCCGCGGCGATCGCGGTGAAGACGTCGGGCTCGATGAAAAAGAAGTCGGAGAATCCCTGCATGGGCTTGACTAAGGTCTTGACGAGGTTTTGCTCGATGCGGGCGCTGCCCGAGGCGAGATGGTAGCCGAGCGTGTTCTTGCCCTTGCGCAGGTCTTCCTTGTACAAATCATTGCGCGCCGGGCTGTCGCACGCGGGAACCGCGCTCGAGATGACTTTGCCGTTGAGCGTGACGTCGAGCACGCCGACATTGTGCTGGTCGCAGACAACGAAATAGCCGAGGTAGCCTGATTCCATGTTCTCGTATTCGGGATCGGTGATGGTGAACGAGTTTGCTGCCTGCTGCTTTTTCACGTCGAGTATTTCGCCGATGACCTTGACGTCCTCGAGGTCGTACTCGCGCGAGAAGATGAGGCCGAAGCCCCACACTTGGAATTCGAGCATGTTGCTTACCTGCAGGAGCCGCTTGGGCAGCTGGATGGGCGCAGGATTCTGTTCCTTGACGTCGCCTTCGAACACGGGAACGCCGTTGAACAATACTTTGAGCCGTCCGCGGCGGAGCGGCGCCTGGAACGTGAGGAGGACATTGTCGATATTCTCGGGATCGTTGAGGATGAAGCTGATGTTCTTGAAGTCGCGCCTAAACCAGCCCTTGCTGATGACGAACGGGTTTGCCTGCGCAAGCACTTGCGCCTGACGCTCTTCGGTCAGCAGCAGGTTCGGGAAGTAGTGCTCGAACGATGACTGCCCGATGTAGGAGAGCTTGCCGGGCGCGGCCTGGAACAGGTGCGTGCCGAGGCCGGGAACGCCGCCGGGCATGTTCTCGGTGTTTTCGTCCGCGAGCAGCGCTTTGCGCTCTGCAGGAGGGAGGAACAAAATATAGAAGATAAGCATCAGTGTAATGATGCCAATCAAGGTCGCTGCCGCACTGCCACTTGCTTGTCCGCGTCGCTTCACCGGGTCACCTTCTTTTGTCCGTTTTTGCATCCGTACCTATATAAATCTATTGCCGGGCGAAACCCGAAGTTTTTTAAAGAGGGTTTACTACTTACTAGTTAATATAGGGGTTTTTTGATGAACAAAACAGTCTTCGCATGGGCGATTATCGCCATTCTCGCGTCGTTCTCGGCAGCAGCCTACGTTCCGTATGGCGGCGCAAGCTATGATTACTCGCATTCCTTTGATTCGCAGAGCGTGACCTCGCACGAGTCTGAGTTCCAGCATTCGGACAGCGGCTACGGCTCGCCGTACCAGCACGACTCGATGAACTACGACTATGGCCGCTCGCGCACGTTCTCGTTCTCGAGCACGTCGGAAACGGAAACCGTCCACCAGTCGAACAACTACGGCTACAATGACTATGCGCCGTACTCGCCCGGCTCGTATTCCCGCGATTTTTCGTCGTATTCCTATCCGTCGAACGGCTACGACTACCGCCCGTTCCATGATTATTACTCGATGAGCTTCACCAGCCCGTACTACGACCCTGCGCGCTCGACGCGCGTCAGCGGCTATGCGCACAACAACTATTTGCCGTACGGATACTAAAATGAGGAAGCTCGCGATTCTTTTCCTTGTCGCACTGCTCTCAGTGCAGATCGCAAGCGCGAAAGTATTCTATTACGCCGACGAGACCGACTACCACAATAATATGGACTACGCGCTCTCGCGCCCGTTCGACGGCGTCAACGCGGATGATCTCGCCAACCTCGACCACTATTCCTGCATCTCGCTCAACGACTACAACAATGTCGCGAACGAAAACGCGTACGACAGCGCCAAGCCCATCACTGCCGCGAACGCGCGCCAAGAAGACCTTGATCGGTTGCGCCGCGCAGACCAATTGAAGCTCGCGGACGAAAACCCGTACGACGGCATCACGCGCGACTCGTTCAAGAATCCTGATGCCTGGAACTGCTACGCATTGCGCGACTACAACGCGCTCGCCGCGGAAAACCATTACGACGACATCAAGCCAGTCGACTTTACGCACATGCAGGACGTGCAGCGCGTGCAGGAAATCGGCAAGTACCGCTACAATGACTTTTACCAGATTCCCGACGACTTCGCAAAGTTCAACTTGCAATTCACGGTCGTCAAGCCGCCGTATTACGAGCCGTACGATGTCCGTTACTCGCCGTACCCGCTGTACGGCTACGGCGTGCGCCGTGTGGAAGATTATTAAACCGTTCTCTGTTCTCGAGAGTCTATGAAGCAGCTCGCATTCAACCTGAAACAAGGCGAAGCCAAAGTCATGGTGCAGAACCCTGACGACTTGTGGTTCCTCAACAACATCATCGAGCCAGGCGACACCATCAAGGGTAAGACGCTGCGCAAGCTCAAGGCGAACGAGGAAGCGACCGCAGTGCGCAAGCCGGTCTTCATGGCGATTGTTGTCGAAAAGATGGACTATTCTCCTGCTGAGCTTCGCGTCTCGGGAAAAGTGCTTGACGGCCCCGAAGACGTGCCGCGCGGCAGCTATCACACGTTCTCCGTCGAAGAAGGAGTCACCATCACTATCATCAAGCCGCACTGGCTTGGCTTCCAGATTGATTATTTCAAAGAGGCAACGGAGTCAAAGCCGCCGAAAATCGTGCTGTGCATTTTTGACCGCGAGGAAGCGCTCTTCGCGAAGCTCACGCGCGACGGCTACGAGCTTTTGACGGTGCTGAAAGGAAAAGTCGCGAAGAAAGCGGTTGATGAAAAAGTCAAGGACACGTTCTACGACGCGATTGTCAAGCAATTGGAAGACTACGACAAGCGTTTTGAGCTTGACAAGATTATCGTTGCGAGCCCCGCGTTCTGGAAAGAGGATTTGTACAAAGTCCTGAAGAACGCCGATCTGAAAAAGAAAATTATTCAGGCGACGTGCTCCGGTGTTGACGAAACCGCGATTGCGGAAGTCTTGAAGCGCAAGGAAGTGCAGACTGCATTGCAGGCCGAGCGCGTCAGCAAGGAAATGAACATGGTTGAAGCGTTGTTCCTCGCGATCGCGAAGAAAGGACCGGCCGCATACGGCTTGAAAGAGACCGCGAATGCGGTCGATGCCGGCGCAGTCATTGATTTGCTCGTCA
>JBGPHE010000039.1:0-7494 GCA_041484255.1 Candidatus Nanoarchaeia archaeon
CAACCAATTGCCCAAAAAGCACCCGTTGCACGAACAGTTCAACTCCGCATACCTCGACGGGCTTGCGCAACTCGCCAGCAGCGAGAATTACCGCCAAAAATACCAGGAAGCAATGGAGCACGCCCGCAGCGCATACGTCAAAGCAGGACAATCCTGCTGCACAAAGCGCATTGCGGACGACATCGCAGACCTCTTCGCAAGCCAAGGCACCGTCATCCCGCAAGAAGTCCAGCAGCACATCCTGCCCAACCAACCTCATCCTTCCAGCCTGCGCGCATACATCATCCGCGAGGCCACCGACGACGACGGCGAGATCATGCGCGACAGCACCCAGGCAGTCGTCAGCTGCTCTGATGAATTCGGGCAAGGACGCGTGTGGCTGAACGTCAACCCGCCGTACACCATCAAAGGACTGCGCGAGAAGCTGAAGGAGCACAACCTCATCTCCATCATGTTCATCGATGATCTCTATTACGAATACGGCACGCCGACAGACCATCCCGCGTATCCTGACGTCAAGAAAGGACGCCAATTCCTTGAAGACTTTTTCGAGCCCTGCGCGTGCCCGACAAGAAAAAAGGCAGAGAGCATCGTACACCAAGAATCACTCGCGGTTTTTGAAAAAAGATACTCGCTCGAGAACGATGTCGTCGACGGGCTGAAGGACGTGTCAACGGCCATCGGCTGCAAAACCACAAAAGGATGGAAGAACCTGCTCTGGTATGCGATTCTGCCGGCGCCCTTGGCGCAGGAATTCATGGCCCACACCCAGCACGCAATGCACGACGTGCTGGACGCGCACGGCAAGCCCGAGGGCATCGAGTGGAAAGTCAACAGCGTCGTGTACCCTGGCGGGATGTACGTGGACGGCAAAGACCAGATTCCCGCAGAAAAGAAAGGCGCGCTCGTCATCGTCAATTGCGCGTACGACAAGAGCAAGTTCTCGCCGTTGATCTACAACGGCAAAACGCCGCCGATCACGGCGCTGGTCTCCGACATCGAGCGCGAACTGGACATCCAGGATTCCCTTGGAATCATGCAGATCCATTCCATCAAGAGACCGGATAAGGACTGGGAACGCTGCAGCCCGTCACGCCTGCTGTTTTGAGGCTGCCTTCTCGAGAAAATTGCGCAGAATGGTCAGGTTGTACGCGACAGCGCCGTACATGACCTGGGCGCGCGACCACAGCTTCTTGCTGACGTATTCCTCTTTCGGCCCCTCTGCCCGCTGAAACAGGAGCTCGGCTGCCTGCGTCAGGTCCTGCGCGCGCACGATGACGCGCATCACGTCTGGAGGCGAGCCGACGCCGCCATCGCCGAAATGCATTCCGACTTCCTCATCGATGCGCGCAGTTTCGCACAAATCGTAGAGGTCGTTCGCGTACACCCTGCCAAAGCCGTGCCTGAACAAATCCGCGCGATAGGCGCTGCGGACGGTGCCCGCGACATCGCTCAGCGGCTTCTTGCGCAGCGATTTGGCATATTTTCTGATGCAATCAGTCTCAAACTTGTAGATTTCCGGGAGCTTCCGCGGGGAGACCGCGGAATACGCGAGCCGCGCGCAGCGCTCGATACAACCGATGAGCGTCCGCGCCTCGAGGTCCTCGAGCGAGAACGGTGTGCGCGGCTCGAAGACCTGCGGGTTGAGCTGGTGATGGATTGACTGGCTCATGCAATCGTCAAGAAAAAGCGGCATCGGCTCATCCGAGTACAGAAACCCGACACGCGCGCGTTTCATCCGTCTGGCACAATTCGGCGTGATGTGGATTGTCTTTTCGTCAGGAAGATACGCAGGCTTGTTTCGCAAATGCTTGCCGCAGCGCGAATCAGCGCACAACATCAGTTCAGGAGCATTGACCAGCAGCGCAGGAGGTTCAGTGATTTTATCGCGGAAAGCCTCATAGGGCGTTTTTGCGGCGGCGTGAAACAGATTCGCCATCGTCCGCCAGTTCTGGGCCAGCAGCGACTCGAACTGCTCCAGCTGCTTGCCAATCTTCTCGACAGAAGTGTCCGTGAATTCCTTGTTGAACGCAGTATCGGGATCGCCGAAGCGGGATTCCCAACGCGTTTCTTCAGGCTTCCACCAGTCCGCAGGATCGCCGTCGTCGTCAGTCTCGTCAAACCACGGGAGCTTCGGCATACTGCTGCAGAACCGTCGCCGTGTTTTAAAGATTCGCCGCCGCACCATAATCTTTATAAACCCCTCCCTAGACTTTTCCCCTAGATGGCAAAACAATCCAAAGCCGCAGTGTTGGTCAAGAAGAAGGTCTGGCTGCCCATTATCGCGCCCGGCCTGTTCAACAACCAGCCGGTTGGGGAAATCTACATCGACGAGCCGCAGAACGCCATCGGCCGCAAGGTCACGGTCAGCATGATGGCTCTCATCGGCGACCCGCAGCGCCAAAACGTTCACATCACGTTCACGATTACCAAGGCCGAAAACAACCAGCTTCTTACTACTTTGCACGGCTACTCCATCGCCGCTACCGCGGTGCGCAAGATGATGCGCCGCGCCCGCGACCGCGTGGACGACTCGTTCGCCTGCAAGACGCAGGACGGCATCGCCGTCCGCATCAAGCCCGTGCTCATCACGCGCGCGCACAGCAAAGGCAGCGTGCTCGCAGCACTGCGCCACCAGCTCCGCCTCACCGTCGTGCGCGGCATCGCCAAGCTCTCGTTCCAAGACCTCATGCGCGACCTGGTCGCGCACAAGTTCCAGCGCGAAATGCAGGACGCGTTGAGGAAAATCTACCCGTTGCAGGTCTGCGAATTGCGCGACGCGCACATCGAGACCAACGAAAAGGGACTGAAGAACATCATCACAGCCCCTCCTGCGCCTGTGGCACCCACACCGCCGCCCGCGCAGGAAACGCCTGCCGAGCAGCCCGAAGAGCAGCCGACGCAGGACGAACAGCCCGAAACGGCATAATTTCTCCGCAGCTTTTTAATCAGCACGCATGCACACAGTTCTATGAGTGAAGAGTACGATCGTGAAGAACTTGACGAACTGCTCGAGACTGTCGTCGCAGAGACCTTCGACGCAGTTATTTTACGCGCGCAGCAGCGCGATGAAAGCGCGCGCACGTTTCTCGCAAACTACAAGGAATACTACCTTGCCAAAGGCAAGCGCGCAGAAGAACTCTTAGCCAGCCACGAACTGTGCAAACGGACCGCCAAGTATATTGACGAGACGCTTGCTCAAGACCCGCAAATCCTGCGCGCTGCAGGCAACCGCTGGAGCACCGGATTGGCCGTGCTGGGCGTCATCGGCGCGCCCATTCTCGCCGCGATGCACGATTTCTGGTATGCAGGAGCCGTGCTCGTCGGCGCAGGCATTTCCTATATTGCGCGCAGAAATATCCGCACAGGATCAAAAGACGACGCCAAGATGCTCCAGCTCGCGATTCCCGCCGCACCATACACGCTGAAACCCTACATCCAGGACTCGCGCGACTACATGGGGCAGGAATTATGGGAGTACGGCGCGCTCAGCTACGAAGACCTGCAGGCACGCCACGATGAGCGCACGCGGCGCAAGCATCACAAAAGAGGCAAGCACGCGCGCCAGCACGCAAAGCCCCAGCCGCCGCAGCAGCCATAAGGTTTAAAAGAGCATTTCTTGTTTATTCTTGTATGATAATCGCACAAGGCGCAGAAGCAGTCCTGCACAAGCAGGAGAATGTTGTTGTCAAGGAGCGCGTCGCGAAAAGCTACCGCGTTCCTGCGTTAGATGTGAAGCTGCGCAAGTTCCGCACACGGCGCGAAGCGACCATTCTGTCTAAGTTGCAGGAGATGAATTTCCCTGCGCCGCGCTTGCACAAGATTGACGACAAGAAGATGGAAGTAGTGATGGATTTCATCGACGGCAAGCAGGTCAAGGAAGTCTTGCACGAGAATCCTGCCGCTCTTGGCAAGGAAATCGGCCGCAAGCTCGGCATTCTGCACGCGAACGACATCATCCACGCAGACTTGACCACGTCGAACATGATGCTCAGCTCAGAAGTCCACTTTATCGACTTCGGCCTGAGCTTTGTCTCGCAAAAGCCGGAAGACAAGGCAGTCGATCTGCACCTGCTCGACCGCGCGCTGGAGTCCAAACATCACGATGTCTACGCAGAATGCATCGCCGCAGTCCGCGCGGGATACGCCGAAGGCAATCCCGACTCTGCCGCAGTCTTCGCCCGCCTCGAAACCGTCGAAAAGCGCGGCAGAAACAAGCAGAAGTGATAGATGCGCCATCGAAACGCTAATAAGCTCAAGCGTTTGACTGCGTTCTAGATGAAAAAGGGGTTCGTGTTGTTCGCGTTGTTGATTCTTCTTGCCGGCTCGGCGTCCGCGTATACGCTTGCGGATTATCCGCGCGCGCTGTTCGCGCACGGAGCGCCGACCATCGTCGTGGGCAAGACCGACACTGCCTCGGGAATCGCCGCCAATATCATCGCGCTCGACCTCTGGCGTTATGCCGCGATGACGGGCAAGCGGCAGGATGCAAACATCGTCCAGACCGGCACCGGATCGCCGCAGCGCGACGAAATCGTCATCGGCACGCCGTGCGGCAATGCGCGAGTCAGAGAACTGATGAATATTCCTTCCGGCCAATGCAACCAGATCCTCACCCGAGGGCAAGGCCAACTCACGCTCTATCAAGACGACTACGTCCACCTGCTCGTCACCGGCGGCGACAATGAAGGCGTGCTGAACGCCGCAAAAGTATTGGTGAACGGCAACGCGCGCCAGCAATTGAACAGAACAAGCATTCCTGTCGTGCGCGCGCAGCGCGTCGTCAACAACGTCGCGTACAAAGGCTCGTTCCTTTCGATCGGTCAGACCATCGGCGCGGCAGGCGATGTCGTGTACGGCTCGTCGAACACTATCATCCGCTCGACAACCTTGCCGAAGAAATGCTCAATCATCACCAGAACATTGACGCGCGGCTCGATGACGCCGTTGCCGAACAGCTGCCCGAGCGACGTTTTCCACGGCGGCTACCCGTCGACCGCGAGAAACGTGAACGTGCTCGGCACGTCGATGTGGATAGGAATCCGATAAGTTCTTTGTCTCTGCGCCCGAAGGCGCCGTTGTCCAAGAAGAAGCCTACTCCTGCTGACGTATGGGGCTGGGAAGAATCGGACTCCCGTCTCGCCCACCCCAAGGGCGAAGCCTACCACTAGCCGACAGCCCCGTCGGATAAACGGGAAGTGCTTGGCGTCGCTTTAAAGGCTTTCGGTTGTCCGAACCTATTTAAGCCGTACGAGCATATGCACGCCTATGACAATCTCGCAAACGCAGTTCAGGGAGTATGTCGGCAGGTTTCTGCAAGCAGTCGCGCCCATCACGTCGCTCGAAGACCTCGACCGCAAGCTCGGCAGCGTCCAGCCCGCGGCTCCGGGCGAGCACGTCGAGTTTGCGAAGGTGCCCTCAAATCACGGAACGCTCGCGTACACGGTCAGCTATGTCGTTCCCGGCACCGGCGTGCCGGTTGAATTCAAGATCAACCCGCAGATGGGCTCGGCAACAATCATCCTGAAGATGGAATCGCAGCGGCAGGGCTACAACCCGTTCGTCATCGACCCCTACCAGAACATTGTCCAAATGAAAGAGTTCGCTCCTGCGACCCTCGGCATCGTCAAGAAGGAGCTGGAAAGCCTCATCGTCGTGCCCCAAAACAACTAAGTGCTTATTTTATATAAAATATATAATTTATAATTAAATACCTTCTCAAAACCATAACCTTTATATATAACCCCGAGTGACCGCACTTAGATCGATTCTTATCGACACATTGAGTGGAGGAGATATCTATGACTACCGGAACCGCACGCTTCACAGCGTCATCGACGACGAACGACATGAAGGCATTGCGCAGCCAGATTATCGAACGCGCATATCACTTGGCGATGCAGAACGTCGCGCACACGCCCGACGTGTTCGGACAGATGTACACCCGCGCCATGAGCGCGTTCAACAAGACGACCTACAACGGCACCGAGCGCCACGCAGGAACCATCGTTCCCGCGCAGTTCACGCCGGCAACCGACGCGTACGGCGCAAAAGTCGTCGCATTCAAGCACCTGCTGCACCGCATCAACAAGGCAGACATTTCGGACGACGTCCGCAGCCAGCTCGAAATCCGCCTGGACAGCGCCCAGTCGCCCACGTTCTGGATCAAGGGCGTTCGCGACAAGACCGTCCCGTACGTCTCGCTCGAGCTCGCGCTGCGCAAGCACGCGAACGCGCAAGGCACGTACGAGGCAAAGCTGCAGCTCTGGACCAACGACACGCTCGTCAAGGACATCTGCAACGTCGCAGGCGACCGCAAGCGGCCTGTTCTCGTGGCACGAGCCAAGAACGCGGCATTCGCCGCGTACAGGCATTTGGGAATGACCGGCGATTACAAGTGATGACTATCACAGCAATGACAGCAACGGAGAAACAACGATGACAGAAACAACCTTTCACACCGAACGACGCATGAACAGCTACTTTGACCAGAACTACCAGAAGGTCTGCGAACTGTTCCGCCCCGAAGTCAGCGTCAAAGGCGTCATGCACAAGCTGACCGACGCCGGCGTCGGAGACTACATCAAGTTCGGCGAGCAGGTGCTCAAGCGCGAACACAACACCGCGGCGAGCCAGGTGCGTTTCTACGACCGCCTCACGCAGGAGATCAGCAAGCTTCCGGAATGGATCCGCAAGCAGATCACCCTGCGCGCCAAGGAGCCGTCGCACGGACACTCCATGTACGTCAGCATCGGCAGGACGCTGGACAGCGACCCCGACGTGGCGAAGCACAGCGTCAAGCTGTACGTCAGCCCCCTCGGCAACATGTTCCACACTAAAGCAATGAGCGTGCGCTACGAAGGCAAGCACCGCGAGGAACTCCCCCTGCCCATGATGGCAGACCTGGACCACCTGACGCTTGAACAGCACGAGTTCGTGCGCAAGTACAACTACGCGCACCTCGGCCTCGCATCGTTCTACAAGCCGCTGCCGTCGCCCATGGACACCCGCGTCCGCACCAAGGCAGACAGCAAGGCGACCACGATGCGCGCGCCGCCCTGCACCGAGTAAAGCCATCGTCAGCGCTGCTGACGGGGACCTTTGCTTCCGGCAAAGGTTTTTATACCCCCTTCTGCCCTTGAAGCGCATGTTCCCGCGCGTTAAGGGCACGAATGATTTCTTTCCCAGCGACTTCGCTGCGCTGGCCAAAATCATCGGCCAGTTGTCCCTTGCGTGCCAGAAATACGGCTTCAACCAAGTCATGGCGCCGAGCATCGAGACGGTCAAGCTGCTCACGGCAAAGTCCGGCGAAGAGACCAAGAGCCAAATGTTCCTTCTGGAGAAGAAAAGTTCCGAAGAGAACGCGCTCAAGTATGACCTGACCGTGCCGATGACGCGCATGTTCGTGAGCAAGCAGCGCGAACTCGCCAAACCCGTCAAATGGTTCTCCGTGGACCGCATGTGGCGCTACGAAGCGCCGCAGCAAGGCCGCGA